>NZ_JBFAWW010000006.1:114617-297345 GCF_040680495.1 Streptomyces sp. NPDC052036 | reverse complement strand
CTCGGCATGTTCGAGCTGACCGGTCTGCCGCCGGCGCCGCGCGGTGTCCCGCAGATCGAGGTGTCCTTCGACATCGACGCCAACGGCATCATGCACGTCACGGCGAAGGACCTCGGCACCGGCAAGGAGCAGAAGATGACCGTCACCGGCGGCTCGTCGCTGCCGAAGGACGAGGTCGACCGGATGCGTCAGGAGGCCGAGCAGTACGCGGAGGAGGACCACCGCCGCCGCGAGGCCGCCGAGACCCGCAACCAGGGCGAGCAGCTCGTCTACCAGACCGAGAAGTTCCTCAAGGACAACGAGGACAAGGTTTCGGGCGAGATCAAGACCGAGGTCGAGGCCGCCGTCGCCGAGCTGAAGGAGACGCTCAAGGGCGAGGACACGGCCGAGATCCGCAACGCCACGGAGAAGGTCGCGGCCGTCTCGCAGAAGCTCGGCCAGGCCATGTACGCCGACGCCCAGGCCGCCCAGGCGTCCGCCGGCGCGGGTGCCTCCGAGGCCAAGGCCGACGACGACGTGGTCGACGCCGAGATCGTGGACGACGAGCGCAAGGACGGTGCCGCGTGACGGAGGAGACCCCGGGCTTCGAGGAGAAGCCCGACGTCCCCTCCGGCGCCACCCCTGAGGACGCCGAGCCGAAGGCCGCCTCCCCCTCTTCGGAGGGGGCGGCGGCCCCGGCGGGGGACGCAAGCGCACAGAACGCCGGTCTGGTGGCCCAGCTGGACCAGGTTCGTACGGCGCTCGGTGAGCGCACGATGGACCTCCAGCGCCTCCAGGCCGAGTACCAGAACTACCGCCGCCGCGTCGAGCGTGACCGGATCGCGGTCAAGGAGATCGCCATCGCGAACCTCCTGACCGAGCTCCTGCCCGTGCTCGACGACATCGGCCGCGCACGGGAGCACGGCGAGCTGGTCGGCGGGTTCAAGTCCGTCGCCGAGTCGCTGGAGACCGTCGCGGCGAAGATGGGTCTGCAGCAGTTCGGCAAGGACGGCGAGCCCTTCGACCCGACGATCCACGAAGCCCTGATGCACAGTTACGCGCCGGACGTCACCGAGACGACGTGCGTGGCGATTCTGCAGCCCGGGTATCGCTTCGGCGAGCGCACCATCCGCCCCGCGCGGGTGGCGGTGGCCGAGCCGCAGCCGGGAGCGCAGACGGTCAAGGCCGAGGAGAGCACCGAGGCGGGCGACGACAAGGAGAGCGGTGGCCCGGACGAGGGCTGACGTACACCACGAACGCGTAGGGAAGGAGGGACGTCGGGGATGAGCACCAAGGACTTCATCGAGAAGGACTTCTACAAGGTCCTCGGCGTCCCCAAGGACGCCACCGAGGCCGAGATCAAGAAGGCGTACCGGAAGCTCGCCCGCGAGTTCCACCCGGACGCCAACAAGGGCAATGCCAAGGCGGAGGAACGTTTCAAGGAGATCTCCGAGGCGAACGACATCCTCGGCGACCCCAAGAAGCGCAAGGAGTACGACGAGGCCCGCGCCCTCTTCGGCAACGGCGGCTTCCGTCCCGGTCCCGGGGCGGGCGGCGGCTCGTTCAACTTCGACCTCGGCGATCTCTTCGGCGGCCAGGCCGGCACCGGAGGGAACTTCGGCGGGGGTATCGGTGACGTCTTCGGGGGCCTGTTCAACCGTGGCGGCGGCGCGGGCACGCGTACGCAGCCGAGGCGCGGCCAGGACATCGAGTCCGAGGTCACGCTCAGCTTCATGGAGGCGGTGGACGGCGCGACCGTGCCGCTGCGCATGTCCTCGCAGGCGGCCTGCAAGGCCTGCTCGGGCACCGGCGACAAGAACGGCACACCGCGTGTGTGCCCGACCTGCGTCGGCACCGGGCAGGTCGCGCGGGGTTCGGGCGGCGGTTTCTCGCTGACCGACCCCTGCCCGGACTGCAAGGGCCGCGGTCTGATCGCGGAAAACCCCTGCGAGGTGTGCCACGGCAGCGGCCGGGCGAAGTCGTCCCGGACGATGCAGGTCCGCATCCCCGCCGGTGTCTCCGACGGGCAGCGCATCCGCCTGCGCGGCAAGGGCGCGCCCGGCGAGCGGGGCGGCCCGGCCGGTGATCTGTATGTCGTCGTGCATGTGAATCCGCATCCGGTCTTCGGCCGCAAGGACGACAACCTGACGGTGAGCGTGCCGGTGACGTTCGCGGAGGCGGCGCTCGGCGCCGAGATCCGGGTGCCCACCCTGGGCGGGTCCCCGGTGACGCTGAAGCTGCCCCCGGGCACGCCCAACGGGCGCACGATGCGGGCCCGTGGCAAGGGCGCGGTCCGTAAGGACGGCACCCGCGGGGACCTGCTGGTCACCGTCGAGGTGAGTGTCCCCAAGGACGTCTCGGGCAAGGCTCGTGACGCGCTGGAGGCGTATCGCGAGGCGACCGCGGACGAGGACCCGCGGGCGGAGCTGTTCCAGGCGGCGAAGGGAGCATGAGGAGATGGACGGCCGTCGACGTAACCCGTATGAGCTGACCGAGGACACCCCGGTCTACGTCATCTCGGTGGCGGCCCAGCTCTCCGGACTGCACCCGCAGACACTGCGCCAGTACGACCGCCTCGGCCTGGTGTCCCCGGACCGCACCGCGGGCCGGGGCCGGCGCTACTCGGCCCGCGACATCGAACTGCTCCGCCAGGTGCAGCAGTTGTCGCAGGACGAGGGCATCAACCTGGCCGGCATCAAACGCATCATCGAACTGGAGAACCAGGTGGTCGCGCTCCAGTCCCGCGTGGCGGAGCTTCAGGCCGCGCTGGACGGCGCTGCGGCGACGATGCGTCAGCGCGAGGCGGCGGTGCATGCCTCGTACCGCCGTGACCTGGTGCCCTACCAGGAGGTCCAGCAGACCAGCGCGCTGGTGGTGTGGCGGCCGAAGCGGCAGCAGCAGGGCGACTGACCTGCCCGACGCGAGAAGGGGCGGTACCGGACGTTGTTCCGGTGCCGCCCCTTTCGTATGACGTCGGACCGGGTCCGGTCAGAGCCAGGAGTCCCAGATGCCGTAGGCCTGGCTCTTCACGGCCTGCTCCGCTCCCGACGCGTCGGTGTGGACGACGCGGTAGTAGTACAGACCCAGCCGGTCCTCGTGCACGCTGGTGTCGAGGTAGCTGCCGTGGTCGGCCGACGGGCCCGAGGCGAGCACGGTCCAGACGCCCTGAGCGGGGTCCCAGCGCTCCACGCGGTAGCCGGCCAGCAGGGAGCAGTCGCCGAGACCCGAACTGGCGGAGCAGCCGAAGTACAGGTCCGGGTACTGGCTCTGGCGGATCTCGGTACCGCTCCAGCCGGGCGGCCGGGTGTCGGGCAGGGTGACCGAGACCTCGGCGGTGTGGAAGAAGTCGGGTTCCTTGCCGTCGTACAGGCCGGAGCCGTCCGTGGCGGCCACCCGGTAGACATGGGTGCCGCCGTCGGGGACCGTCGGGCAGAGGATCTCGGTCCTGGCCAGGGAGCTGCTGGTCCAGCAGTTCTTCTTCCAGACCGTCTCACCGGTGTCCGGGTCGGTGGTGCCCTGCCAGACGTAGTAGCCGGTGACGTCGTCGTCGGCGGGCGGAGTCCAGGTCAGACGCACGCCGAGCGGGAGCTGCTGCGCGGTCAGGTTCTCGACCGCGGCCGGGCGCCGGGTGTCCGGCGTGGTCTGCGTGGCCGCCGGGCCGGGCTTCGACTCGTGCCCGTAGGGATCGACCGTCACGACCCGGTACTCGTACGTCGTCTCCGACTCCCCCGAGACATCCAGGCAGTTGCCGTTGATCTGCGTGCGGCCGGCGTACGCGGGGGCGTCGCTGTCCGCCCATATCCAGGACGTCGAGGGGGGCTGGAGCGGCTCGTCCCAGGGGCTGTTCGGCTTGCACCTGTCCACGACGGTGCTCTCGCCGGTCGCCGGGTCGGTACGGATGATCCGGTAGGTGAGCAGCGGACCCTCGTCGAAGGTCCACGGGTCGGTGCTGCTCCACGCGATCGCCACCGCGTCGCCGGTCCGGGTCGCGGTGGTCCGGAACGCGGGGATCGCCTCGGGACGGTCGGCCATCGACAGCGTGGTCTCCACCGGGGCGGCGGCGTTGCCCTTCGCGTCCAGCGCGCGCACCGCGTACCGGTAGGTGCCGGCCACCGGGAGCAGTTGGCGCGGCACGACGGCGGTGTCCTTCGTGGCGCCCTTCTGGGGCAGGGCGTCGAGGTAGCCGCCGGTCGCCGGGTCGTACTGGAGGACCTGGTACGAGGCGGCCCCCGCGACGGGGGACCACACCAGGTGGGGCACGCCCGACCGGTACTCGACCCGGGCGTCGGCGGCGGTCGCCGGCGGCGTCAAGTCGAAGGTGGTGAACGTGGTGGCGGCCGAGTACACGGACCAGTTGCCGGCCGCGTCCCGGGCGCGGCCCCGGTAGGTGACCTTGCTGCCGTCGGCGGGGTACCCGGTGTCGCAGATCGCGCCCTTGGTGCCGGAGTACACGGTGGCCCAGGTCTTCGTCGCGGGGTCGAGGCGCTGCATCTCGTACCGGGCGATGTCGGCCGCGTTCTGCAGGGTGGTGACCAGCTCGGGGGCCGCGAAGGGCTGGTCGCCCGGGCAGAGGTCCATCTCGACGAAGGGCGCGGCCGGCGGGGTCTTGTCGACGGTGGTGACGGAGGGGCCCGCGGTGCCGGCCGACTCGTTGCCCGCCTTGTCGAGGGCGCGGACCTCGTAGGAGAAGACCTGGCCGGTCGCCGGGGGAGCGTCGGTGTACGTCGTCGACGTCGTCGTGGTCAGCCGCGTCCAGCCGGTGCTGCCCTTCGGGCGGCGGTAGAGGCGGTAGCCGGCGAGGTCCATTTCCTTGTTCCTCGCCCAGGAGACCTTCGCCTTGCGGGTCGCCTTGTCGTAGGCGACCGTGACGCCCGTCGGGGCCAGCGGCTTGACCTTGTCGACGGTGGCGGAGGTCCGGGGTGCGTAGGTGAACTTGACGGCGGCCCTGCCGGTCCAGTTCACATGGTCGATCCGCAGGGTGTGGGTGCCCCTGGGGACCGTGAGGTTGAGGCGCGTCGAGCGCGAACTGCGGGTGTCCGACCAGAGGTTCAGCTTCCGTACACCGTCGAGGTAGACGCGGATCCCGTCGGTCCCGCCGGCGCTGAAGGTGAAGGGGCCGCCGGAGCCGAAGTCGCGGGTGAGGGTCCAGCGGACACCGAAGCGGTCCGCCGGCAGTCCGGTGGCCGGGGCGCCGCCCCAGCTCTGGTCGACCGCGCTGTCGCAGTCGGTCCTCCTCGGGGTGCCGGTGAAGCCGGTGTTCGCGAAGAACTGCCGCTTGAACACCGGCGAGGTGCAGGAGGTCGCGGCGGAAGCGGGAGCGGCGGCGGTGAGCAGGCCGCCCGCGGTGGCGAGCACGACGCCGGCGGCGGCCGCGGCGGTGACGCGTCGTCTGGCTGGGTTCATTCGGTCCTCTGATCGGATCGAGACGCGGAAAGGCGTTCGTGATCAGGACGCGCGAGGCACGGAAGGGGTTGTACAGATCTTTACGTCCCCGCGACCTGTCCTTTGCGTGGCGTGCGCGGTGCCCGGCAAGGGGCGATCGATGCGGGGAGCGTGGCTGACGTGTTGATGCGTGATATAGATCACGTTTGGCGCTGGGTGTGAACGTCGGCTGACCACAAGGGAGTTGACGGAGCGTGGGTTTCCGGATCTCCGCAGGTGACGGAAGAAATCTCCATCAGGGGGAGGTTTGGCAACGGCCCTGGCGGTGCGGTCTCTTGGTCTTCACTTGACTTCCACGCGGATCCTGTTGCCATCTCGTTAACCCGTACTTCTTGACGGTGCATGCCGTCGCCGCGTTGGCTTTCAGCCACCTGGGTCGCAATGCTGCTCCCCCGCCCGGAAGGCATCTGATGTGAACGCTCGTACCACCCGTAGGACCGCTGTGCGTCGCACCGCTGTAGCCCTGGCCGCGTCCGCGGCGGCCGCCTCTCTCGCCGCGTGCGGCGTCATGGACGGAGTCGGCGGGAGCAGCAGCTCCGCGTCTCCGAAGAAGGGTGACGACATCACGGTGGGCCTTCTTCTGCCGGAGAAGGAGAACCCGAGGTACGACAAGTTCGACTACCCGATCATCCGTGACCAGGTGCGCTCCCTCACCCACGACAAGGGCAAGGTCGTCTACGAAAACGCCGACGCCGACGCGGCCAAGCAGAGCGGGCAGCTCGACCAGATGATCGCCGACAAGGTGGATGTGCTGCTGGTCGACCCGGTGGACGCCAAGGCCCTCGCGGCGGGCGTGGCGAAGGCCAAGAAGGCGGGCATTCCGGTCATCGCCTATGACCGGCTCGCCCAGGGTCCGATCGACGCGTACATCTCCTTCGACAACCAGCTGGTCGGCCAGGTGCAGGGCCGCGCCCTCGTCGAGGCGCTCGGCAGCAAGGCGGAGACCAGCAAGATCGTCATGATGAACGGTTCGGTCACCGACCCGAACGCGGCGCAGTTCAAGGAGGGCGCGCTCAGCGAACTCCAGGGCAAGGTCAACATCGTCAAGTCCTACGACACGAAGGACTGGAAGCCGGAGAACGCCAAGGCGAACATGGCCGAGGCGATCCAGGCCGTCGGCCTGAGCAACATCGCGGGCGTCTACTCGGCCAACGACGACGTGGCCGGCGCCGTCATCGAGGCGATGAAGGAGGCGGGCATCAGCAAGGTCCCGCCGGTGACCGGGCAGGACGCCTCGCTGGACGCCGTGCAGCGGATCGTCGAGGGCGAGCAGTACATGAGCGTGTACAAGTCGTACCCGGAAGAGGCCAACAACGCCGCGGAGATGGCGGTGGCCAAGGTCCAGGGCCGCTCGATCGAGTTCGACGCGCTGACCCGGGACAAGGTCGACAGCCCGACGGAGAAGAAGGTCCCGTCGATGCTGGTGCCGGTGGTCGCGCTCACGAAGTCCAACATCAAGGACACGGTGATCCAGGACAACATCTACACCGTCCAGGACATCTGCACCCCCAAGTACAAGGCCGCGTGCACGGCGATCGGTCTGAAGTAGCGGACGCACCGCTCTGAGAGCAACGGCCGTGGTGGAGGGCAGCGTCGCCCGTCCGCCACGGCCGTTTTCGATGGTCGGCGGGGTCGGCGCTCCCTCCCCCCGTCACCTGGGTGCAGACGGAACTTCCGGAGGGAGGGAGAATCCGGGACGTTCCCGGCAAGAGCGGGCGTTGGGGCGGCGGAGCCTTGTTGCGGAGGCGGGCGGCTCCGCGCATAGTTGCGCTGCGAACACGCTGCAGGACGCTGGAGCCGGGAGTTGGAGCCAGGGGTGGAAGATGGCCGGGCACGGGACGGACGCGCATCCGCACGGCGCTGACCGGCTCTGCGAGTCCGGGAACCGGGTGTACTCCCGGGCCGTACGCCGGGGCCGGGTGCCCCGCGTCGACGCCGCGACGGTGCCCTGCCTGCTGGAACTCGCGCTGCTGCACCCGGACCCCGACGACATGGACTGGCTGGTGCCGACGTCCCCGCAGGAGGTCATGACGCGGCTGCTGCGCGGTGTCCACGAGGAGGTCAGCGCGAGCCAGGCCCGCGTCGGGGCGGCGGTGGCCGCGGTCGAGTGGTACGCCGGGCTCGACGGCCGTGAGCCGGGCTCCGCGGAGGGCGTGGCGATCCGTGTCCTGGACGGGCTGCCGCGGATCCGTGCCGCCATGGACGAGGCGACCGAGCGGTGCACACGCGAGGTGCTCACGGTTCAGCCCGGCGGCATCCGCCGGGAGGACGAACTCTCCGAGGGCCTGCACCGGGCGCTGGAGATGCGCCGCAGGGGCGTGCGCATGCGCGATCTGTACACGCATGTCGCCCGGCACGGCCAGGGTCTGCACACCTACATGGAGCTGATGGGCGAGGCGGCCGAGGCCCGCACCCTGGACGAGGTGCCCGAGCGCCTGATCCTGTTCGACCGCACGGTCGCCTTCATCCCGGCCAATCCCGACCGCACCATCGCGCTGGAGCTGCGCCACCCGGCGCTGATCGACTATCTGGTGACCATCTTCGAACGGCTGTGGCGCCTGGCGATCCCGCTGACGTCCCCGCTGCCGGAGACCGGTATCGACGGCATCACCCACCGGGAGCGCTCGATCGCGGCGCTGCTGGCGGAGGGCCACCAGGACGCCGTGGTCGCCGAACGCCTCGGCATCAGCGTGCGCACCTGCCGGGCGCACATCGCCCGGCTCTCCGAGACCCTGGGCGCGGCCAGCCGCACCCAACTGGGCGTCCGTATCGCCCAGGCGGGCCTGGACGGGCCCTCGCAGGCGCCCGAACTGCTGCCCCTCACCGCTCCCGGCGCCCCGGAGCCCCCCGTCGGCCTATGAGCCCCCGTCGCCGGGGCCCGGGCCGTCTTCCCCCGCCAGTGGGTTGTTCTGGCTCAGGATCCCCGACTTCGCTATCAGGTAGCCGAGTTGGGCGCGGCTGCCGCTGCCGAGAGCCGTGGCCAGCTTGGCTATGTGGGCGCGGCAGGTGCGCACGTTCATGCCCAGGCGTCGGGCGATGGCCTCGTCGACATGGCCCTCCACCAGGAGCTTGGCGATGGAGTGCTGGATGTCCGTGATGCCGTCCGGATCGGTCTCGTAGGGGGTGCCCGCTTGCAGCGGCACCGCCCGGCCCCACATGAACTCGAAGACCTTCACCAGATAGCGGACGAGGCCCGGGTGACGCAGCTCCAGGGCGACCTGGCGGTCGTCGCTGATGGGGATGAACGCGACCGCCTCGTCGCAGATGATGAGCCGCTCGACGAGTTCGTCGATGGTGCGGTACTCGGCCTTGCCGTCGGTGAACTGGTCCACGTAGGCCAGCCGTTCCGGGCTGTAGCGGGCCGTGTGCTGGTAGAGGGTCCGGATGCGCACCCCGCGCTCGATCAGCGGCCGGTCGCGCTCCAGGCCCTCGATGAGTCGGCGTTCGGGGCGGTGCCCGCTCGGCTGGACCGTCAGCATCTCGCTCTGGCACTGGGCCGTGGCCAGGTCGAGCGCAGCGTTGATCCGGTCGAGCCCCTCCAGCACCGTGATCGAGTGGGTGGGCGCGGTCACCTGTGCGCTGAGGGCCATGAACGGCTCGAAGGCTTCGGCCAGGTTGGTCGACAGCCGCCTGCGCTCGGAGATCTCACGCTCTATCGGGTTGAGCCGCTGGGCCAGGGCGACCGAAGGAGGAACCGGACGCAGCCAGTTCGCGTCGTCCGGATCGGGGTGGAGGAGGGCGAACTCCATGAGACAAGGAGCCTCTTCCGCGTCGGCGCGCGCGATACGCCCTGTGCGCAGGGCGTTCGCATAGAGACGCCCGCCCTCCTCGCACAGTTCGGTCAAGGCATGGGGATGTGTCTCTTTAGCCCGATTGGTTGTCAAACCTCCACCCCCCAGGGTCCTGAACATGCAGGAACATGATGCACCGATTGTGTGGCCATGACGTGCCCGAATGAGCCATCGTCTTAGTCGACGGGGGAAGAGGGGACCTTCAAGTGAGGACGAAGCCGACTATGGGTAAGAGAATGCTTCGCTCGGTGCTTGTCGCCACCTTCTCCGCCGTTGTGGCCTTCGGAACGTTGAGTGGCCTCTCCGGCGCGAAGGAGGACGTGCGAGCGGACAGTGTCTGGTCGTTGGTGCCCGCTTCTTCCGCGGCCGGCGATGGTGCTGCACCCGTCGGCCCAGATGACAGCGTGTGGAGCTGATGTGACCACTCCTCCGGACGACCGCACCTTCCGTCGCGAGATGGCCACGGCCTACCGCTCCGGCTGGCACTTCATCGACCTGGTCACCGCCATCCCCCACAGCGGTGACTCGTTGATGGTGACCGTGTTCGGGGAGCCCGTCGTCGTCACCCGTGACGAGGAGGATGATGTGCGGGCCTACCGGCTTCTGCGGCGGCCTCGGGGGGCGCCGCAGCCTGTCCGGTGCGCCATACGGTACGGAATGATCTTTGTGAATCTGGACCAGCGCGACCACCGGCTGGTCGAACCGGATGCTCCGGTCATGCGGACCATCTCAGCCACCCCCCGCAGTGCCTGACGCGATTCCCCCGTCGTAACAGATCGCTCAGGTGCTTCCCCCCGCAGCGGCGTCACCGTGACCTGAACACGGTGACGCCGCTGCAGTTTTTACGGAATCTCCAGGTATGTCCCGTTGCCACGGTGGCTGGATTAGGCGCTTACCCGGGGTCCGCCCGCGGATTTCCTCATCACTTTCCGTGACGGCGTCGCTGCGCGCGCCTGCCGAGTGCCGCCCGCGCCCCCTCGTGTCACTTGCTGCTGCCCTTCGGCGTCCCGCCCGCGCCCCCTCCGTGCGCCCGCCGGTCCGCCCGCGCCCCCCCGGTCCGCCGACGATCACCGATGTCTGCCGGCGATCACCGAGCCATGCCCGCGTCCGGCCCGTATTCCCCTACGGCCGCAGCGGGCCTTCGTGCTGCCCTCCGGGCGGCCCGGTGCTGCTCCCGCCCGGATCCGGGGTACTGGACGTCGGACGCGCCCGGGCGGGTGAGCGCATGGGTCTCGGTCCCGGAACCTCGCCGTCCTCTCTCCCGCTCCGCGCCTTGAGTGGAATAGACTCAACTTTATGCACGTTGCTCTCGTCACAGTGAAGGACTGACGACAGCTGAGCGCGGCCGACGCAAGGAGGAGAACGGGAACGTGGACGCCGAGCTGACCAACAGGAGCCGGGACGCGATCAACGCGGCCAGCAGCCGGGCCGTTGCGGAGGGGCACCCGGACCTGACCCCCGCCCATCTGCTCCTCGCGCTGCTGGAGGGGCAGGACAACGAGAACATCATCGACCTGCTGGCCGCTGCGGACGCCGACCAGGCCTCCGTGCGGGCCGGTGCCGAGCGCGTGCTCGGCGGTCTGCCCAGCGTGACCGGGTCGACCGTGGCACCGCCCCAGCCCAACCGCGAGATGCTGGCTGTGATCGCCGACGCGGGCAAGCGCGCCAAGGACCTCGGTGACGAGTACCTCTCCACCGAGCATCTGCTCATCGGCATCGCCGCCAAGGGCGGCGCCGCGGGGGAGGTCCTGACCGGCCAGGGCGCGAACGCCAGGAAACTCCTGGACGCGTTCCAGAAGACAAGGGGAGGACGCCGGGTGACGACCCCGGACCCGGAGGGCCAGTACAAGGCCCTCGAGAAGTTCGGCACCGACTTCACCGCCGCCGCGCGCGACGGCAAGCTGGACCCGGTCATCGGCCGGGACCAGGAGATCCGCCGCGTGGTGCAGGTGCTGTCCCGCCGTACGAAGAACAACCCGGTGCTCATCGGTGAGCCCGGCGTCGGCAAGACCGCCGTCGTGGAAGGCCTCGCCCAGCGGATCGTGAAAGGCGACGTGCCCGAGTCCCTCAAGGACAAGCGGCTGGTCGCGCTGGACCTCGGCGCCATGGTCGCGGGTGCCAAGTACCGCGGTGAGTTCGAGGAGCGCCTGAAGACCGTCCTCGCCGAGATCAAGGACTCCGACGGCCAGATCATCACCTTCATCGACGAGCTGCACACCGTGGTGGGCGCCGGTGCCGGCGGGGACTCCGCCATGGACGCCGGCAACATGCTCAAGCCGATGCTGGCGCGCGGCGAGCTGCGCATGGTCGGTGCGACGACCCTCGACGAGTACCGCGAGCGGATCGAGAAGGACCCGGCCCTGGAGCGCCGCTTCCAGCAGGTGCTGGTCGCCGAGCCGAGCGTCGAGGACACCATCGCGATCCTGCGCGGCCTCAAGGGCCGCTACGAGGCCCACCACAAGGTGCAGATCGCGGACAGCGCGCTGGTGGCCGCGGCCACCCTCTCCGACCGGTACATCACCTCCCGCTTCCTGCCCGACAAGGCCATCGACCTGGTCGACGAGTCCGCCTCGCGGCTGCGCATGGAGATCGACTCCTCCCCGGTCGAGATCGACGAGCTCCAGCGCGTCGTGGACCGGTTGCGCATGGAGGAGCTGGCGCTCAGCAAGGAGACCGACCAGGCCTCCAAGGAGCGGCTGGAGAAGCTGCGCCGCGACCTCGCCGACAAGGAGGAGGAGCTGCGGGGCCTGACCGCCCGCTGGGAGAAGGAGAAGCAGTCCCTCAACCGGGTCGGTGAGCTGAAGGAGAAGCTCGACGACCTGCGCGGCCAGGCCGAACGCGCCCAGCGCGACGGCGACTTCGACACCGCCTCCAAGCTGCTGTACGGCGAGATCCCGGGCGTGGAGAAGGAGCTGGAGGCCGCCTCCGAGGCCGAGGAGGAGGTGTCCAAGGGCACGATGGTCAAGGACGAGGTCGGCCCCGACGACATCGCGGACGTCGTCGCCTCCTGGACGGGCATCCCCGCCGGACGCCTCCTGGAGGGCGAGACGCAGAAGCTGCTGCGCATGGAGGAGGAGCTCGGACGGCGGCTCATCGGCCAGTCCGAGGCCGTAGAGGCCGTCTCCGACGCCGTGCGCCGCAGCCGGGCCGGTATCGCCGACCCGGACCGCCCGACCGGCTCGTTCCTCTTCCTCGGCCCGACGGGTGTCGGCAAGACCGAACTGGCCAAGGCGCTCGCCGACTTCCTCTTCGACGACGAGCGGGCGATGGTCCGCATCGACATGTCGGAGTACGGCGAGAAGCACAGCGTCGCCCGGCTGGTCGGCGCCCCGCCCGGATACGTCGGCTACGAGGAGGGCGGCCAGCTGACGGAGGCGGTGCGCCGCCGCCCGTACAGCGTGGTGCTCCTCGACGAGGTGGAGAAGGCGCACCCGGAGGTCTTCGACATCCTCCTCCAGGTGCTGGACGACGGCCGGCTCACGGACGGCCAGGGCCGCACGGTCGACTTCCGCAATGTGATCCTCGTGCTGACCTCGAACCTGGGCAGCCAGTTCCTGGTCGACCCGGTGCTGACCGAGGCGGAGAAGAAGGAGCAGGTCCTGGAGGTGGTCCGTACCTCCTTCAAGCCGGAGTTCCTGAACCGGCTCGACGACCTGGTGGTCTTCTCGGCGCTGTCGAAGGACGAGCTGAGCCGTATCGCCCGGCTCCAGATCGACCGCCTCGCCAAGCGGCTGGCCGAGCGGCGGCTGACCCTTGAGGTCACGCCTCAGGCCCTGGCCTGGCTCGCCGACGAGGGCAACGACCCGGCGTACGGCGCCCGCCCGCTGCGCCGCCTCGTCCAGACCGCCATCGGCGACCGGCTCGCCAAGGAGATCCTGGCCGGCGAGGTCAAGGACGGCGACACCGTCCGGGTGGACACCTTCGGGGACGGGCTGCTGGTGGGCCCGGCGTCCGGCAAGACGCTCTGACCGGCACCGTGCCGTCGGGGCTCGGTCAGCCCGCGTGGGTGTAGTGGTGCACGAGGACGAGGACGAGGACGAGGACGAGGACGAGGACGAGGACGGTGTCCCCGTCCTCGTGCACCACGGTCACGCCCCGCCCGACCACACCAGGGGCACGGCTGCGAGAACCGGCGAGAACCACCGCAGACTCGACATGATCCTGCGGATGCCCGGCCCCGCCCGGCGGCGGAGACCGGCCAGATCGTGTCAGCCCCCGGCGGACACGACCCGTTCAGGGTTGCCAGCCCCCTCCCCGGATGAGGGAGGATGGCGGAATCCGTACGAAGGGAAGAACACGGTGAGCATCGACCCGTCCTCGATTCCGAACTTCGGGGGCCAGCCCGAGCCGCAGCCGCCGGCGGGCCCCGTGGTTCCGGATCAGGACCTCGTGAAGCAGCTCCTGGACCAGATGGAGCTCAAGCACCTCGTTGACGAAGAGGGAGACCTCGTCGCGCCGTGGGAGCAGTTCCGTACGTACTTCATGTTCCGCGGCGAGGGCGACCAGGCCGTCTTCTCCGTGCGGACGTTCTACGACCGTCCCCACCAGATCGACGAGAAGCCGCAGCTGCTGGAGTCCATCGACGACTGGAACCGGCGCACCCTGTGGCCCAAGGTCTACACCCACACGCACGACGACGGCACCGTCCGCCTCATCGGTGAGGCGCAGATGCTGATCGGCACCGGCGTCAGCCTGGAGCACTTCGTCTCGTCGACCGTGAGCTGGGTGCGCGCCGCCATCGAGTTCGACCGGTGGCTCGTCGAGCAGCTCGGCCTCGCGGAGGACGTCGACGACTCGGAGAAGCCCGAGGACGACGAAGAGTAGATCCGGCACCAGTGCTGTGGCCGGAAAGGTTTCCCGAGTTTGGTGAACCCTTTCCGGGCGCAGCACTAGAGGGGCGACCGGGCGAGTACGACCAGATACGCCCCGTAGACAAAGGAGAGCCCGGCCAGGGCGCTCGCCACGATGGTGGCGTGCCACGGCCGGGCTCTCGCCGTCCGTACCAGCGCCCGCGCCACCACCGTCAGCAGCGGGAACGCCGGCAGCAGAAAGCGCGGCTTGGACTCGAAGAACCCGGAGCCGCCGAGCGCGATCACCAGCAGTACGCCGCTGTAGACGACGAGGGGCAGCGGAGCGCGGTCCGCGATCAGCAGCCCGAAGAGCACGCTGCTCACCCCGAGGATCACCAGGGCCATCGGGAACAGCAGCCGGGTGCCGTGCAGCGCCATGTGCTCGGTGAAGCGCAGCGCGCCGTGCCCGAAGTCGAACTGCGAGCCCCACAGCCGCTGCACGGTGAAGTAGCCGCCGAGCGGATCGCCCCTGCGCCGGCCCACCCACAGGACATAGCTGCTCCAGCCGAGGGGGGCGAGCGCCGCTCCTGTCCACAGCCTGTGGGAAACTCCGCGACCGCGCGCCCGCCACACCTCGTGGGCCGCCGACGCGAGCACCGCCACGGCCACCGAGCAGCCGTTGGGCCGGGACAGGCCGGCGAACGCCGCCAGCGCCCCCGCCCACACCCAGCGCCGGGTCAGGACCGCGTACAGCGACCAGGCGGCGCATGCCGTGAGCACGGGCTCCGTGTAGGCCATCGACAGCACGACGGAGTGCGGCAGCAGCCCCCAGAGCGCGACGAGGGCGGTGGCCACGGCGGGGCCGTGCAGCCGTACGCCGATCCGGTAGACCCCGCTCGCGGCGACCACGGCGGCCGTCCAGGACACCAGCAGTCCCGCCTCGACGCCGCCGAGCGGGGTGAGCGTGGTGACCGCGCGGACCAGACCCGGGTAGAGCGGGAAGAACGCCAGGTCGCAGTGGACGCCCGTGCTGTTGCGCAGGGTGAGTCCATAGCCGTGCGAGGCGATCCCCAGATACCAGACGGAGTCCCAGGAGTGACCGAGCAGCAGCAGGGGGTGCTTGCCCGCGGACCGGGCGACGAGGGCGAGCACGAGGCCGCCGCACAGCCGGGCGACGAGGAACAGCCCGAGGGCGGCGGCGGCCGTCGTGGGCAGCTGCCGGCCGCCCCCGGCCGGACGGACACGGTCGCTGTTCCTCGGGCCCGGCGGGGCGGGGGCCGGGATGGTCCTGGTGTCGGTCACACCGGAACCATGCGCCGAACACGCCCGATTTACGAAGCTTGCGCGGCCGTGCGGAGGCGAATTCCCGCGTACGGGGCGCCCGCCCCCAGCCGATGGGCCGGGGCGCGCCACGTCGGCCGGCGGTGTCAGTCCGCCAGGGCCTTCAGCCGCTGAACGGCCTCCTCCAGGACCTCGGTGCGCTTGCAGAAGGCGAAACGGACGAACGGGGCACCGGCCTCCCGGTGGTCGTAGAAGACCGCGTTCGGAATGGCCACGACCCCCGCGCGCTCGGGCAGGGCGCGGCAGAAGGCGAAACCGTCGCTCTCGCCGAGGGGGCGGATGTCGGTGGTGACGAAGTATGTGCCCGCCGGCCGGAACACCGCGAAGCCCGCCTCCGCGAGCCCGGCCGTGAGCAGGTCCCGCTTGGCGCGCAGATCCGCCCGGAACTCCTCGAAGTACGTCTCCGGAAGCGCGAGCGCCTCGGCGACGGCGTACTGGAACGGCCCGGACGACACATAGGTCAGGAACTGCTTGGCCGAGCGCACCGCGGCGACGAGGCCGGGGGGTGCCGTCACCCAGCCGACCTTCCACCCCGTGAAGGAGTACGTCTTCCCCGCCGACGAGATGGTGACGGTCCGCTCGCGCATGCCCGGGAAGGTCGCGAGCGGCACATGTTCGGCGTCGTCGAACACCAGGTGCTCGTACACCTCGTCCGTGACGACGAGCAGATCCCGCTCGACGGCCAGCTCGGCGATCGCGGACAGCTCCTCACGGGTGAGCACGGTGCCGGTCGGGTTGTGCGGGGTGTTGATCAGCAGCAGTCGGGTGCGGTCGGTGACGGCGTCGCGCAGCTCGTCCAGGTCGAGACGGAAGCTCGCGTCCCCCTCGTCGTGCGGCCGCAGCGTCACCGGTACGCGCCGACCGCCCGCCATGGCGATGCAGGCGGCGTACGAGTCGTAGTACGGCTCCAGCGCGATCACCTCGTCGCCGGGCTCCAGCAGTGCCAGCAGGGTCGCGGCGATCGCCTCGGTCGCGCCCGCGGTGACCAGCACCTCGGTGTCCGGGTCGAATCCGAGGCCGTAGCGCCGGCGCTGGTGCTCGGCGACGGCCGTGCGCAGCTCGGGGACGCCGGGGCCCGGCGGGTACTGGTTGCCGCGCCCGTCCCGCAGCGCCCGCACGGCGGCCTCGCGGACCTGCTCCGGGCCGTCGGTGTCGGGGAAGCCCTGGCCCAGGTTGATGGCTCCGGTGCTCAGGGCGAGGGCCGACATCTCGGCGAAGATCGTCGTCCCGAACTCGGCGAGCCGGCGGTTGAGGAAGGGGCGCGCGCTGGAGGTCATGGCCGCCATCCTCCGCCGAAGCTCCGGAGTTCCTCAACTCATCTGGCTGACGCGCGCGGCGGCGTACGCCGCCCTCGGTCACGTCGTTGTGGACTGAGGGTGACCGCTGCGTCGCGGACACCGCGGAGCATGGGCACCCCGGCTCGGCGTCTGGCCCTTCTGTGCAGGTCAGGGGCCATTTTCTCGGGGAGACCCTCAGAAGTTCCTCAACTCTGCTTTGGCCGTTCGGAGGTGAGGGCATCCCTCGTGCACCCGGGTACACGGAGGGGCCCGCCGGGGCCGCCCGGGGGATGAGAAAGGAAAGGGGGACGAGGTCATGATCTTCGGAATCGCTGTGGTGGTCGTCTGCATCGGACTCGTGGTGAGCCTCGTGGTGAACGGCAGCAGGCGTGGCCGGAAGGCGGCGCGGCGGCCGGCGGCCCGGGGCACGGGGTCGCGTGGCTTCTCGCGGAGCAGCAGTGGCAGCGACAGCAGCTGGTGGGCCGCCGGATCAGGCGGCGACTCCTCGTCGGGCGGTCACCATTCCGGGGGGCACCACTCCTGCGGCGGCCACTCCTGCGGCGGCCACTCATCGTGCGGGTCGTCGTGCGGCGGGGGCGGGTGCGGGGGAGGGAACTGACGAGGGGGCGGTTGTCGGGGGCGGCTGCCGGGGGGCACGGCTCACGGGGGTGCGGTTGTCGGGCGCCGCTCAGGGGAGGGCGCGGTCCGCGGGGGCGCGGCCGGCCGGAGGGACCGGGCGGCACGGGGGAGGCCGGTCATCCGGGGGGCGCACTTCTGGATCGCGTGCGCCCGTCGGGATCTTCTTCCGGCGGGCGCACGGCATGGGGAGCGTCGATGGAAGTGGCGTGAGTGGCCCGAGAGGGAATCACTCGACCGAGGGAGCGCGCGGATGCTTGACGTCCGTATCGCGTTCCGCCGCGCGCCCGGACGGGGGCCGCGGAGGCGCATATGTCAGCCGCGCCAATGCCCCTGGCGTACGCCGTAGTTGAACAGATGCGCTGTGGAGCCCTCGGGGGGATGGAAACCGGGCGGTCTTGGGTAAAAACGCTGTGGCGACGCCACAGTTCATGATTCCCTCTCAACCACCGAAGCAGCCCGCGGACGCCCTTCGGACACCTGTGCCGCAAGCGTCCTCCCCACCGGGCCGACCGGGCGTACCACCCGACTGGCCGGGCCGGCCTCGTCCGCCGACGCCATGACCGGGGTGCGCCGGACCCCACTTCTCACTTTGCGTGCTAGCGGAGCCGATCCATGCTCACGACCCTGAACACCTCCTACACCGACACGCGTGCGGCTGACCTCGCCTGGACCCTGGGCCGCGAGCCGCTGCCCGCGCTCGCCACACTCGACCTCGAACTGTCCGGTACGAGCCTGCAGTTGAGATTGCTCGGCGCGTCCCACCAGGTACTTCTCGAGGAGGAGCGGGGCATCTGTTCGGAGACGGTGGCGTGCATCGCGGGTTCCAGCGCCCCGCTGCCGCTGGGCGTGGCCAAACGGGTCGACGACTGGGAGTACGAGTTCGCGGCCCGCATCGAGGTCCTCTCCCCCCGTTCCTTCACGGCCCGCGCCCAGGAGCTGCTGGCCCTGGTCTCCGACCATCCCCATGGCCTGGCCGGAGTCTTTCCCGGCAGCCCGCACGCGTTCACGGCGATGCTGGCCCAGCACCACGAGGGCCAGGTCCACTGGCGCACCTGGCACGCGTACCCGCAGGACGGCCAGTTGGTGGCGACCCGGACCCGGGTCGGGGTGCGGACACCGGCGGCGCGGACCGAAGACCGCTCCCGGCTCAGCCCCTCCGGGGTGTGAGGAGGCGGCAGTTCCACACGTGTGGGTGACAAAGCCCGCCACGACCCTGACGTAGCGTTCCCACGTGATCGAACCGCACGCGCCCGCACCACCCGGCCTACCGCGCTCCTGGAGCGAGGGCGGCACGGCCCAGGCGCGGCTGCCCGTACGCCCCGGCACCGGACGGTTCCTCGTCCTCGTCGGCGTGTTCGTCTGCGCGGCCTGCGGACTCGTGTACGAACTCGAACTCGTCGCCCTCGCCTCGTACTTGATCGGTGACTCCGTCACCCAGGCCTCCGTCGTGCTCTCCGTGATGGTCTTCGCGATGGGCATCGGCTCGCTCGCCGCGAAGCGGCTCCGCTTCCGTGCCGCCGCCGGTTTCGGCGCGGTGGAGGCGGTGCTCGCGCTGGTCGGCGGTTCGAGCGCCATGGCCCTCTACGCGGTCTTCGCCTGGACCGGTGACTGGGGCGGCGTCTGGTCCGGCGGCCCGCGCTGTCTGCTGGTCGGCTTCTCGCTCGCGATCGGCCTGCTGATCGGTGCCGAGGTGCCCCTGCTGATGGAGCTGATCCAGCGCATCCACCGCCAGGACCCGGGCGGCGCGGTCGCGGACCTCTTCGCCGCGGACTACGTGGGCGCGCTGGTCGGCGGCCTCGCCTTCCCCTTCCTGCTGCTCCCGCAGCTCGGGCAGCTCACGGGCGCCCTGCTCACCGGGGCGGTCAACGCGGTCGCGGGCGGTGCCCTGGTCCTCGGGCTGTTCCGGCGGGACCTGAGCCGCCGCGGCCGCTGGCTGCTGCTGGCCGCCAACGTCGCCGTGCTGGCGCTGCTCGGTACGGCCGCCGCCCTGGTGGGCGACTTCGAACGGGCCGCCCGCCACGCGGTCTACGGGGACCACGTCCGGGTCGCGGTGCGCAGCGGCGTCCAGGAGACGGTGCTCACCGGCGGCACCCGGGGCCGCCCCCTGGACCTCTTCCTCGACGGCCGGCTGCGGGTGGACGGCAGCGACGAGCGCCTCTACCACCAGGCGCTCGTGCACCCCGCGATGGACGGCGGACCGCACGCGCGCGTGCTGGTCCTCGGCGGCGGCGACGGCCTCGCGGTGCGCGAGGTGCTGCGCCGGCCGGGGGTGCTCCGGGTCGACGTGGTCGAACCGGATCCGGCGGTGGTCCGGCTGGCCCGCCGGGACCGCGCCCTGTCCGCGCTGAACGGCCACGCCTTCGCGGACCCCCGGGTCCGGGTGCGCACGGCGGACCCGTTCTGCTGGCTCAGGCGCACCCGGGGGACGTACGACGTGGTGATCGCGGACCTCCCGGACCCCGGCATCGCGGCGAGCACGAAGGTGTACTCACAGGAGTTCTACGGGCTGGCCCGCCGCGTCCTCGCGCCGGACGGCCGGCTGGTGGTGCACGCGGGCCCGGTGAGCTCCCGCCCGCGCGCCTTCTGGACGGTCGAGGCGACGGTCCGGGCGGCGGGTCTGCGCACGGTCCCGTACCGCGTCGCCGCCGGGGCGTCCGCGGGCGGCGCGGACGGTACCGGGCGCCCCACGGGCCTGTCCCAGGCCCCGCGCGACTGGGGTTTCGTGCTCGCGGCTCCCGCCCGCCCGGTGCTGACCCTGGACCCGCGCGTGCCGCTGCTGCCGGCGCTGAACCAGGCCTCCCTGCGGGCGGACGCCCGGGACGCGGCGCGCACCCGGCCGCCGGACCTGCCGCCCTCGACCCTGCTGCACCCTCGGTACACGCGCTGAGCCCCCCGGTCCCTCCTTGCGGTGTGAATCCCGGGATGTACGGGTGCGGTTCGGGTCCTGCTGGGTAGGCTCGGGGGACATGGAGCATGAGGTGTTCGTTCCGGTTCCTGCCGATCGGCTCCGCCAGGCGTTGGCGGACCCCGCGCGGGTGGCTCGCGCGATCCCCGGCCTGCAACAGGACGCCGGCACGGACCCCGTGGCCGGCCGTCTGAAGGTAAGGATCGGCGGCCACACGATCACCTACCGCGGCACGCTGCGGATCGCGGCGCGGGACGACGGCTCGTACCTGGTGGAGGGCGAGGCCACGGAGGCCCGCGGCACCGGCGCGATGAAGCTGTCCCTGTCCCTGCGGCTGCGCCCGGCCGAGGGCGGGACCACGGTCGTGTTCACGGGAGGAGCCACGGGGGACGGCCGGATCGCGGAACTGCCCGCGGACGCGGTGACGTCGGCGGGGACCCGGCTGCTGGGCAGGAGCGCGGAGAACCTGGCCGAGGCGGTCTCCTCGGGATTCGGCGTGGAGGAGTTCGAGGAGCCGGGCAAGGGTGTGTCCCCGAAGGCGGCGGATTCCACGGATTCGATGGATTCCACGGATCCCACGGGTCCCAAGGATTCCACCGGCCCCACGGATCCGACGCCTCCCGCGTCGCCCTCGGCCCCTGTGCCTCCCGCGTCCCCAGCGCCCCCAGCGTCTCCCTCCACTCCTTCCTCCCCTTCCTCCCCCTCGGTCCACGACGCCGACATCCCCCCGTCGTCCCTCGACCCCTTCGCGGACGACGACGCCGGCTTCGCCGACGACGAGCCCGGTTTCGAGGGCGACGACGAGCCTCCGGCCGAGGCGGCGCACGCCCGGCGCACGATGATCGGCCGCAGCGCCGAGGAGGTCGACCACGCGCCCCCGCGCGGGCGTTACGCGCCCGTTCCGGCCCCGGAGACCGCGACGGCCACCACCCTCCGTTGGGCGGCCCCGGCAGCGGCCCTGCTCGTGGCCTCGGCCGTCGTGGCGGGCCGCCTGCTGCGCCGCCGCCGCTGACCGGCGACGGCATGTCCTCTTGATCGGGGAAGTAGGGTCGGCCTCGTGAGTAACGACGAGATCACGTTGGCCGCGGGAGACGCGGAAGTCGTACTGGCGCCGGAGAACGGCGGGCGGGTGCAGAGCCTGCGCGTCGGCGGTGCGGAGCTGCTGCGGCAGGGCGAGCGGTACGGGTGCTTCCCGATGGTCCCCTGGTGCGGACGCATCCGGGACGGCATGTTCCGCGACGGCGGCACGGTCCACCAGATGCCCCTCAACGCCCCGCCGAACGCCATCCACGGCACCGCGCGGAACGGCGCCTGGCGCGTGGCGCGCGCCGAGCAGTCCGAGGCCGTCCTCACCTACGACCTGGTCGCCCCCTGGCCCTACCCCGGCCGGGTCACCCAGCTCGCCTCGCTCACCGCCGACGCGCTCACGCTGACCATGTCGGTGGAGACGTACGACTCCTCGTTCCCGGCCCAGGTCGGCTGGCACCCGTGGTTCAACCGCAGTCTCGGCGGCGAGGACGCGCGCCTCGACTTCGCGCCCGCCTGGCAGGAGGAGCGCGGCGAGGACCACCTGCCCACCGGCAACCGCATCGACCCGAAGCCCGGCCCCTGGGACGACTGCTTCGGCATGCCCGGCGGCGTCGACGTCACCCTCACCTGGCCGGGGCAGCTGGAACTGCGGGTCACCAGCCGCGAGGAGTGGGTCGTCGTGTACGACGAGCAGCCGGAGGCGGTGTGCGTGGAACCGCAGACCGGCCCGCCGAACGGCCTCAACACCCTTCCGCGCCTGGTCACCCCCATCGAGCCGCTGGAGGCCACGACGACCTGGACGTGGCGCCGCCCTTAAGCTGGCGGCATGACTGACGTACGCGGTGAGCTGTTGCAGGAGATCAAGGACAAGGCCGTGGTGCACGGCAAGGTGACCCTGTCGTCGGGCAAGGAAGCCGACTACTACGTCGACCTGCGCCGCATCACCCTCGACGGGGTGGCCGCCCCGCTCGTCGGTCAGGTCATGCTCGACCTGGCCGCCGACCTGGACTACGAGGCGGTCGGCGGCCTGACCCTGGGCGCCGACCCGGTGGCCACCGCGATGCTGCACGCCTCCGCCGCGCGCGGGAAGACGCTCGACGCGTTCGTCGTCCGCAAGGCGGGCAAGGCGCACGGCCTGCAGCGGCGTATCGAGGGCACCGAGGTCGCGGGCCGGCGTGTGCTGGCCGTCGAGGACACCTCCACCACCGGCGGCTCGGTGCTCACCGCCGTCGAGGCGCTGCGGGAGGCCGGTGCCGAGGTCGTCGCGGTCGCCACGATCGTGGACCGGGCGACGGGCGCGGCCGAGGCGATCGCCGAGAAGGCGGGGGTGCCGTACCTGTTCGCGTACTCCAAGGACGATCTGGGGCTGGACTGAGGCAGGGGTTTTCCACAGGCTGGACAGGGTGTCCGATGCATCCGGCTCCGTCTGCAAAGATGGGGCCGACGATGACGTCACCCCCTAGGTCAGGGTCCTCAGCACGCAGAACGCAACCCGCACAACAAGGAGCGGACAGATGCCCATCGCAACCCCCGAGGTCTACAACGAGATGCTCGACCGGGCGAAGGCAGGCAAGTTCGCCTACCCGGCCATCAACGTGACGTCCTCCCAGACCCTGCACGCGGCCCTGCGCGGTTTCGCGGAGGCGGAGAGCGACGGCATCGTCCAGATCTCGACGGGGGGCGCCGAGTTCCTGGGCGGCCAGTACAGCAAGGACATGGTCACCGGTGCCGTGGCCCTGGCCGAGTTCGCGCACATCGTCGCCGAGAAGTACCCGGTCAACATCGCGCTGCACACCGACCACTGCCCGAAGGACAAGCTCGACGGGTATGTCCGCCCGCTGCTGGCGATCTCCGAGGAGCGGGTCAAGGCCGGCCGGAACCCGCTGTTCCAGTCCCACATGTGGGACGGCTCGGCGGAGACCCTCGCCGACAACCTGAAGATCGCCCAGGAGCTGCTGGAGCGCACCCGCGCCGCGAAGATCATCCTTGAGGTGGAGATCACCCCGACCGGCGGCGAGGAAGACGGCGTTACCCACGAGATCAACGACTCCCTCTACACGACGGTCGACGACGCGATCCGCACGGCCGAGGCGCTGGGGCTCGGCGACAAGGGCCGCTACCTGCTGGCCGCGTCCTTCGGCAACGTGCACGGTGTGTACAAGCCGGGCAACGTCGTCCTGCGCCCCGAGCTGCTGAAGGAGCTGAACGAGGGCGTCGCCGCCAAGTACGGCCGCCCCGGCGGCAGCCAGCCGTTCGACTTCGTCTTCCACGGCGGCTCCGGCTCCTCCGAGCAGGAGATCCTGACGGCGCTGGAGAACGGCGTGGTCAAGATGAACATCGACACCGACACGCAGTACGCCTTCACGCGTCCGGTCGCCGACCACATGTTCAAGAACTACGACGGCGTCCTGAAGGTCGACGGCGAGGTCGGCTCCAAGAAGACCTACGACCCGCGCACCTGGGGCAAGGTGGCCGAGGCGGGGATGGCCAAGCGTGTCGTGGAGGCCTGCGGCAACCTCCGCTCGACCGGTAACAAGATCAAGTAACCGGCGCTCTCCGCAGGTTCACCCGGATTTACGACGGGCCCGGTCACCGGGCCCGTCGCCCATCTGGCCCCGGCGCCGCCGACGCGGGATGATCGCTCCATGGCTGTCACCGCACGGCAGGCCCCGGCCATTCGGGTGGGATCCCCGCAGGGCACGTGGATCCTCGTGACGACCGTGCTCGGGTCCAGCATGGCGCTGCTGGACTCCACCGTCGTCAATGTCGCCCTCCCCCGGATCGGCCGCGACTTCGGCGCGAGCCTCGCCACCCTGCAATGGACCGTCAACGCGTACATGGTCACGCTGGCCGGTCTGATCCTCCTCGGCGGCGCCCTCGGCGACCGCTTCGGCCGCCGCAAGGTCTTCGTCCTCGGGGTGGTGTGGTTCGCGACCGCCTCCCTGCTGTGCGGTCTCGCCCCCAGCCCGGGTGTCCTCATCGGCGCCCGCGCGCTCCAGGGCATCGGCGGCGCCCTGCTCACCCCCGGCTCGCTCGCGCTGATCCAGGCATCGTTCCACCCGGACGACCGGGCGCGGGCGGTCGGCCTGTGGTCCGGCTGCGGCGGAATCGGCGCCGCCATCGGCCCGTTCGTCGGCGGCTGGCTGGTGGACGGCCCGGGCTGGCGCTGGGTCTTCCTCCTCAATGTCCCGCTGGCACTGCTCTGTGCGCCCATCGCCCTGAGGCACGTCCCCGAGTCCGCCGACGGAGGCGGCCACGGCCGCTTCGACGCACTCGGTGCCGCGCTCGGTGCCCTGGCCCTCGCCCTGACGACGTACGCCCTCATCGAGGCCCGCTCCGGTTCCCCGGCCGTGCCTGTCCTGGGGGCCGTGGGCGTGGCCGCCGGCATCGCCTTCGTCTACGTCGAGAAGCACCGCGCCGACCCGATGATGCCGCCCGACATCTTCGCCTCCCGCCAGTTCACGGCGGTCAACCTGGTGACCTTCTGCGTCTACGCGGCCTTCGGCGGCTACTTCTTCCTCACCGCCCTCCAGCTCCAGGTGGTGGCGGGCTACTCACCGCTCAGGGCCGGCACGGCACTGCTGCCCACCACCGTCCTCATGCTGCTGTTCTCGGCCCGCTCCGGGGCGCTGGCCGAGCGCATCGGACCGCGCATCCCGCTCACCGTCGGCCCGTTGCTGTGCGCGGCGGGCATGCTGCTGATGCTGCGCGTCGGCAAGAACGCCTCGTACGCGGTGGACGTCCTGCCCGCCCTGCTGGTGATGGGCGCGGGCATGGTCACGCTGGTCGCCCCGCTGACCGCGACCGTGCTCGCCTCGGTCGACACCGCCCGGGCGGGCCTGGCCAGCGGCATCAACAACGCGGCCGCCCGCGCCGCCGGACTGTTCGCGGTGGCCGCGCTGCCGCTGCTGACCGGGATGGGCCCGGAGGCGTACCGCTCGGCGGACGCCTTCGACGCCGCCTTCCGCCGCGCGATGCCGCTGTGCGCGGCCGTCTTGGTGGCCGGCGCGGTGCTCGCCCTTGCGACCGTGCGCCGCCCGGGGGCGGGCTGCCGGCACCCCGAATGCCGTACTCACGGCTGTCTGACGACCCCGCCCCTGGAACCCCCGCGCGAGACCGGCGTCCCCGGTACCGGCGCGGCGACCTGACGGTGTGCCCGTCGACGGCCCACCGCGGCTCTTCGGCGGGGTGCGGGCAGCCGCTGCCGGTCAGGGGCGATGGCGCACACTGGGTCCCATGACCCTTCATGAGAACCTGCTCGGGGGCCCGCCCCCGACCCATCTGCCCGACGACCCGGAGCCGCGCGAACTTCTCGCGAACGGCGTGGCGCCCGCCGAGGTCGCGGCCCGCTACCCGGCCTCCTCGCTCGCCTGGGCCCAGCTGGCCGACGACGCGTTCCAGCGGGACTCGGTCGTCGAGTCGTACGCCTACGCCCGAACGGGCTACCACCGCGGCCTGGACGCCCTGCGCCGCAGCGGCTGGAAGGGCCATGGACCCGTCCCCTGGGAGCACGAGCCGAACCGTGGCTTCCTGCGCGCCCTGCATGCCCTCGCGCGCGCCGCGCACACCATCGGCGAGCAGGAGGAGTACGAGCGTTGCTCGCAGTTCCTGAAGGACTCCTCGCCGACCGCGGCCCAGACGCTCGGCTAGCGGCTCGGGCGTTCGGACGGCGGCTCGGGCTCTCGGCCGGCGGTCCGGGCTCTCGGCCGGCGGCGAAGACCACCCCGGCCGGTGGCGTAGACGACCCGGCCGGTGGCGAAAGAGTGGTAGCGGTCCGCCTGTGACCAGGTGGGCCTTGCGGGGCCCGGGTGCCTCACGCAGGATGCGGGTGGGGACCGGGGCCCCCGTGCCGGCATCGGCAGGGGCGGACCGCTACCCGGAGCACACATCAGGAGACAGCGATGTCCCACCAGGCTCATCGGTCCGAAGTGACTCAGGAGCCCGAGACCCCGCATCTCGACTTCCAGGGCACGACGCCGTACGAGGACTACGTCAAGGCGGACGTGCTCACCCATCTTCAGCAGCCCCTCTCCGACGACCCCGGAGAGATGGTCTTCCTGGTCACCACCCAGGTGATGGAACTGTGGTTCACGGTGATCGTCCACGAGTGGGAGACCGCGGCGCGCGCCCTGCGCGAGGACCGGGTACCGACGGCGATCGACGCGCTGAAGAGGTCCGTACGGGAACTGCACGCCCTGAACGAGTCATGGCGGCCGCTCGCGCATCTGACGCCCGCGCAGTTCAACTCCTACCGCTCCGCTCTCGGCGAGGGCTCCGGCTTCCAGTCGGCGATGTACCGCCGTATGGAGTTCCTGCTCGGCGAGAAGTCCGCGTCCATGCTGGTCCCGCACCGGGGCGCGCCGCGCGTGCACGCCGAACTGGAGAAGGCGCTCCACGAGCCGAGCCTGTACGACGAGGTGCTGCGGCTCCTCGCCCGGCGCGGACACCCGGTCCCGGCCGCGGTGCTGGACCGGGAGGTGTCGCTGCGCTACGAGCCCTCCGAGCAGGTGGAAGCGGTGTGGACCGCTCTGTACTCCGGGGACCCGACGGATGAACTCGCCCGCCTGGGCGAGGTGCTGACCGATGTGGCGGAGCTGGTGTGGCGCTGGCGCAACGACCATCTGCTGGCGACCCGGCGCGCGATGGGCGCCAAGCAGGGCACCGGCGGTTCCGCCGGGGTGGCCTGGCTGGAGAAGCGGGCGCAGAAGAACGTGTTCCCCGAGCTGTGGACGGCACGGTCCCATGTCTGACCTGAGCGAGAAGGCGAAGGACCTGGACGCGACGGACGGCCTGGCCGCACTGCGGGCCGAGTTCGTCCTCGACGAGGTCGTCTATCTGGACGGGAACTCACTGGGCGCACTGCCCGCGGCCGTGCCCGGCCGGCTGGAGGACGTCGTCCGCAGGCAGTGGGGTCGGTTGCGGATCCGCTCCTGGGACGAGAGCGGCTGGTGGACCGCGCCGGAGCGGATCGGCGACCGGATCGCCCCGCTGGTCGGAGCGGCGCCCGGGCAGATCGTGGTGGGCGACTCGACCAGCGTCAACGTCTTCAAGGCGCTGGTGGCGGCCGTGCGCATGGCCGTGCGGGACGGCGACGGCAGGGACGAGATCCTGGTCGACGCGACGACGTTCCCGACGGACGGTTACATCGCCGGGTCGGCGGCGAGGATGACCGGCTGCACCCTGCGCCCGGTGGCCCCGGCCGAGGTACCGGGCGCGCTGACCGAGCGCACCGCGGCGGTGCTGCTGAACCACGTCGACTACCGCACGGGCCGGCTGCACGACCTGCCCGGTCTGACGGCCGCGGTGCACGCGGCGGGCGCGCTGTCGGTCTGGGACCTGTGCCACAGCGCGGGTGCCCTGCCCGTCGGCCTGGACGCGCACGGCGTCGACCTGGCGGTCGGCTGCACCTACAAGTATCTGAACGGCGGCCCGGGCGCACCCGCCTATCTGTATGTGCGGCGGGAGCTGCAGGACCGCTTCGACTCCCCGCTGCCGGGCTGGAACTCGCATGTGGAGCCGTTCGGCATGCACAGCGCGTACGAACCGGCGGCGGGCTCCCCGCGCGGCCGCGTCGGCACCCCGGACATCCTGTCCATGCTGGCCCTGGAGGCGGCCCTCGAGGTGTGGGACGGGGTGTCGGTCGAGGCGGTGCGCGCCAAGTCCCTCGCGCTCACGGACTTCTTCCTGGAGTGCGTGGCGTCGTACGTCCCCGAGGGCCGAGTGGAGTCGCTGACTCCGCGGGCCCATGCGGAGCGCGGCAGCCAGATCGCGCTGCGGTGCGATGAGGCCGGCGACGTCATGAAGCGGCTGATCGAGAGCGGTGTGGTCGGCGACTTCCGCCCGCCGGACGTGCTGCGCTTCGGGTTCACCCCGCTGTACGTGGGCTTCGCGGACGTGGAGCGGGCGGCTCGGGTGCTGGCGGAGGTGGTGTCCTGAGCTCCGGGTGATCACGGCGGCGTGTCCGGGGCCGTGCGGCGGCCCCGGACGGGCATCCCCGCGTCCTCACCGAGCGTGACAACCCCGTGCGTCCGCACGTCACCCGCCTGATACCGTCCCCGCGAACGGCCGAGATTTCCCCGCGGCCACCGCGTACGCATCACGTTTCGCCGCAGAGAGGTTGGAGCATGCCGGACGACGCCGCCCCCCGCGATCCCGCAGAGCCGGAGGACGCGTCCGCTGCGGAGGAGGCGTCCGCCTTCTCGCACCCGCCGGTGGAACCCGATGCGACCGCCGCCTACGGCACCCATCCCGACCAAATGATCGACTTCTACGCGCCCCGGGAGCCGGACCCGGCGGGCCTCGCCCCCCTGGTGGTCGTCCTGCACGGCGGCGCGTGGCGGGCGCCGTACGACCGCCGGCACATCACGCCCTTCGCGGACTTCCTGGCCCGCCGGGGCTTCGCCGTGGCCAACGTCGAGTACCGCAGGGGCGCGCTCATCCCGGCCCAGGCCGAGGGCTTCGACGGCCCGGGCGGCGGTCCGGGACCGGTGGCGGGCCGCTGGCCGGACACCTTCGACGACGTCGCGGCGGCGTTCGACGCGCTTCCGGCGCTCGTACGCGAGGTGCTGCCGCAGGCCGACCAGCGCCGCACGGTGATCACCGGGCACTCCGCGGGCGGCCATCTCGCGCTGTGGGCGGCGGCCCGCCATGTGCTGCCGGCGGACGCCCCCTGGCGCACGGGCGGCCCGGCTCGGCTGCGCGGTGTCGTGGCGCTCGCCCCGATCGCGGACTTCCACGCCGCCGAGAAGCTGGATGTGTGCGGCGGGGCGGCGGTGCAACTCCTCGGCGGGTCAAGCCTGTTCGCCGAGCGGCGGCCGTACGCGGACCCGGCCCTCCTGCTGCCCACCGGCATCGCCACGACCCTCGTCCAGGGCCGCCGGGACATCGTGGTCCCGCTGGCGGTCGCCGAGGCGTACGCGGAGGCCGCGGCGCGGGCGGGCGAGGTCGTGGGCCTCACGCTGCTGGAGGACGTCGGCCACTTCCCGCTGATCGACCCGGCGGCGGACGCGTGCGCGGTGGTGGCGGAGGAGATCGCACAACTGGCGTGGTAGCCCCCGGACCCCGCCCGGGTCGTACCCGTCATACCTGAGAGCCAGTTCCCGGATGGGCTCTCCGGCGTGACGCCGACGACGTATCACGCTCCGTAACTTCCCTCTTGTGACGGCCCGATGAGCGAGCCGCCGGGAGGGGAAGAGCGTCATGGGTGTGCGGGGGAGAGGGGCGTCCGCGGTCGCGTACGCCGACGGGGCGGCTCACGGCGCCAGCGACCGGGACCAGGGCGGGAACGGCCATACGGGCGGGACCGCTCGTCCGGAAAGCCCCGGCCGGCCACCGCTCGGGCGTCTGCGCCGGGCCCTGCTCGCCGTGCTGATCGCCGGGGCCGTCGTGGTGCCTCTGTCGGCCGCCGCGCGCCCCCGGATCCCGGCCCCGCGGCCGGCCGGGCTGGCCCCCCTCTCGACGGTCACGCTCGCCGGGACGTACGAGGCCAACCGCGCCGACGCCGCCGAGGCGTCCCGGATGGCCGCGGCGCACGGCGACCGCGGACGCGCCGAGGTGGACCGCGCCCTCGCCTCCCCCTCCCGTGACCTCCTGGCCTTCGACGGCCGGGGCGGCGGTCGGCTGATCGAGGTCCTCGGCGACCTGACCGCGGCGGAGCACATCGCGGTCCTGGTCCCGGGCTCCGACACCACACTGGACACCTACGCCCGGTTCCGCGCGGGCGCGCTCGCCCTGCATCGCGCGACGGGGCCGCGCACCGCGGTCATCGCCTGGCTCGGCTACGACACGCCCCGCATGCTCAGCACCGCCGCGCTCACCACGGGCCGCGCCGAGCGAGGGGCGCACGGGCTGGACCGGTTCCTGGGCGAACTCCGGTCGGCGGTGGGCCCGTCGCCGGACCTCTCGCTGCTGTGCCACTCCTACGGCACCGTGGTCTGCGCCCGGGCGGCGGCCACCGCGGATGTCCAGGACATCGCCCTGGTGGGCAGTCCCGGCACGGGGGCGGACTCCGCCGCCGCTCTGCACACCCGGGCCCGCATCTGGGCGGCCCGCGGCGACTGCGACTGGATCGCTGACGTGCCCCATGTGCGCACCGGCCTGTTCGGCACGGCCGTCGGCTTCGGCACCGATCCGGTGTCCCCGGCCTACGGCGCCCGTGTCTTCGCCGCGGGCGGCGGCGGCCACAGCGACTACTTCGCCCCCGGTTCGGTCTCCCTGGCCAACCTGGCCCGGATCGTGCTCGGCAGGGCGTCGGAGGTGACCCATGCGTGAGCGGACGCCACAGAAGCCGACGGCACAGAAGCCGACGCCACAGAAGATGACGGCACGGAAGATGACGGCACGGAAGATGACGGTGCCGGGCCGTGTGCGTGCCCTCGCACACCGGTCGGCCGCCGCCACTCCCCCCGAGCGGGACCGCGCGGTCGACGCCCTGCGGGCCCTCGCGATCCTCGGTGTCGTCCTCGGCCACTGGCTGGTGACGGCCCTGGTCGCGGACGGCGGTGCGCTGCGCACCGCGAGCCCGCTGCACTTCATGCCCTGGCTGGCCCCCATCTCCTGGGTCTTCCAGACACTCGCCGTGTTCTTCCTGGTGGGCGGCCATGTGGCGACGAAGGGCCTGGCGTCGGCACGCGCCCGGGGTGTCTCCTACGGGCAGTGGCTGCGCGCCCGGCTGGCCCGGCTGTTCCGGCCCGCCCTGGCCCTGGTGGCCCTGTGGACGGTGGCGGCCTGCGCCCTGCTCGCGGGCGGTGCCGACGCCGGGACCGTGCACACCCTGGTGAAGCTGGCCCTGTCCCCGCTGTGGTTCCTGCTGGTCCTCGCGGCCCTGACCGTGGCGACCCCGTGGGTCGGGCGCCTCAACCCGCTGTGGCCGCTGGCCGTCGTTCTCCATGTGGACCTTCTTCGGTTCGGACTCGGCGGCCCCGGCTGGCTGGGCTGGGTGAACCTGCCGGCGGGCTGGCTCGTGCCGTACACGCTGGGCGCGGCCTGGACGCGCGGTGAACTGGACGGCCGCCGCGCGGGCTGGGTGCTGCTGACGGGGGGTGCGGCGGCGACGGCGGGGCTGGTGGCGTGGGCCGGGTACCCGGCGTCGATGGTCGGCGTGCCCGGCGCCCCGGTCTCCAACCTCGACCCGCCGACCCTGGCCGCGGTCACCTTCGGCATGGCCCAGTGCGGGCTGGCGCTGCTGCTGCGGACGCGGCTGCGCCGGGCGATGCGCCGGCCGGTCGCCTGGGCGGCGGTGGCCCTGGTGAACCTCTCCGCGCTGACGATATTCCTGTGGCACCAGACGGCCCTGATGGCGACCACCGCGACCGGGCTTCTCGTCGGCCGCCTGCCGGGGCTGCACACCGTCCCGGACGACCTGGCCTGGGCGGCGGCCCGCCTGGCCTGGCTCCCGGTGTTCGCGCTCGTCCTCACGGCGTGCTGGGCGGCCTTCCACGCCTGCGAACAGCGCGCCGGCCGGCGCGCTTCCCGCGTGATCCGGTCCCACCGGCCCGGGACGGCCCGCACCCCAGGTCCTAGGGTGGGCGCGTGAGACGAGGGGGGAACCGCGTCCGGCGAGGGCTGCGGGTGCTGCGCGACGACCTGTGGACCGTGCGGGCGGATCCGCTGCCCCCGTCCGTCTGGCTGCGCTGGGTGCCGCACGGAATCGTGTGGCTGGCCGCGTTCGGGGTCCTGATCGGCGCCGTGGCCCAGTTCCGGGAGAACGGCCATGTGGCCTCCGGATTCGCCTTCCTGCTCGGGGTCGGCCAGAGCGGGGCGATGGTGCTGGCCCTGTGGCGGCCGATCCCGGCGTGGTGGCTGTCGATGACGGCGACGCTGCTCGGGGCGGTCGCGGTGCACGGCCCGTTGCTCGCCGGCCAGGCGAAGGACTTCACCTGGCCGTGGACCGCGGCCGGGATCATCGCCCATCTGTTCGTGCTGCTGCTGCTCGCCCTGAGGGTCCGCACCCGCGTCACCGCGGAGGCGCTGGCCCTGACCGTACTGGTCACCTATGTCCTCCAGGGCCTGTGGGGCGCGGCGAACTACCAGTCCACCGGTGTGCTCACGGTGGTGCTGTCCGCGGTCGTGGTGGTGCTGGGCAGCGCACTGCGGGGCCGCCGTGAGGCCCGCGCGGAGCTGGTGCAGCAGACGACGCTCACCGCGGAGGAGCGGGCCCGCCGCACCCTGCTGGAGGAGCGCAGCCGCATCGCCCGTGAACTGCACGACGTGGTGGCCCACCACATGTCGGTCATCTCCATCCAGGCGCAGGTGGCCGCGCATCTGACGGAGAACCCCTCCGACGAGCTGACGGAGAACCTCGCGGGCATCCGGCAGAACGCCCTGGAGGCCCTCGCCGAACTGCGCCGGGTGCTCGGCGTGCTGCGCTCGGCCGACCCCGAGGCCCCCTACGGCCTCGGGGAGTCGGGCACCCGAGCCGCCCCGCAGGCCCCGCAGCCCACCCTCGACCGACTCGACGCCCTGGTGGAGAACACCCGGGCTGCCGGACTCGCGGTCACCATGGACATCAGCGACGCACGGCACACAGTGCAGCCGTATCCGCCCGGGGTGGAGCTGTCGGCGTACCGGATCGTCCAGGAGGCGCTGAGCAACGCCCTGCGGCACGCTCCGGGCTCGACGGTCCGCGTGGAAGCGACCCATGTCCCCGACGGGCTGCATCTGAACGTCGTCAACTCCCGCCCGAAGCGCCCCGCCCCGCCGTCCCCGGGCGCCGGGCACGGCCTGCTCGGGATGCGGGAACGGGCGGTGATGCTGGGCGGCTATGTCACCGCGGCCAGGACGTCGCACGGCGGCTTCTCGGTCTCCGCCTTCCTGCCCCGCGACGGCAGCACCCCGCTCACCGACCCCGCGCCAGGTTCACCGCCCCCGACAGGAGAAGAGACCCCATGAGCGGCAGCATCCGGGTACTGATCGCCGACGACCAGACGGTGGTGCGGCAGGGCTTCACCGTGCTGCTCGACGCCCAGCCCGACATCGAGGTCGTCGGACAGGCCGTGCACGGCAGGGACGCGATCGCGAAGGCCGCCGAACTCGCCCCGGACGTCGTACTGATGGACATCCGCATGCCGGAGATGAGCGGCATCGAGGCGACCCGAAGCATCACCGAGGAGAACCCTCATCCCAAGGTGCTGGTGCTCACCACCTTCGACCTCGACGAGTACGTGTACGACGCGCTGCGCGCCGGCGCCGCGGGCTTTCTGCTGAAGGACGCCTCCGCCGACCAACTCGCCGACGCGGTCCGGGTGGTGGCCGCGGGGGACGCGCTTCTCGCGCCCGGGATCACCCGGCGTCTGATCGCGGAGTTCTCCCGCCTCGGCCACGCGCCCCGGACCCCGCTGAAGGACCGCGTCGGCGACCTCACCGAGCGGGAGACGGAGGTCCTCACCCTCATCGCCCAGGGCCTGTCGAACGCGGAGATCGCCGGGCACCTCGTGGTGGCCGAGCAGACCGTGAAGACCCATGTGGGCCGCATCCTGGTGAAGTTGGGACTGCGGGACCGCACCCAGGCGGCGGTGTTCGCCTACGAGTCGGGGCTGGTCCGCCCCTCGGGATACTGACTCCGGCCCCCTGGGCGGAAGCGGGCCCGGCCGCGTAGTACTTGAGACGGATCCCAGAGGACCCCCCTCACTGGTGACGACTGCGCCCCGTGCGCGGGCCTACCGTCGTCACGTGACCGAGACGACCCAGACGCAGACGACGGCGGACGACGCGTTCCGCCCGTACATACCGCGCAGCCCGGAGTACCGGGCGGCCAGGGAGGCCCTGCGCGGGCTGCGGCAGGATCTGTTCCACGACGCGTTCGCCTACCGCCCGCTGCCCCCGAAGAAGGTCGACGGGGCGCGGGGCGGGCGGCTGTCCGGCCGTGTGCGCGCGTACAAGGCGTGGAGCCGGCACATCGTGGTCGGGGCTGCCGGAGCGGCGGCGATGCTGGTCGCCATGGCGAACGGCAACGGGGGCGCGACCGGGCCGCTGTGCGGTCTGTTCGCCCTGGTCCCCGTGCTGCTGACGCTGGTCCGCCCGGTCGGGGCGCTCTGGCTGTCCTTCGCAGCGACCACGGCCTCGTCCGTCCTGAGCTCCTACTGGAGCGCCTGGCCCTGGTCGCCCGGCAGCTTCGTCTCCCATCTGACGGTGCTGACGGTGGTGGCCGCCCGTACCCGGCCGCGTACGGCGGGCTGGATGTGGCTGCTCACCGCGGCCTACGGGTTCGCCGCCCAGGCCGTGTCCGGCTGGGGCCACTACGGCGGCGACACCTCGACCATGCTGGTGCTCTCCGCCCTCGCCCTGCTGGCCGTCACCGTCTGGCACATCCGCCGGGACGCGAAGCAGGAGGTGACCGCCCAGCAGACCGAGACCGCGCACGAGCGCTCCCGGCGCACCCTGCTGGAGGAACGCACCACGATCGCCCGCGAGCTGCACGATGTGGTCGCCCACCATATGTCGGTGGTCGCCATCCAGGCGGAGGCCGCGCCCTACCGGGTGGAGAACCCGCCGCCGGAGCTGGAGAAGGCCTTCGCCACCATCCGGGAGAACGCGGTCGCGGCCCTCACCGAGCTGCGCCGGGTGCTGGGTGTCGTACGGGCGGAGGACTACGAGGCCCCGGACGCCCCGCAGCCCACGCTGGCCGATCTGGACGGCCTGCTGGCGAATGTGCGGGAAGCAGGCCTGACCGTGGACAAGGTGGTCACGGGCGCGGTGCGGGAGCTTCCGCAGGGCGTCGAGCTGTCGGCGTACCGCATCGTCCAGGAGGCCCTCAGCAACACCCTGCGGCACGCACCGGGCGCCACGGCCCGGGTGGAGCTGGGCTATGTTCTCGGCGGACTGGGCCTGCGCATCGTCAACGGTCCGGCGGCGCACATGACACTGAAGAAGTCGACGCACGGCGCGGGTCACGGCATCACGGGCATGCGTGAGCGGGTCTCCATGCTGGGCGGGGAGATGACGGCGGGGGAGACGGACGACGGAGGGTACGAGGTGACGGTGTTCCTGCCGGTGGCCCTGGCGGAGGATGCCGCGTGACCAGTGGCAGCATCCGCGTACTGATCGCCGACGACCAGATGATGGTCCGGGAGGGATTCTCGGTGCTGCTCGGCGCGATGCCGGACATCGAGGTCGTGGGGGAGGCGGTCGACGGCAGGGAGGCCGTCGAGCGGGTCCGCGAACTGGCGCCGGACGTCGTGCTGATGGACATCCGGATGCCGGAGCTGAACGGTATCGAGGCGACCCGGCAGATCGTCGCCGCGGACGGCACGGCGAAGGTGCTGGTGCTGACGACGTTCGACCTGGACGAGTATGTGTACCAGGCGCTGCGGGCGGGGGCCTCCGGCTTTCTGCTCAAGGACGCGTCGGCCCGCCAGCTCGCCGACGGGGTCCGCGTGGTGGCCTCCGGGGAGGCCCTGCTGGCGCCCTCGGTGACCAAGCGGCTGATCGCGGAGTTCGCGAAGCTGTCCGAGAAACCGCGTCTGGGGCCTACCGCGCAGGGGGCGTACGGGGACCTGACCGACCGGGAGACGGAGGTGCTGGTGCTGATCGCGCAGGGCCTGTCGAACGCGGAGATCGCCGAGCGCCTGGTGGTCGCCGAGTCGACGATCAAGACCCATGTGAGCCGCATCCTGGTGAAGCTGGGCCTGCGGGACCGCACCCAGGCGGCGGTGTTCGCGTACGAGGCGAGGCTGGTGACGCCGGGCTGATCCGGCCGGGGGGACACCTCTGGTCAGGGAGGGGCCGGCCGGGCTAGCGTCCGGGCATGGCAGCCCCATCCGACCTCGCGTTCGACCCGTGGGACCCGGCGTTCCTCGCCGACCCGTACCCCGCCTACGCCGAGCTGCGTGCGCTCGGCCGGGTGTTCCACTACGAGCCCACCGACCAGTGGCTGGTCCCGCACCACCCGGATGTGTCGGCACTGCTGCGCGACCGGCGCCTGGGCCGCACGTACCAGCACCGCTTCACCCACGAGGAGTTCGGCCGCACGGCGCCGCCGCCCGAGCACGAACCGTTCCACACGCTCAACGATCACGGCATGCTCGACCTGGAACCGCCGGACCACACCCGCATCCGGCGGCTGGTCTCGAAGGCGTTCACCCCGCGGACGGTGGAGCGGCTGGCACCGTACGTACGGGAGCTGGCCGGCGACCTGGTGTCCCGGCTGGTGCAGGCGGGCGGCGGCGACCTGCTGAGGGATGTCGCCGAGCCGCTGCCGGTCGCGGTGATCGCCGAGATGCTGGGCATCCCGGAGGCGGACCGCGCGCTGCTGCGGCCCTGGTCGGCGGACATCTGCGGGATGTACGAGCTGCATCCGTCGCAGGAGACGGCGCACCGGGCGGTACGGGCGTCGGTCGAGTTCTCCGACTACCTCCGCGAGCTGATCGCGACGCGCCGGAAGGAACCCGGCGAGGACCTGATCTCGGGTCTGATCGCGGCCTACGACGAGGGGGACCGGCTCACCGAGCAGGAGATGATCTCGACCTGTGTGCTGCTGCTGAACGCGGGGCACGAGGCGACGGTGAACGCGACGGTGAACGGCTGGTGGGCGCTGTTCCGCCACCCGGACCAGCTGGCGGCCCTGCGCGCCGACCACTCGCTCGTCCCGTCGGCGGTGGAGGAGCTGATGCGGTACGACACCCCGCTGCAGCTCTTCGAGCGCTGGGTGCTGGACGAGATCGAGATCGACGGCACGACCGTTCCCCGGGGCGCGGAGATCGCGATGCTGTTCGGCTCGGCGAACCACGACCCGGCGGCGTTCGACGCCCCCGAGAAGCTGGACCTGACCCGCCGCGACAACCCGCACATCTCCTTCAGCGCGGGCATCCACTACTGCATCGGCGCACCGCTCGCCCGTATCGAACTGGCGGCGTCGATGACGGCCCTGCTGGAGAAGGCCCCGACACTGCGGCTGGCGGCGGAGCCGCGGCGAAAGCCGAACTTCGTGATCCGGGGGCTGGAGGGGCTGAGCGTGGAGATGGGCTGATCACCCGTTCGGCTGATCATGTGGATGATCCGGGGTCGTGGTCATCGGCAGCTCGGCAAGCTGGTCTGCGCCTGGAAAGGGGGCACCATGACGGTTATGGCAGAGCGCACGGCCCAGATGTCCGTAGAGGAGTTCGAGGAGCTTGCCGCAGTCGTGGCCAAGGAGCTCGACACCGTCAGGTTGGAGTTCATCGACGGACGGATCGGGGTCAAGGGCGTGACGAACGGCAACCACGGCGCGATCACCATGTGGCTGATCCGCCAGTGCATGCGGGCGCGCCCCGACCTCGACCTCAATCCGTTGCAGGGCCTGAAGATGGAGGCCTGCCGCAAGGGCCGGACCCGTCCCGACGGGGTACTTGCCCCGGTCGATCACTTGGTGGGCCAGGGTGACTGGGGCGAGCCCGATGGGGTGCTCATGGCGGTCGAGATCACGTCGTAGGACTCGGACACACATCGGCGCGACCGTGTGGAGAAGCCTCGCGGCTACGCCGAGTCGGGGATCCCGGTCTACTTGCTGATCGACCGGGACAACCACTCCGTCGTCGTGTACAGCGATCCCGACCCGGAGATCGGGTACCGGGGCATCCAAACCGTGAAGTTCGGCGACAGGGTCACGCTCCCCGATCCTGTAGGCATCGACATCGGCACCGAGGAGCTGAAGGCTTACGCCGACTGACGGCACCCTCAGCCGCTCAGGTCCCGCCTCCGCAGCCCCGCCAGCCCCCCGGCCACCAGCACCCCCGCGAGCGCTGTCAGTACGAGCACCGGCGGCCAGCGCATCTCCCCGCCCGGCAGCTTCGGCAGATGGCCGAAGGGGGAGAGGTCCAGCACCGTCTGCGGAAGGTCCAGCGCCGGGCCCACCCAGCCGATCAGCAGTGCCGCGCCCGCCACGCCCCACGCCCCGACCGCGCCCCGCGGCAGCACCCCGTAGAGCAGGACCGCGAGCCCTCCGATCACCCACACCGCCGGGAGCTGCACCAGACAGGCGCCCAGGATCGGGCCGGTCTCCTTGCCGTAGCCCGCCGCGAAGCCCAGGCCCGCCAGCACCATCAGCAGCGCCGCGCCGCCGAAGGCGATCACCAGATGGCCGGCGGCCCACCGCAGCCGTCCCACCGCGTTCGCCAGCACCGCCTCCGCCCGCCCCGAGGTCTCCTCGCCGTTCAGCCGCAGAACCGAGGCGACGATGTACAGGGCCGCGACCAGGCCCATGATGCCCACCATCGCGGCGAGGAACGTGTCCGTCAGCCCCGACTGGCCGCCCATCCGCTCGAAGATCTCGCGGGCCTTGTCGTTGTCGCCGACCAGCTTGGTCGCGCCGTCCGTCATCCCGCCGTAGACGACCCCGGCGAGGAAGAAGCCGATGCTCCAGCCCAGCACACCGCCGCGCTGCAGCCGCCAGGCCAGGGCCGCGGCCGAGCCCAGGCGGCCCGTGGCCGGTCCGGGCCGAGCGGTCAGGAAACCCATGCCGATGTCCCGGCGTCCGGCGAGGGCGTACGCCATCCCGCACTGGACGAGGACCGCCGCGGCGAACAGCGGCAGCACCCACCAGCGTTCGGTGGCGTAGGGGCGCAGATTCTCCAGCCAGCCGAGCGGGGAGAGCCAGGTGAGCACGGACGAGCCGCCGTCCGATCCGGCGTCGCCCGCGGCGCGCAGCACGAACGCCGCGCCGAGCACCGCACCCGTCAGCCCGCGCGCGAGCCGTGCGCTCTCCGTCAGCTGCGCGACGATCGCCGCCGTGGTGGCGAACACCAGCCCCACTCCGGCGACGCCCAGCCCCAGCGCCAGGGCCCCCGCGGCGCCCTGCCCGGCGAGACCGGCGGTGATCATCAGGGCTAGGACGGCGTTCGCGACCGCCGCTGCGAGCAGCGCCGCCGTCAGCGGGGCGCGCCGCCCCACCATCGCCGACGAGATCAGCTCCTGGCGGCCGCTCTCCTCCTCGTCACGGGTGTGCCGTACGACGACGAGCAGGCTCATCACCGCGGCGAGCAGTCCGGCGTAGACGCCGACGCGCCAGGCGGTGAGCGCACCGAGCGACTGGCCGAAGACCGGTCCGATCATGGCGCGCAGCGAGCTGTCGGCGGCCAGCTGGTCCGCCAGATCGGCGCGTTCGGCCGCCGTGCCGTACAGGCCCTTCAGGGTGCCCGGCATCGACAGCACCATCAGGACGTTGACCGCGATCCAGAGGGGGATCATCACCCGGTCCCGGCGCAGGGAGAACCTCAACAGCGCTCCGGTACCGGCCAGTCGGCGCGAGCCCCCGGGCCGTGCCGCGAAAGGCGTCGTCGCGGCGGTCATCGCTCCCCCAGGCTCTGCGCTGCGCTCGTACGGGCGGGTGCTTCCGCTGTCTCCTCGCCGGCGGTCGGTTCGTCCTGGTAGTGGCGCAGGAACAGCTCCTCCAGCGTCGGCGGCGTCGACGTCAGGGACCGCACCCCCGACTCGCTCAGCGAGCGCAGCACCGCGTCCAGCTTGTCCGTGTCGACCTGGAGCCTGACCCGGTGGCCCTGGACGTCCAGGTCGTGGACGCCGGGCAGGCGGGCCAGTCCGTTCGGCGGACCGGCGAGTTCGGCGGTGACGCTGGTACGGGTCAGATGACGCAGGTCGGCGAGCGAGCCGCTCTCGACCGTGCGGCCCTTGCGGATGATGCTCACCCGGTCGCAGAGCTGCTCGACCTCGCTGAGGATGTGCGAGGACAGCAGGACCGTCCGGCCGCGTTCCCGCTCCTCCTCGACGCAGGCCTGGAAGACCTCCTCCATCAGCGGATCGAGGCCCGACGTCGGCTCGTCCAGGATCAGCAGATCGACGTCGGAGGCGAAGGCGGCGATCAGGGCGACCTTCTGCCGGTTGCCCTTGGAGTACGTCCGCCCCTTCTTGGTGGGGTCCAGTTCGAACCGCTCGATCAGCTCCGCCCGGCGCCCCCGGTCCAGGCCTCCGCGCAGCCGGCCGAACAGGTCGATGACCTCACCGCCGGAGAGGTTGCGCCACAGGGTGACGTCCCCGGGGACGTAGGCGATCCGTCGGTGCAGGTCGACGGTGTCCGCCCATGGGTCGCGGCCGAGGACCTGTGCGGCGCCCGAGTCGGCGCGCAGCAGACCCAGCAGGACGCGGATGGTGGTGGACTTCCCGGCGCCGTTCGGGCCGAGGAAGCCGTGGACCTCGCCGGTCCGGACGGCCAGGTCGAGGCCGTCCAGCGCGTGGGTCCTGCCGAACGACTTGTGCAGTCCGGACACCTCGATGGCGAGGTCGGAGCTCTTGGTCATGCTTCGGAAAGTACGCTACTTTCAGAAAATTGTGAAGTTAAGGAATCGTGTAAACGTCGGTAGACTCGGTGGCGGTGCTGACCAGGGGAGATGATCCAGGGATGACGGAACCGCAAGCGGTGGAGCGGGACCCGGAGTCGGTCTCGCGGTTCGTGGAACACTTCGCCGCCCAGCTCGTCGAGGCGGGCATGCCGCGTATGCCGGCCCGGGTCTTCGGCGCGCTGCTCGCCTCCGACGCCGGCACCCTCACCTCCGTGGAGCTGGGGGAGCAGTTGCGGATCAGCCCGGCCGCGGTGTCCGGGGCGGTGCGCTATCTGGCGCAGGTCCATCTGGTGTCACGGGAGCGGGAGCCCGGTTCGCGCCGGGAGCGCTACCGGGTGCACAGCAACCAGTGGTACGAGGCGCTCACCAACCGCGAGGCCCTCATCAAGCGCTGGGAGGAGGCCCTGCGCGAAGGGGTCACGAGCCTGGGCGCCGACACCCCGGCGGGCATGCGACTCGCGGAGACCCTCGCCTTCTTCGAGTTCGTCGAGGGAGAGGTCGAGGCGATGATGGAACGCTGGCGTGTCCACCGGGACAGGACGTTCGGCCGGGACTGAGCGAATCCGATCACAGCGTCGTCGGCTACGAAGAAGTCGGCACCGTGAGCAGCCAGGCCCCCTCCCACACCGTCCACGTCCGACTGCGCACCGGGCCGCTCACCACCGTGTCCGCCCGGTAGCGGAAGTCCGCCCCCGACACCGTCACGGTCCGCCCCCGCGCGGCGAGCGGTGACGCCTCCGCGCCCACCGACACCGGGCGGACCTCCACCACGGCCGCCCCGGAGGAGTCCGGCGTCACCGACACCCCGGCCACCGGCTGGTCCAGATCCACCAGCGTCACCCCGTCGACCTCGACCCGCAGCCGGGACGGTCCGTCCGGGGGCGGGGAGGCGAGCCGGGGCGGGCGGACCAGGGTCCGTACCAGCGACTGCCGCATCCGCAGCCACGGCCGCGCGGACGCGGCCTCCTCGCCGTCGTGCACCCCGTCGCGCTGGGGCGGCACCGACGGCACGGAGGGTATCCGCAGCTCCCCGAGCACCACCCCGTCGCTGTCGTCGGCCAGCAGATCCAGCCGCCGTTCCGCCCCGTCCAGGACGGCCCGGGCCGCCGCCACCGCTCCCGTCGGCACCCCGAGGGTCCGCGCCAGCGACAGCGTGGCCCCGACCGGGACCAGCGACAGGGCCGTGGTACCCAGTTCCCGCCGCCGGTGCAGCAGGGTCACCGCGCGCAGCAGCGCCCGGTCGTCGCCCACCACCACAGGCCGCCGCGAGCCCCGGCGATCCAGGGCCCGGGCGAATTCCTCCGGGCCGTCCGGGAGGCACACCTTCGTCGTCGCACCCGCGCTGAGCACGTCCTTCGCGATCCGTACGGACTCACCGTCGCTGTGACGGGCGACCGGGTCGATGACCACGAGGAGCTGGTCGGAAGTCGCCACCTCGGTCCTGCCTCGCTTCCTCGGGTAGCATCTTTGTGCAAGAGCCCCTTGCGCTATTGCGCCAGGGGCTTCGTCTATTCCGGGGCATCCGGTCCGACGGTTTGCGGCCAACGACGGCCGCGGTGCACACGGCGGTGGACCCTCCGCGTACGCCCCTGACCTTGGACATGCCCCGCCCGGAAGGGGTGTACGCGCGTGCCCGCACTTGTGCTGCTCGGTGCTCAGTGGGGTGACGAGGGCAAGGGGAAGGCCACCGATCTGCTCGGTGGCTCGGTGGATTATGTAGTGCGCTACCAGGGCGGCAACAACGCCGGCCACACGGTTGTCGTGGGCGACCAGAAGTATGCACTCCACCTGCTCCCCTCCGGAATCCTGTCGCCCGGATGTACGCCCGTCATCGGCAACGGCGTCGTCGTCGACCCGTCGGTCCTGCTCTCCGAGCTGAGCGGTCTGAACGAGCGTGGCGTCGACACGTCCAAGCTCCTGATCAGCGGTAACGCGCACGTCATCACGCCGTACAACGTCACCGTCGACAAGGTGACGGAGCGCTTCCTCGGAAAGCGCAAGATCGGCACCACCGGCCGGGGCATCGGCCCGACCTACGCCGACAAGATCAACCGCATCGGCATCCGGGTCCAGGACCTCTACGACGAGTCGATCCTCACCCAGAAGGTCGAGGCGGCCCTGGAGGTCAAGAACCAGGTCCTCACCAAGCTGTACAACCGGCGTGCGATCGCCGTGGACCAGGTGGTCGAGGAGCTGCTCGGCTACGCCGACCAGATCAAGCCCTACGTCGCCGACACGGTCCTGATCCTCAACCAGGCGCTCGACGACGACAAGGTGGTCCTGTTCGAGGGCGGCCAGGGCACCCTGCTGGACATCGACCACGGCACGTACCCCTTCGTCACCTCGTCGAACCCGACCGCGGGCGGCGCCTGCACGGGCTCCGGCGTCGGCCCGACGAAGATCGGCCGGGTCATCGGCATCCTGAAGGCGTACACGACCCGTGTCGGCTCGGGCCCCTTCCCGACCGAGTTGTTCGACGAGGACGGCGAGGCGCTGCGCCGCATCGGCGGCGAGCGCGGTGTCACCACCGGCCGTGACCGCCGCTGCGGCTGGTTCGACGCGGTGATCGCCCGCTACGCGACCCGGGTCAACGGCCTGACGGACTTCTTCCTCACCAAGCTGGACGTGCTGACCGGCTGGGAGCGGATCCCGGTCTGCGTGGCGTACGAGATCGACGGCAAGCGGGTCGAGGAACTGCCCTACTCCCAGACGGACTTCCATCACGCGAAGCCGGTCTACGAGTACCTCCCGGGCTGGCAGGAGGACATCACGAAGGCCAAGACCTTCGCCGACCTGCCCAAGAACGCCCAGGGGTACGTCAAGGCCCTGGAGGAGATGTCGGGCGCCCCGATCTCGGCGATCGGTGTGGGCCCGGGCCGCGACGAGACGATCGAGATCAACTCGTTCCTGTAGGCGCGGAGTCGTATCTCCGTCACGCCCCCGGTGAGGCTTCGGCCGCACCGGGGGCGTGGTCTTTCCATGGGGCATCCTTGACCTGTACATGGGGTCTTGGGGGTTTCGCGCGCAACCGGGGTACCGCAACCATCTACGCGTGTAGTCCAGTAAATCCCCGCACAACACGCACAGTTGCCCCCTGACCCCAGTCCCAGGAGCCCCGAATGCCCGTCAGTCCCATGAACCGCCGGGAGTTCATGCAGAAGTCGGCCGTCACCGGTGCGGCCGTCGCCGCCACGGGTGCCGTCGGCGCCGGTACGGCCCAGGCCGCCGAGGCTGGCCACCGACCCGGAAAGGCGCCCCGTACCTGGTCGTTCTCCATTCTGGGCACCACCGACCTGCACAGCCACGTCTTCGACTGGGACTACTACCTGGACGCCGCCTACCAGGACAAGGCCGGCAACTCCGTCGGTGTCGCGCGCGTCGCCACCCTCGTCAAGCAGCAGCGGGAGGCGAAGGGCGAGGACCGCGTCCTGCTCGTCGACGCCGGCGACATCATCCAGGGCACGTCACTGGCGTACTACTACGCGCGCGTCGACCCCATCACCGGCACCGGCGGCAAGCACGGACCCCGGCACCCCATGGCCGTCGCCATGAACCACATGCGCTACGACGCCGCGGCGCTCGGCAACCACGAGTTCAACTACGGCATCGACGTCCTGCGCAAGTTCGAGAGCCAGTGCCGTTTCCCGCTGCTCGGCGCCAACGCGCTGGACGCCAAGACCCTGCGCCCCGCCTTCCAGCCGTACACGGTGAAGCGGATCCGTGTGCCCGGCGCCCCCGACATCAAGGTCGGCATCCTCGGTCTCACCAACCCCGGTATCGCGCTGTGGGACAAGGACAACGTCAGTGGGAAGATGGTCTTCCCCGGGCTCGTCGAGCAGGCGAAGAAGTACGTGCCCCGGCTGCGCGCCCTCGGCTGCGACATCGTCTTCCTGACCGACCACTCCGGCCTCGACGGCTCGTCCTCGTACGGCGATGAGCTGCCCTACGTCGAGAACGCCTCCAACCTCGTCGCCGAGCAGGTCCCCGGCATCGACGCCATCCTCGTCGGCCACACCCATGTCGAGGTCCCCTCCTACACCGTCAAGAACGAGCAGACCGGCGAGGACGTCCTGCTGTCCGAGCCCTACTGCTGGGGCATGCGGCTGACCGTCTTCGACTTCGAGGTCGAACTGCACCACGGACAGTGGCGGGTCACCAGCAAGAAGGCCCAGACCCTCAACCCCAACGGCGTCGAGGAGGACCCGGAGATCACCCGGCTCCTGAAGGCCGACCACGACCTCGTGGTGAAGTACGTCAACACGCCGGTCGGCACCTGCACCCAGGACCTCTCGGCGGCGGAGTCCTGCTGGAAGGACGTCCCCATCATGGACTTCATCCACCAGGTCCAGATGGCCACCGTCGCCACCGGCCTGTCCACCGCCGACGCCTCCCTCCCGCTCATCTCGGTCGCCGCGCCGTTCAGCCGGACCGCGGACATCCCCGCGGGCAGCGTGACGATCAAGGACATCGCGGGGCTCTACATCTACGACAACACGCTGTACGGCAAGAAGCTCACGGGTGCCCAGCTCAAGGACTACCTGGAGTACGCGGCGAAGTACTACCACCCGGTCCCGTCCGGCACGAAGGTCGACACCGCGACCCTCACCAACGCCAACAGCTTCTGGGACTACATGTACGACACCGCCGCCGGGGTCGACTACGACATCGACATCGCCCAGCCCGAGGGGTCGAGGATCAAGAACCTCAGCTACAAGGGCGCCCCGGTCGCCGACGACCAGGTCTTCGTCGTCGCCGTCAACAACTACCGCGCCAACGGCGGCAGCGGCTACCCGCACATCGCCGCGGCCGACATCGCCTACAGCTCCACCAACGAGATCCGTCAGCTGATGATCGACTACGTGACGGCGAAGGGCTCCCTGAACCCGGCCGACTTCGCGGTCGCCAACTGGAAGCTGACGCAGGGAGGAACCCCCGTCTTCTAGGCCGGATCCGCCGCGCAGTCCGGGCAGCGGGGCGGGAGGCCGAGGCAGGAGTGCGGGGCAGGACTCAGCCTCCGGTCGACGGCCTCGCGCTCGGCGGCGGGATCCGGGACTTCGGGCGGTGGTGTGAGCGCGTAGGGCAGAGCGGTGGTGAGGACGGCGAGCGTGACCGCGTCCTGCGTGGCGCCCGGGGGCAGGTGTCCGGTCACGTGCCGGCGCAGCCGGTCCCAGGCGGTCCGATGCCAGACGGTCGTCGGACGCAGTACGGCGGCGTGCACCAGCTCCGGGGCGGTCAGGGCCATGGTTCTCACCACCGTCACCTGCTCGGTGATCCCCGGGCACCGGAGCACGGGGAGGGGCCCGGCCCGGCGCCCTTCCCCGGTCTCAGCTGAAGACGATCATCGAGCCCTGGGAGAGGCTCCGGGTCGCCGCCGCGTGCAGCCCCAGCCACACATGCCGTTCCCGTGCGAAGGGGCTCGGGTCGTACGGGGCGGGGAGCGCCGGCTCCTCCAGCGCCGTGGGGGCGAGCGGCGCGTGCGGGGCCACGGGCGGGTTCGCCGGGTCGATGCCGATCGACGGAGCCACGAACCCCAACTCCCGCAGCAGCGCCTGGGAGGACCCCAACGGGCCGCCGCCCGTGAGGAGGTCGTCGTTCGACAGCGGGTGCGGGAAGTCCACCGGGACATAGGCGCCCGCATGGTCGTAGTGCCACACCAGGTGCGACTGCTGGGCCGTCGACTCGAACATCTCCAGGAGCTGTTCGTAGTCGCCGCCGAGTTCGTCGACCGGGGTCACGGCGAGCCCGCACACCTGGAGCAGATAGGCGCGGCGCAGGAAGTGCAGCGCGTCGTAGTCGAAGCCCGCGACCGGCGCCACCTCGCCGGTCAGCCCCGGCATGTACTGGTACACCGGCACCGGCGGCAGCCCGGCCTCGCCCAGCGCCTTGTCGTAGAGGGCCAGTTCCTCGGCGAACGGGTTGTCGGGCGTATGGCACAGCACGTCGACGAGCGGGACCAGCCACAGGTCACAGGCCAACAGTAAGCTCCTCGGGTCATCGGTGTGGTGCAGGAAGCGTAGTGCGCGCGGAGGCCGAGCGCCCGACCTCGTGCAGGTCCCATACCCACACCCCGCCGACCCACTTCCCGGGCCGCCCCACCAACTGGTCCACGGCCTGGCGCAACCGGTCCTGGTACTGCTGCGGGGCCAGCACCAGCACCCCCGCGTGCCAGTAGGCGAAGTCGGTCCGTGCCTGCGCCCGCCAGTTCTTGCCGATCACGGGCGCCACCCCGGTGAAGCTGATGTCGCGCAGCATGCTGGAGGTGTAGCGGGGGGCGGCGCCGTAGATGCCGACGCGCTCGTCGCCGTAGGGGCCGTTGAAGTAGCCGCCGGGCAGCCGGAACTTCAGGCCCGTCGCGGTCTGCCAGTGCAGGGCCTCCGCGTTGCCCGAGTCGGGCAGCGGGATCGGCACCAGCGTCTCGTCCTTGCCGACGTACGACCGCCATGTCCCGTCCGCGATGAAGGCCGGCACCGGGGCCCGCTCGACCGACCTCAGCGGGGCCGGAAGGATCGGGATGAGCGCCGCGGCGACCGCCGTCAGGCCCACGAACTGGCGGCCGACGTGCGGTGTGTGCACCAGCCGTTCCGCCGCCACGGCCAGCAGTATGCCGAGTGCGGGCGCGCACACCATCGCGACCCGGCCCTCGATGACCGACTCGAACAGGGGCTTGTCCGCGAGCAGCGCCCAGGGCCCCGGGACCGTCATGTTCGTGAGGGGTATCTGGAACCGCGAGCCCAGGGACAGCAGCGCGGCGGCCCCCGCGGTGAAGGCCAGCGCCTTGACCAGCGCACGCTCCCACAGCCGTACGACGATCGCGAACGCCAGCAGCGCCAGCGGCCAGCCGTAGAAGGCGTTCTGCTCGGTGGGGTTCGGGGAGAGCGCGTCCGCCGTCGCCCTGTCACCTGCGACCATCGAACGCTCGGCGAAGGACAGCAGGGCCCGGGGGCTGTTGCCCATGTGGTCGGCGTGCAGCACCCGTGTGTAGCTCTGCGGGCCGAAGAACTGCCAGTACAGCGGCAGCGCCACCAGCGGCAGGCACACCACGGCGGCGATCGCCAGGCCCTTCGCCAGTGGGCGCACGGCCGCCTTCGCCACCTGCGGGTGCAACGCCGCGTAGGCGCCCGCGAACAGCGCCATGCCGACGGACGCCAGCAGCAGCGGCTCCTCGCCCAGGAGGATCTGGTACACCGCCATCAGCCCCAGGACCACGCCGTCCCGCACCACCCGCGCGCCCGCGCACAGCCGCAGCGCCCGCTCGATGATCAGCGGGATCATGAACAGCACGACGAAGTTCGGATGCGCGTTGGCGTGGCTGACCATCGGGGGAGCGAAGGCCGCGAGTGCCGCGCCGGTGAAGGCCGCGCCCCGGTGCCGTACGACGCGCCGGACGATCAGCCGGTACCAGGCGGTGGCGGTGGCGGCGAGCCCGAGCGTCATCACCAGGGCGAGGGAGATCGCGGGGCCGAGGGCGAGCGTGAGGGGCGCGAAAGGGACGGTCAGCCCCAGCATCACGGTGTTGGCCATGAGGTTCACCCCGGCGGGGAAACCCTGGAGGGTGGTGAAGAGGGGGTTGCGCAGATGGGCCACGTTGTCGGCCGTCACCGCGAAGAACCACTCCCACTGGTTCTGGTCCTGCAACGAGTCCGGGAGATAGCGGTGGTTCGGGTCCGCCCAGCGGCCCGCGTACAGGGCCACCGCCAGCAGCAGGAACGCGGCGGCGGCGAGGAGGTCGGCCGGGCGGACCGAGCGGAGCTTGAGCGAGGTCAGCTCGGCGAGGACACGGAGGTAGTCCAGCGGGCGGACCTTGGAACCGGGCTGGTGCGCCCAGCGCACCGGCACCTCGGCGACGGGCCAGCCCGAGCGCCGGAAGTGCTGGAGTATCTCCACGTCGATGCCCCAGCCGGTGAGCCGGGACGCGGCGAACGCCTCACGGGCCCGGTCGCCGTCGAACAGCTTGAAACCGCACTGCGTGTCGCGGACGCCGGGCACGGCGACCCGGCGTATCAGCAGGTTCCCGGCCCGCCCGAGCAGCTCGCGGGCGTGGCTCTGGTGCCGCTCGATGGTGGCGCCGGGCGCCGAGCGGGAGCCGACCGCCGCCGAGTTCCCCTCGGCCAGTGCCTTGTCGAGCACTTCCAGCTGCTCGATCGGGGCGGCCAGATCGGCGTCCGTGACCAGCACCCGGCGGCCCGCCGAGGCGAGCACGCCCAGGCGCAGGGCGTGGCCCTTGCCGCGGTTGCGGGGGCTGGTGACGAGCCGGACGCGGCGGTCGAGGACCGAGGCGGCGGTGACGACGTCCCGGGTGCCGTCGGTGGACCCGTCGTCGACGACGAGGACCTCCCACGCGCCGAAGCGGTTCTCGTTGTCGCGCAGATACCCGGCGATCGCGTCGAGGGTGGGGCCGAGCCGCCCCTCCTCGTTGTAGGCGGGGACGACGACGGACAGATCGATGGAGATGGCCGGCATGTTCTCTATGACGTGTTCGGCCCCCGGCCGGCTCATCCGGCGGCCAGCCGCTCGACCAGGGCGAGGGAGTGCGCGTTGTACGCGGCGATCACGGCGTTCGCCGCGGCGGGGTCGCGGCGGGCGAGCGCGTCGACGACCTCGGTGTAGCCGGACCACAGGTGGCCGCGGAGCCGGGTGGCCCTGCGCAGATGCTGGGCCGCGCACGCCCAGGACTGCACCCGCAGCCGGTGCAGGAAGTCGGCGAGGTAGGGGTTGCTGTACAGGGCGGCCAGCTCCCGCCAGAAGCGCAGGTCGTAGCCGATGAGGACGTTCAGCTCCCCGGCGACGGCGGCGCGCTGGGCCTCCTCGCCGCGGCGGCGCACCGCGGCCAGGGCGGCGGTGAGTCCGGGGCCCTCCAGCGCGGCCCTGCCGTCGTTGTCGACCAGGCGCCGGAAGAGCCCGTCCGTGACGAGACCGCGGGCCTCGATCATGCCGCGGTAGTCGTCGAGGGAGTAGGCGTGCACCTCGAAGCCGCGGTGCTGCACGGCGTCCAGCAGGCCCTGGGCGGACAGATCCACCAGGGCCTCGCGGACCGGGGTCGCGGAGACGCCGTACTGTTCGGCGATCTCCTTGACCGTGAACTCCTGCCCCGGCTGCAGCCGGCCGCCCAGCACCTCGTCGCGGAGCGCGTCCGCGATCTGCTGCCGCAGGGTGCTGCGGGTCACGGCGCCGTTTCCGGTGCTGCCGGGCATGGTCCGGTCTCTCCCTCGTCACGTACGAGTGGCGTGCTCGTACAGGTCTACGAGCTCGCCACCTTACGCGTTCGGGGCCCCGGGAATCCCTTCTACTCCGTGTACTCGTCCGCCACGGACAGTGCCGCGTCCAGGGCCGCGAGCCCCTCCTTGAGCTCGGCCTCCGTCACGTTGCACGGCGGCACCACATGCGTACGGTTCATGTTCACGAACGGCCACACGCCGTTCGCCTTCGCGGCGGCGGCGAAGGCGGCCATCGGCGCGGCCGCCTCCCCGGCCGCGTTGTAGGGCACGAGCGGCTCCCGGGTCTCCTTGTTCCGCACCAGGTCCAGGGCCCAGAACATGCCGACCCCGCGCACCTCGCCGACGCTCGGGTGGCGCTCGGCCAGCCGGCGCAGGGCCGGCTCCACGACGGACGCGCCCAGCTCCGCCGCGTTCTCGACGATGCCCTCCTCGGCCATCACGCCGATCGTCGCGACGGCCGCTGCGCACGCCAGCGGGTGCCCCGAGTACGTCAGCCCGCCCGGGTAGGCCCGCTTCGCGAAGGTCTCCGCGATCCGTCCGGAGATGGCGACACCGCCCAGTGGCACATACCCGGAGTTCACGCCCTTGGCGAAGGTCATCAGATCCGGGACGACGTCGAACAGGTCCGCCGCGAACCACCGGCCGGTGCGCCCGAAACCGGCCATCACCTCGTCGAGGATGAAGACGATCCCGTACTTGTCGCACAGCTCACGGACGCCCGCGAGATAGCCGGGCGGCGGGACCATGATCCCGGCGGTGCCGGGGATGGTCTCCAGGATGATCGCGGCGATCGTCCCCGGGCCCTCGAAGGCGATGGTCGTCTCCAGGTGCTCCAGCGCCCGCTCGCACTCCTGCTGCTCGGTCTCCGCGTAGAAGCGGGAGCGGTACAGGAACGGCGCCCAGAAGTGCACCACGCCCGCGGCACCGCTGTCGGAGGCCCAGCGGCGCGGGTCACCGGTGAGATTGATCGCCTGCTGGGTGCCGCCGTGGTACGAGCGGTAGGCGGACAGCACTTTGGGGCGGCCGGTGTGGATGCGCGCCATGCGCAGGGCGTGCTCGACCGCGTCGGCGCCGCCGTTGGTGAAGAAGATCTTGTCGAGGTCGCCGGGGGTGCGCTCGGCGATCAGCCGGGCGGCCTCCGAGCGTGCTTCCACGGCGAAGGCGGGCGCGAACGTGGTCATCGAGGCCGCCTGCTCCTGGATCGCGGCGACGACCTTCGGGTGCTGGTAGCCGATGTTGGTGAAGACGAGTCCGCTCGTGAAGTCGAGATAGCGGTTGCCGTCGAAGTCCCAGAAGTACGACCCCTCCGCACCGGCGACGGCGAGCGGGTCGATGAGCTCCTGCGCTGACCAGGAGTGGAAGACATGCGCACGGTCCGCGGCCTTGACGGCGGCGCCGGCCTGGGGGTCGGTCTGAGGCGTCATGTCGCCCGAGCCTAGGAGTGCGGCCCCCGGACGCGACAGCGGCGTCCTGTCTGCGGACGGGCCCGGAACGCGACAGTCTGTCGACAGGGCGGCCCGGCGGTGGCGTTCCACGGTCCGCCGGTCTTGCCGACGGGGCCGCCCCGGGGCGAGGTGACAGGGGGCCGCTCGTCGCGTCGCGTCCCGTGACGGAACCGGGGCACCGCCGTGGCCGACTCCTCGCGGGGCGGCGATGTTCTGCGGTTATTCTCTGGCTGTCTGTCGCGCACGCAGGGGGTAGGTGAGGCGGCGATGGAGATGCCGGGGGGCGGGGATCCGCTGGGGATCCCCCCGGGCTTGCGGCTCCAGGGGAGCGCCGGGGCGTACCGGCTGCTCGCCCGGCTCGGGGCCGGCGGCATGGGGAACGTGTATCTGGCCCGGTCCGACCGGGGCCGTACCGTCGCCGTGAAGCTCGTCCGGCGGGAGCTGGCCGAGCAGGAGGAGTTCCGGGCGCGATTCCGGCAGGAGGTGCAGGCCGCGCGGCGGGTCGGCGGGTACTGGACCGCGCCCGTCCTCGACGCGGACACCGAGGCCGACATTCCCTGGGTCGCCACCGGCTATGTCGCGGGCCCCACCCTGCAGAGCATCGTCTCCCGCGATCACGGCGCCCTGCCGGAGCGGACCGTGCGCGTCCTGGCCGCCGGGCTCGCCCACGCCCTACAGGACATCCACACCGCCGGGCTCATCCACCGCGACCTCAAGCCCTCCAACGTGCTGGTGACCATCGACGGGCCCCGGGTCATCGACTTCGGCATCGCCCGCGCCCTGGAGACCCTCAGCGGCGCGGGGCTCACCCGCACCGGCGCGCTGGTCGGGTCGCCCGGGTTCATGGCGCCCGAGCAGGTGCGCGGCGACCGTGTCACACCCGCGTGCGACGTCTTCTGCCTGGGGTCCGTCCTCGCGTACGCCGCCACGGGCGCCCTTCCCTTCGGCGGCGGGGGCAGCGGGGTGCACGCCCTGATGTTCCGAATTGCCCAGGAGGAACCGGACCTGGCGGGCGTGCCCGAGACCCTCGGCGATCTCGTCCGTGACTGTCTGCGCAAGGACCCGGCGGCCCGGCCGACCCCGGCGGAGATCCTGGAGCGGGCCGACGCCGAGGACACGGTCTCCGGGGGCCGCAGCCGGGACCCCTGGCTGCCCGGTGTCCTGGTCGCCCAACTGGGCCGACAGGCCGTGCGGTTGCTGGACACCGAGGACCCGGAGGAGACCGCGACCAGGGTGGCCTCGGCGGAGGGCGCGGGGCGCGCGCCGGGACCGGCGGGTCTCGGGGAATCGGCGGATTCGGCGGACGGTACGGGCGCTTCGGGCGTCGTGGATGCAGGGCGCGCGGACTCTGCGGATCCGGCGGCCGTCGACGGAGGCGGGCGTGCCGGATCCGTCGCAGGCCCCACGGGGCCGGTCATGGATCCCGTCCGGTCCGCCGCCGGCCCGGGTGCCGGGCTCCCCCCGGTGCCCGGCGCGACCGACCCCCGCGTCCCGGTGGACCTCGGCAAACGGCCCCCGGCGGCTCCTGCGGCTCCCGTGGCCCCAGAGGTGCCGCCCGAGCACGCGTCCGCCTCCGACCTTCCTTGTGGCGCCGCCCCGCCCGCCTCCCCCGGCGGCCCGTCCGCCCAGGCCGGACCCGCCGGGCCGCCTCCGCCGCCCGCCGCGTACGGCTACCCCCAGCAGCACCCCCAGCCCGGATACGGCCACGGCGCCTTCGGCCCCGCCCTGGGGTCGACCCAGCCGCACGGTCCGTACTCCTTCGGCGACCCGGACCCGGGGGAGCCGCGACGCAGAAGCGGCCGCTCCACCGCCGCGCTGCTGGTCGCCGCCCTGGTGGTCGCGCTCGGCGCGGGCGGCTCGGTGTACGCGCTGATGCGCGGCGACGGGACCCGGGCCGGCGGCGGCCACGGCCATGCGCACCGCTCCGCCGCGCCCGCCCCAGGCACCCCCACGGGCTCCGCCTCGGCCACCGCGAGCCCCGCCGGACGGTCGCCCGCGGCCGGCGCGGTGCCCGACGCCTTCCTCGGCACCTGGACCGCCGCCATCGACAACGCGAGCGGCCACAGCACCCGCCGACTGGTCATCGAGCAGGGCGCCGTGGGCGACCCGGTGCTCTCGCTGACCGCGGACGGCCCGCTGGACAGCGGCACGTACCACTGCGTCTTCCGGGCCGCACTGTCCCAACCGCCCGGCGCGGACGGTCCGTTGGACATCGGCCCCTCCACGGTCGCGGCGGGCGGTCCCGCGTCCGCCTGCACCCCGGGCGGCGCCACGGAGCTGACGATCCTGCCGGACGGCCGTCTGCGCCGTGTGAACACAAGCGGTGGCGAATCCCTCACCTACACCAAGCAGGGCTGAACTCCCGTCACCTGGCGGTCAGTTGAACGTCATACGAACTTGGGTGCCCGTACCCTGCATGAGGCCGCCGACGGCCGTACGGTGACCCCACGATCGCGGCGTCGAGTACGCCTACACCTACCGGCGCGCGCCCGCCGGCTCCCTCACCGCCGAGTTCCTCGCCTACGTCAGCCAGAGCACCGGCGAGAACGAGATCCGGGCGCACGGCCATCTGCCGTGCTCCGCGCCAGCGGTGCTGCCGCTCTGCGCGGACGACGACGGCTGAGCGCGCACGACGGCCGACCCGGGGCCGACACCGCACCCCGCGTCGGCCCCGGGGCGGACGGCCGCCTCAGCGCGGATCCGGCGGCCGTTGTCTCGGCATGTTGGGCCGGGCCCCCGTGGGCGGGGTGAACCTGCCCGGCGTCATCCCTTCGGCCCGTGGCGCGGACACCCCCACCGACTGGAGCACCAGCGGCGCGGACCCCCGGCGGAACTCCACCATCCAGTCCGTGGTCTCCGCCCGCATCAGGTCCGTCACGTCCTCGCTGAACCGCCGCAGCACCGCAAGGCACCGCTCCGCCGCCTCGCCCGCGGTCCCCTCCGTCGGCCCGAGCACCTCCCGCACGCTCTCGGTCGCCCAGTCGAACTGGAGCGTCTGCAACCGCCGTTGCAGAGCCTGAGCGGTCGCCACGTCCCGCATCCACCCGGAGGTCACCCCGAAGAACCGGTCCCCGGCGACGCACGCCGTCCCCAGCAGCAGCGACAGATACGCCCACGGCACGGCGCCGTCCGTGATCCCGGTCAGATCGAGCAGCGGCAGCGCGGCCCCGCACACCACCCCCGCCGCCGCGCCCCCGCGCAGCGCCCGCGCGACCCGGCGTTTCCACACCCGGTTCGCGAGATACCAGGCCGCCGTCTCCAGCGCCCGGCGCTCCACCCACCGGTACAACTCGTCCAGCCGCTCGGCGGGCTCCCCCCAGTCGCCGTGCGGGAACGTCCGCCCCCCGAGGTCGCCCGGCCGAAGTCCTGCCGCGCCGTCGTCCCGCCCGTCCTGGAGCGGACCCTCGGGCTGCATCTCCGGCTGACTCACCCGGCACTCCCTACGTACGGCTCTGACGTTCCGCGATGACACTTCGCGGTGTGCGCCCGCCCACGCGGCACACGTTCCGTGATGTGCTCGTGACGCATGGTGTCGAAGCGCCGGATCCTTCCTACCGTTCCCCGGGCGACGAGGATTCGGGTTTCCCGGCTTTTCCGCCCGGAAGTGGGCCGTGACCGGGGGAGGTCGCCCCGCAATGCCACTCGAAAGAGTGCCGCCGGATGTCCGGCCCGGGGTCCGGACGGACTACCGGAGCGGTCGTCCCGGTGACCACGTAGGCTCGTGCCAGGCGGCACATTCCGCCCAGACAGCGGTACGCGACCTGCCGTCCGTACCCGAACGAGACCAGGAGCTGATCGTGATTCCCGGTGGTGGCCAGCCCAACATGCAGCAACTGCTCCAGCAGGCCCAGAAGATGCAGCAGGATCTCGCGCGGGCCCAGGAAGAACTGGCCCGGACGGAGGTCGAAGGGCAGTCGGGCGGCGGCCTGGTGAAGGCCACCGTCACCGGCTCCGGCGAGCTGCGCGCCCTGGTGATCGACCCGAAGGCGGTGGACCCCGAGGACACCGAGACGCTCGCCGACCTGGTCGTCGCGGCGGTCCAGGCGGCCAACGAGAACGCGCAGGCGCTCCAGCAGCAGAAGCTCGGCCCGCTGGCCCAGGGACTCGGCGGCGGCGGCATCCCCGGCCTGCCGTTCTGAGTCCACCGGCCCGTCCCTTCTGTGCAAGGCGAGGGCCAACTACCGTACGTACCAAGAAACCGAGCCCGGCTACGGTACGTACCGAAGCTCCTCAGGAAAGGCAGTCCGTTGTACGAAGGCGTGGTCCAGGACCTGATCGACGAGCTGGGACGGCTGCCCGGCGTCGGTCCCAAGAGCGCCCAGCGGATCGCCTTCCACATCCTGCAGGCCGAGCCGGCGGACGTCCGCCGGCTCGCCCAGGCGCTGCTCGAGGTGAAGGCGAAGGTCCGCTTCTGCGCGACCTGCGGCAACGTCGCGCAGGAGGAACTGTGCGGCATCTGCCGTGACCCGCGCCGCGACCTGTCGGTCATCTGTGTGGTGGAGGAGCCGAAGGACGTCGTCGCGATCGAGCGCACCCGCGAGTTCCGCGGCCGCTACCACGTCCTGGGCGGCGCGATCAGCCCCATCGAGGGCGTCGGCCCGGACGATCTGCGCATCAGGGAGCTGCTCGCCAGGCTGGCCGACGGCACGGTCACCGAGCTGATCCTGGCCACGGACCCCAACCTGGAGGGCGAGGCCACGGCCACGTATCTCGCCCGCATGATCAAGCCCATGGGCCTCAAGGTCACCCGCCTGGCCAGCGGCCTCCCGGTGGGCGGCGACCTGGAATACGCGGACGAGGTCACCCTCGGCCGCGCCTTCGAGGGGAGACGACTCCTAGATGTCTGACGCCACGTTGCACTCCACGACGCAGGACCCGGACGACTTCGCCGTCCAGATCGCGGATCAGGTCGAGAGCTTCCTGGTCGCCGTCACGGAGGTCGCGAAGGGCGACGAGCCGGACTCGGCCGTCCCCTTCCTCCTGCTGGAGGTCTCCCAGCTGCTGCTCGCGGGCGGCCGTCTGGGCGCGCACGAGGACATCGTGCCCGAGGAGCGCTACGAGCCGGACACGGGCCCGGACACGGACGTGGACGAGCTGCGCGAGCGCTTCGCCGTCATGCTGGACCCGATCGACGTCTACTCGGAGGTCTTCGACCCGTACGAGCCGCGCAGGGCCCCGGTCCCGGCCCGTATCTCCGACGATCTGGCGGACATCATCACGGATCTGCGCCACGGCATGGCCCACTACCGTGCGGGCCGCACCACGGAGGCGCTGTGGTGGTGGCAGTTCTCGTATTTCTCCAACTGGGGCTCGACCGCCTCCGCGACCCTGCGGGCGCTGCAGTCCGTGGTGGCGCATGTGCGGCTGAACCAGCCCCTGGCGGAGCTCGACGGCCTCGACACCGACCAGGACCTCGGCGACGAGATCCTCGCGGAGGAGGCGGGCCGGGTCATGGACCGGGAGATCGCGCGACCGCTCGGACTGCGACAGGTCAGGTGACCTGCGGACGGCCTTGTGACACGCGGCACGTTTCCGAGTACGGGGTGCGCGGCGGGGGCAGGTGCCGTGCGGAGCGGCCCGGATTCCCCGCGGAGGGCGGCGGTGAAAACCGTCGTACGTCCGTCCTGGACCCGAAGAAAACCGGGATGGAACCGACGTGAGCGGGACATCTCACCATGCGGTATCCCGGAAGGGAAATTCGGCCGCTCGATAGACTGAGCCGACCGCACCGGCACTGCGCGGGTGCGGAAAGAGACGGATTGAGCGAGGAGCGCACGTGGGCCTTGTCGTGCAGAAGTACGGAGGCTCCTCCGTAGCCGATGCCGAGGGCATCAAGCGCGTCGCCAAGCGGATCGTGGAAGCGAAGAAGAACGGCAACCAGGTGGTTGTCGTCGTTTCCGCGATGGGCGACACGACGGACGAGCTGATCGATCTCGCCGAGCAGGTTTCCCCGATGCCTGCCGGGCGTGAGTTCGACATGCTGCTGACCGCCGGAGAGCGGATCTCCATGGCCCTGCTGGCCATGGCGATCAAGAACCTGGGCCACGAGGCCCAGAGCTTCACCGGCAGCCAGGCAGGCGTCATCACCGACTCCGTCCACAACAAAGCCCGGATCATCGACGTCACGCCCGGCCGCATCCGCACCGCGCTGGACGAGGGCAACATCGCCATCGTCGCCGGTTTCCAGGGTGTGAGCCAGGACAAGAAGGACATCACGACCCTGGGCCGGGGCGGCTCCGACACCACCGCCGTGGCACTGGCCGCCGCCCTCGACGCCGAGGTGTGCGAGATCTACACCGACGTCGACGGCGTGTTCACCGCCGACCCGCGGGTGGTGAAGAAGGCCCGGAAGATCGACTGGATCTCCTTCGAGGACATGCTGGAGCTGGCCGCGTCCGGGTCCAAGGTGCTGCTCCACCGCTGTGTGGAGTACGCGCGCCGCTACAACATCCCGATCCACGTCCGCTCCTCCTTCAGCGGACTGCAGGGCACATGGGTCAGCAGCGACCCGATCGAGCAAGGGGACAAGCAGGTGGAGCAGGCCATCATCTCCGGTGTCGCGCACGACACCTCCGAGGCCAAGATCACGGTCGTCGGCGTGCCGGACAAGCCGGGCGAGGCCGCCTCGATCTTCCGCGCCATCGCCGACGCCGAGATCAACATCGACATGGTCGTGCAGAACGTGTCGGCCGCGGCGACCGGCCTCACGGACATCTCCTTCACGCTCCCGAAGACCGAGGGACGCAAGGCGATCGACGCCCTGGAGAAGGGCAAGACCGCGATCGGCTACGACTCGCTGCGCTATGACGACCAGATCGGCAAGATCTCCCTCGTCGGCGCCGGCATGAAGACGAACCCGGGCGTCACGGCCTCCTTCTTCGAGGCGCTGAGCGACGCGGGCGTGAACATCGAGCTGATCTCGACCTCCGAGATCCGTATCTCGGTGGTGACGCGCGCGGACGACGTCCCGGAGGCGGTGCGCGCGGTGCACAGCGCGTTCGGCCTGGACTCGGAGAGCGACGAGGCCGTCGTCTACGGAGGCACCGGGCGATGACCGGCCTCCCCTGCGGGGGCGGGGACCGTACGAGGTCCGTGCGCGTGGGCCGGGCAGGCTCCGGGCGCGGGGACCGTACGGGCTCCGGTCGTGCGTACCGTAAGGGCTCCGGGCCGGCCGCGCGCCCCGTGCGGCGGGCCGGCCTGCCGGGCTCTGCCGTGCCCCGTGGGGAGCGCCGGTGACGGCCCGGACCGGGCGGCCGACGCTCGCGGTCGTGGGAGCGACCGGGGCCGTCGGCTCCGTCATGCTCCAGATCCTGTCCCAGCACGCGGACATCTGGGGCGAGATCCGTCTGATCGCCTCCCCCCGCTCGGCCGGCCGCAAGCTGACCGTGCGCGGCGAGGAGGTCGAGGTCGTCGCGCTCGACGAGGAGGCACTCTCCGGCGTCGACGTGGCGATGTTCGACGTACCGGACGAGGTCGCGCGGCAGTGGGCGCCGGTCGCCGCCGCGCACGGTGCGGTCGTGGTGGACAACTCTGGTGCGTTCCGGATGGACCCGGACGTCCCGCTGGTCGTGCCGGAGGTCAACCCGCACGCCGCCCGGGTGCGCCCGCGCGGCATCATCGCCAACCCCCACTGCACGACGCTCTCGATGATCGTGCCGCTCGGCGCGCTGCACGCCGAGTTCGGGCTCAGCGAGCTGGTCGTCTCCTCGTACCAGGCCGTCAGCGGTGCGGGGCGCGCGGGCATCGACACCCTCCGGCAGCAGCTGTCGCTGGTCGCGGGCACGGAGCTGGGGACGAGCCCCGGTGACGTACGCCGTGCGGTGGGCGACAACACGGGACCCTTCCCGGAGCCGGTGGCGCTGAACGTCGTCCCCTGGACCGGGACGCCCGACGAGGACGGCTGGTCCTCGGAGGAGATGAAGATCCGTCACGAGTCCCGCAAGGTCCTGGGACTTCCCCGGCTGCGGGTGGCGGTCACCTGCGTCCGTGTGCCCGTGGTCACCGCGCACTCCCTCACCGTCCACGCCCGCTTCGAGGACGAGGTCACGGTCGACCGTGCCCGGGACATCCTCGCCACCGCGCCCGGAGTCGTCCTCTTCGACGACCCGGCCGCGGGCGAGTTCCCCACGCCCGCCGACGTGGTCGGCACGGACCCCACCTGGGTGGGCCGGGTGCGCCGCTCCCTCGACGACCCGACCGCGCTGGAACTGTTCGTGTGCGGGGACAACCTGCGCAAGGGCTCGGCACTGAACACGGCCCAGGTCGCGGAGCTGGTCGCGTCGGAGCGGGAGGCTCCGTAGGCCGCAGATCCTTCGGCCTCCGTCCCACCTGGCGGGAAACCCGCTGGTCGCCGGCCGGATCATTTGTAGGATCCCTGTCGGTTCCACCGACCCGTCATGTGGTCGGGACCACTTGAATCGAAGCCTTCGGGTGTTCGAAGATTTCCCTCCCCGCCCCGCAACCGCTTGCGGAGCGGGGAGCGTCTTTGCGGTCGCCCTCCGGGGGGTGGGCACCATCACACATGGGGCATAGGGGAAGAGCTGGTAGGCATGAGGGCACTAGACGCACGGTCCGCTGCGCTGGGGGGCGCACGAGGGCATGTGCAGACGGACGTGCTGCCTGACACGAAGGTGTTGCCCGTCGCGTACAACCCTCACGGGGGGAGACGTGTCCAACTGGCGTGGCAGAGGTACTCGAATTCACCGCGGTACGGGCGAGGGGCACAACCCTGCGTCCGCCCCGCCGCCCCCGCATGTCCGGCGCGCCCGGCGGCATGCCGGTGATCGCCCCCATGCCCGCAGCGCGGCCCGCCCGCATACCCAGCCAGCGTGAGAACGCCGAGGAGACGACGGCCGCCGGTACCACGGTGGACCATCTGACCGAGACCTACCGCGCCCACTACCGCTCCCTCCTCGGGCTCGCGGCACTCCTCCTCGACGACACCGCGTCCTGCGAGGACGTCGTCCAGGAGGCGTTCATCCGCGTCCACTCGGCACGCAAACGCGTCCGAGACCCGGAGAAGACGCTCGCCTATCTGCGCCAGACGGTCGTCAACCTCTCCCGTTCGGCGTTGCGCCGCCGCATCCTCGGCCTCAAGCTGCTCTCCAAGCCGATGCCGGACATGGCGAGCGCGGAGGAGGGCGCGTACGACCAGCTGGAGCGCGACTCGCTGATCCGGGCCATGAAGGGCCTGCAACGCCGCCAGCGCGAGGTGCTGGTGCTGCGCTACTTCGCGGACATGACCGAGGCCCAGGTCGCCGAGACGCTGGGGATATCGCTCGGGTCGGTGAAGGCGTACGGATCGCGTGGCATCGCCGCGCTGCGTATCGCCATGGGAGCGCCGGCATGAGCGGGTACGAGGAGCGGCGCCCCGCCGTCCCGGGACGCGACTCACACGAACGACACGAGCCCGATGTGTGGCACGAACCGACGGACCGGTCCACGCCCCACGAGGACGACCATGAGCAGCACGCTGGGAACGCAACTGTGAACCACCGCCCAGATGACCAGGGCCGACAGGAAGCCCGGCCGGAGCACGCCGCTCCCGACGCGCCCGCCGCGGACCGCTTCGCACGGGGGACCGGCGAGTTCGAGGGCCCTACGGACGGGTCCGGCGCCGGGCCGGACGGCCTGGAGACCGGGTTCGGCCCGGACGAACTGGCGCTGCAGCGGATGCTCCACCAGGCGGTGGACGACATCGAGCCGCGCGACGGCACCCTGGAGCATCTGCGGCGCGCGGTGCCCGCCCGGCGGGCGCGCAAACGGCAGGCCCTGGTCGGCATGGCGGCCGCCGCCCTGTTCATCGGCACGGCGATCCCCGCCCTCGTCCATGTCTCCAACGCCACCGGCCCCGACGCCGATCCCTCCATCGCCGGCCAGGCCTCGCAGGCCCAGCAGGGCACCGGGCGGGGCAAGGGCCCGGACGGCGGCTCCAGCGGCTCGGTCGGCTCCGGCGGCACCACCAAGGGCACGGACCAGGGCGGCCAGAAGGACAAGGGCGACAAGGGCAAGGGCGCGCCCGGCGGAGCCACCGGCGGGGCGAACCCGACGGCCTCCGCGGCGAGCGCTCCCGAGTGCACGGGCGCCCAGCTCGGCGGTGCGACCGCCACCACGGGTGCACCGGACTCCACCGGCACGGTCTACGGCACGTTCCACGTCACCAACGTCTCCACCACGACCTGCACGGTCTCGGGCGGCGGCAGCGTCTCCACGACCGCCCAGGGCGCGGCGGACGCCTCCAAGATCAGCGTGGCGGACCATGTCACGGGCGACGCGGCCACCGGGCTGCCCGAGCCGTCCCAGCAGGCCGCCTCGCTGGTGCTCAAGCCCGGCGCGGCCTACGAGGTCAAGTTCGCCTGGGTCCCGTCGGAGACCTGCCCCACGACGGGCGGCGGCACCGGAGGACCCTCCCCGGACCCGAGCCCCTCGGACAGCACCGGCACGAGCGGCGGCACGTCCTCGGAGGGCAGCGGCGGCGGCGTGGCACCGCAGCTGATGACGGAGGACGGCGTGGCCGACGGCAGCGTGGTCGTCTCCCACACCCCGGAGACCGGCTCCGGCACCTCCACGACGACGGTCCCCAACGCCTGCGCCGGCACGGTCTACCGCACGGGGATACTTCCGGCGTCCTGAGCTGGTTCCGGGCGCCCAGGGCTGGTCCGGCTCGCTGGTCCGGTTCGGGCTGGGCCGGCTCGGCTGGTTCGGTTGGTTCGGGCTGGTGGTCCGGTCGGCGTGGCCGGTTGGTCCGGCCCCCGGGGCCGGCTGGTCCGGTTGCCCGGCATTCCGGGGCCGGCTGGTCCCGGCCGCTCGGGCCTCAGGTCGCGGCGGTCCGGGACTCGCTCTCGACGGCGGCCTTCTCGTCCCCGGCCGCTTCGCCCGCCTCGGCCTCCGCCGGGGACGTCGGGGACGCCGGGCTTCCTTCCCCCGGCCCCTCTGTCACCAGGCCAAGCTCCGCGTCCCGGGCGTACTCCACCTCGCGACGCAGCAGACGGAACCACATGAAGACCGTGAAGCCCGCGAAGACGAACCACTCGCCCGTGTAGCCCAGGTTCTGGAACGCCTTCAGATCCAGCCCGGTGTTCTGGGGCGCCGTGGCCGGTACCGCCCGCATCCCGCTGTCGGCCTTGTCGAGGGTGATCCAGGCGTCGTAGACGCTGTAGGGCACGAGGTTGACCAGCGACGCCGCGCTGATCGCGGCGGTCTCATCCGGGGGGAGCCCCCCGCCCCCTCCCGCCCCGTTCTCCCCCGGGCTCTCCGACGCCTGCAGCGCACCCGTGACGGTGACCTCGCCGGTCGGCGCGGTCGGCGCCTTCGCGGAGCTCGCGTCGCCCGGCAGCCAGCCCCGTACGACCGGCAGGGCGCGGCCCCCGTCGGTGCGCAGCAAGGTCAGCACATAGAAGCCCTGCTTGCCGTCCAGCTCCCGGTCCGGCACCAGCAGCTGCTTCCCGTACCGCCCGGCGGCCGTGGCCCGCTTCCCGGACGTCTTCTGGTCGACGGGCAGCAGCTCCCGAAGCGGCCGGGCGGCCTCCTTGCGGTCCGCCGTGACCTGCTCGCTCGCCCTCTGCTGCTCGTGCATCCGGGACTCGAACCGGCTCAGCTGCCATGACCCCATGAAGATGCAGAAGGGGATGGCCAGCAGCACGAAGACGTTGATCCCCCACCAGCGGGGCGTCAGCAGAAACCGGTACACGCCCCCCACGGTACGGTGCCGTGTTTGCGGACCCGCCCGTGGGGCCCGGCGTACGAGGCATGCGCGCCCTCCTCGTACGCCGGACCGGGCACGCCCCTCCGCAGCCCGCCCCGTCCGTCGGGCGGTCAGGCGGCCGGGCGCGTCGCCCGTGTCCGTGTCCCGTCCGCCGTCCGGGCCGTCGCTCCTCTCTCAGGTCTCCAGCAGCTCTCCGGACTCTCCGCACTCTCCGGATGTCAGCCCTCCAGATGGCGCTGCGCGAAGTCCAGCTCCAGCCGCACCTGCTTGATCCGCTCGTCGACCACCAGGGAGCCGTGTCCCGCGTCGTACCGGTACACCTCGTGCGGGGCCTTGCGTGCGGCGAGCCGGTCCACATAGTTCTCGACCTGGCGGATCGGGCAGCGCGGGTCGTTCACCCCTGCCGAGATGTAGACCGGCGCCTTCACCGCGTCGACGTACGTCAGCGGCGACGACGCCTCGAACCGCTCGGGCACCTGCTCGGGCGTGCCCCCGAGCAGGGTCCGGTCCATCGCCTTCAGCGACTCCATCTCGTCGTGGTACGCCGTCACATAGTCCGCGACCGGCACCGCCGCGATCCCGATCGTCCACGCGTCCGGCTGGGTGCCGAGCCCGAGCAGGGTCAGATACCCGCCCCAGGAGCCGCCGGTCAGAACCAGCCGCTTCGGGTCCGCGAGTCCGGACGACACCGCCCATTCCCGCACCGCCGCGATGTCCTCCAGCTCGATCAGCCCGACCCGGTGTTTGAGGGCGTCCGTCCACTCGCGGCCGTACCCCGTGGAACCCCGGTAGTTGACCCGCACCACCGCGTATCCGTGATCCACCCAGGCCGCCGGGCCCGCCGCGAAGGCGTCGCTGTCGTGCCAGGTGGGACCGCCGTGGATGTCGAACACCGTCGGCAGCGGTCCGGTCGCCCCGGCCGGCTTCTGCACCAGCGCGTGGATGCGGCCGCCCGGGCCCTCCACCCACACGTCCTCCACCGATACCGACCCCGGTGACTTCATTCCGGGCGGATCCAGCACGACCTCGCCCGATGTCGACCGGACCACCGGCGGCTCGGCCGCCGACGACCACAGGTACTCCACGGTCCCGTCGGGGCGGGCCGTCGCGCCGGACACCGTGCCCGGCGGCGTGGGCACCCGCACCAGCTCGTGCGTCGCCAGGTCGTACCGCAGCAGTTCGCTGCGGGCCTCGAAGCTGTGCATGATCAGCAGCGCGGAGCCGTCCGGATACCACTCGGCGGCCACGTCGCCCGGAAGCTCCAGCGCCAGGTCCGTCTCCTCGCCCGAGACGACGTCCCAGACCAGCGGCTCCCACCGGCCGCGCCGCTGGTGCCCGACCAGCAGGCGGGCGTCCCCGTCGATCGGCGCGAAGCCCAGCACCTCCAGGCCCAGCTCGACCCTGCCGCCCTTGGTGTCGTCCAGTTCTCCCACCGTCGAGCCGTCCGGCCGCAGCACGCGCAGGGCCGAGTGCATCGCGTCGCCGTGCTCGGTGTGCTCGACGGCGATCAGCGCACCGTCGTGCGAGAGGTCGCCCACGCCGGCCGACTCGCGGTGCCGGTAGATCTCGACCGGGTCCTGGCCGGCCCGTGCCAGATGGATCGTCGAACCGTCCTCGTCGGTCGAGCGGCCCACGACCGCCGTCCGCCCGTCCCGTGCGATCACGAGCCCGGCCGGGTACGACGGCTCCAGGCCGGGAGCCGCCGGCTCGTCGGGCCCGGAGTCCGCACCGGAGGCGTCGGGGGTGAACCGCTGACGTCTCCAGATGCCGAACTCGTCCCCGTCGGTGTCGTCGAACCACCAGATCCACTCGCCGTCCGGTGAGAGCGCCCCGTCCGTCGTGCCGTTCGGCCGGTCCGTGACCTGGCGCTGCTCGCCCGTGGTGCGGTCCCACGCGTACAGCTCGTACGTCCCCGTCGCGTTGGAGACGAACAGCGCGCGGTGTGGCGCGTCCTCCGCCCAGTCAGGCAGTGACACCCGCGGTGCCCGGAAGCGCTTCTCCCAGTCCGGCATGTCCTCGCCGCGCTCCGGCGAGGTGGACCCGTTGCTCTCAGTCATGGCCCCATAGTGCCTGGCTCGGGCGACATCGTGCGGGTGAGGTCCCCAGCCTGTGGAAAACTCTTCGGAGAAACGCCCTGACCAGGCACGACCGCGCGACTGTACGACCGCCTGGGCGTATGAGCGCACGACCGCACGAGCGCACCACCGAGCCTCCCGGCCTAAGCCCCCGCCCCCTCGCGGCGCCTGCGCCCCAGGAGGTCCGCCAGGCCGCGGCGCGTCGCGGCCAGGACCACTCTGTCCTCCGGCCGCAGGACATAGGTGGGCGGCAGGTCCCAGACCAGCCCCGAGGGGCGGCCCGGACCGCCCGACTCGGGGTCCGGCGCCAGGGCCCGTTCGCCGGGCGCCGTGGTGTCCAGGGCGAGCACGCGCCAGGCCCCGGCCCGGAAGGCCTGCGCGACCGTCCGCCCCTCCAGCTGCGGATGCCCGGCCACGCCCACGGCGGCGAACAGCAGCACCCGCCGCTCGACGGGGATCGCCCCCAGGATCTGCCGCCCCAGCATGGCCCCCGCGAACGCGGGCGCGGCCAGGTGCGACACGCTGCGGCTGCGGGTCAGGGCGTGCGGGTGGGCGGCGCGCAGGGTGCGGTAGACGGCGGTCGCGAAGTCGTCGTCGTACAGCCGCAGGACGACCCGCAGATCGGGCCGCACGGAGCGGGCGTAGAGGACGGCCTCCAGGTTCGTGGTGTCGGCGCTGGTGAGCGCGAGCAGCGCATGCGCCCGGTGGATCTTGGCGGCCTCCAGGACGCCTTCCTGTGTCACGTCACCGAGCACGACCGGCACCCGCAGCCGCCGGGCCGTCGCGAGACCCCGCGCCTCCGGATCGCCCTCCACGCACACCACGGGGATCTTCAGCTCCCGCAGCCGGGTGAGCACCCGCGTCCCGATCTTGCCGACGCCGAGCAGCACCACATGCCCGGACAGCCCGCGCGGCGGCCTGCGCAGCGCGGTCCCGCTGCGGAAGGTGCCGAGCGCCTCCAGGACGGCCGCCACCAGCACGGGCAGCAGCAACAGCCCCACGAGGCCGGACAGCAGTTGCAGGATCTGACGTCCCGCGGGTTCCCCGATGGCGGGATTGTTGATCGCGAACAGATCGAGAAGCGTCAAGTACGTGGCGCGCAGCGGGTGTTCCCCGGTGACCGCCATCGATGCGATGGCCAACGCCACGACACAGCCGACGAGTCCCGCGAACGACCAGCGCAGCCGCCGTGAGACCAGCGTGCCCAGGCGGACGACACTGCGTCCGGCGGGCAGTGCGGGACCCGCGTAGGAGACGTTCTCCAGGACGACCGTGCCGCGTCCGGTGGCCGCGGCGATCGCCCGTTCGTCGGGCAGGAGTTGCGGCCCCTGCTCGCCGCTGCCTTCGGAGCCGTCGGCGCCGGCGGGGTCGCTCGCCGTCGCCGACAGCAGCGCCAGGGTGCACAGTCCGGGGTCGGCGACCTCGCCGGGGCGCGGCGGGGGGCGTTCCACGGCCCGCAGCATCAGCCCGTCGGTCTGCACCACTTTGGTGGTGCCGGCCACGGCCGTCGCCGCCAGCGCGGGCGCGGCGGTGTCGGCGTCGGACAGGACGGTCGTGGACGCGTCGAACGGCTCGGCCTCCCCGTCGGTCCCGCCGGAGGCCAGCGTCGCCGCCTGGTCGAGGAGAGCCTCGATGTGCTGTCCGAGCCGTCGGTTGTAGAGCCGCAGCACGAGCCGGAGGCGCGGGTTGAGGCGGCGGGCGGTGAGCGCGGCGCGGATGTTGGTCTCGTCGTCGTCATAGACGAGCGCGAGGGCCGTCGCCCGTTCCACTCCGGCCTCGGCGAGCACGGCCTCGGAGGCCTCCGAGGCCTCCAGCAGCCGTACGACGCCGGGCGTCTGGGAGGTACGGGCGCCACCGGCCCCGACAGTACGACCGTCCGTGCCGTTGCCGTTGTTGCCGTTGCCCGCCGCACGTGTGACGGCGGCGGAGACCCGGTCGAGCAGCGCGGAGGCGCGGGCACGGCCCACCACCGGCTGCCGGGCGACCCGTGTGGCGGGTGGCACGACGAGGGTCACCTGCTCGTCGTACACCCCGCGCAACTCGGCGGCCAGCCGGTGCGCGAGTCCGTCGTCCCCGCACACCACCATATGCGCGACCGCGTCGCTCGACCCGTTCTGTTGCGGAACGCCTGCCACGAGAAGAAAGACTGCCCCATGGACGGACCGGTTCCACAGGGGCGGGAAAGCTTCCGAGCGGGGCGGGAGAGCTTCCGAGCGAGGCGGGAGAGCTTCCGAGCGAGGCGGGCGTGCTTCCGAGCGGGGCCTCCCCGCGAGACCTCCCCACGAGACCTCCCAGTGGGGGAGCCCTTCGGCGCGCCCCGCACCGAAGGACCTCAGCGCCTTTCGTGAAAAGGCAGCGACAGCCCCCGCAATTCGATGTCATCCGAACGGGTAATCGTGCTGGACGAGGCGGCGATCCGTGCGTCTGGTGGGTCATACTCGTGGTGTTCCTGCTGTGTACACATTCCTGCGGAGTGCCCGTTCTGCTCCGCGTAAGTTCCCGCTCTGTGTCGTGCTGTTCTCCGTGCGAGGAATGCGGAGGTCGTCACATCCGAATACACAGGCCCGGATGGATGGCATCGGCTCCACGGGCCGGACCGTTCCCTGAGGGGGCCTGTCATGGCCGTGGAAATTCCGCCCCTGGTAAAACCCTCCCGGCTCAGGAGCCGAGGGGGCCTTTTCGGTGAATGCCTCGCGGAATTCCTGGGGACGTGCATCGTTATCTCGTTCGGGTGCGGTGTGGTGGCCATGGCGGTCGCCGCGTTGCCGGGTTCGGGCCGTACGGCCGGGCCCACCACCTTCTTCCTGGGCGCCGGTGACTGGCTTCTCATCTCCTGGGGCTGGGCGCTCGCCGTGACCTTCGGGGTCTACGTGGCAGGCGGCGTCAGCGGCGCGCACCTCAACCCGGCGGTGACGCTGGCCTTCGCGGTGCGCCGCGGATTCTCCTGGCTCAAGGTGCTTCCGTACATGGCGTCGCAGCTGGTCGGCGCGTTCGTCGGGGCCGCGCTGGTGTACGGCGTCTACCACGAGGCGATCAACACCTTCGACCGCGCCGTGACGGGCCCGAAGACCAACGGGCACACCCTCGCCACCTTCTCCATCTTCGGCACGTTTCCCGCGCCCTACTATCAGGGCGGTATCTGGGGCCCGCTCGTGGACCAGATCGTCGGTACGGCCTTTCTCGTCATGTTCATCGTGGCGGTCGTCGACCATCGCAACACGGCGGTGCGGGCCAATCTCGGCCCCCTGGTGATCGGCTTCGCGGTCGCCGCCATCGGTATGTCGTACGGTGCGAACGCCGGCTATGCCATCAACCCCGCCCGGGATTTCGGCCCCCGCCTGTTCACCTGGCTCGCGGGCTGGCAGGACCTCGCGTTGCCCGGCACCCTCGCGGGGTCGTTCAGCGACTACTTCTGGATCCCCATCGTCGGACCCCTCGTCGGCGGAGTGACCGGGGTGCTCGTCTACGACCTGTTCATCGGCGACATCCTGCACACCCGCTCGCAACTGGCCGAACTCCCGGAGGTCGGCCGGGTCCGCCCCGAGACGGACCCGCCCCTGGACGGACCCGGGCGATAGGTGAACCGGGCCCGGCCGCGCGACGGCGGCCCTTGCCGCCGCCGCAGGTGCCGTCTACCTTGAATCTGACGCCTCGTCAGATTGTGAGGGGGAGAAGCAGTGACAACGAAAGGCAGCACACAGGACCTGCCCAAGGTCATCAGCGTGGACGACCATGTGATCGAGCCCGCGCACCTCTTCGAGACCTGGCTCCCGGCCAAGTACCGGGACAGAGGACCGAAGCCCCTCACCGCCGGCATCGGTGACCTCCAGTACGTCGGCGGCAAGTACCGGTTCACCACCGACCCGGAAGGCCAGATCACCGACTGGTGGCAGTACGAGGGCGAGCTGTTCCCGTACAAGCGCATCATCGCGGCCGTCGGATTCTCCCGGGACGAGATGACCCTCGACGGCATCACCCGTGAGCAGATGCGCCGGGGCTGCTGGGACCCCAAGGCCCGGCTGGAGGACATGGACCTCAACCATGTCGAGGCATCGCTCTGTTTCCCGACCTTCCCGCGTTTTTGCGGACAGACCTTCGCGGAGGCCGGCGACAAGGAGGTCGGACTCGCCTGTGTCCGCGCCTACAACGACTGGATGGTCGAGGAGTGGTGCGGCGACAGCGGAGGGCGGCTGGTCCCGCTGTGCCTGATACCGCTCTGGGACATCGGCCTTGCCGTCGCGGAGATCCGGCGCAACGCCGCACGCGGCGTCCGGGCCGTGACCTTCAGCGAGATTCCGACCTATCTGGGCCTTCCGTCGATCCACTCCGGCTACTGGGACCCGTTCTTCGCGGCCTGCGAGGAGACCGGGACCGTGGTCAACATGCACATCGGGTCGTCGTCGCAGATGCCCGCGGCATCACCCGACGCCCCGCCCGCCGTCCAGGCCTCGCTCAGCTTCAACAACGCGATGGCGTCGATGATGGACTTCCTCTTCTCCGGGGTCCTCGTGAAGTTCCCCCGGCTCAAGCTCGCCTACAGCGAGGGCCAGATGGGCTGGATCCCGTACGCCCTGGAGCGCGCCGACGACGTGTGGGAGGAGCACCGGGCCTGGGGCGGGGTCAGGGACCTGATCCCGGAACCGCCGTCGACCTACTACTACCGGCAGATCTTCTGCTGTTTCTTCCGCGACAAGCACGGCATCGAGGCGATCGAGACCGTCGGTGTGGACAACGCGACCTTCGAGACCGACTACCCGCACGTCGACTCGACCTGGCCGCACACCCGGCAGGTGGCGGCGGAGCATGTGGCCGGCCTGCCCGGCGACGTGACGTACAAGCTGCTGCGCGGCAACGCCATCAGGATGCTGGACCTGCCCTTCGACCGATGACCCGACCACCCAGCTACCCGGCCACCCGCCCACCGCTCGCCCGGCTCACCACCTTTCCAGCGGCGTGGTGAAGACCAGCTCCGTGCGGTCGCCGGGCAGCGTGACATCACAGACGTCCACCACTCGGCCGTCGATGGCGTACGACGTCTTCCGGAGGAGGATCACCGGCGTGCCCGGCGCCAGCTCCAGTTCCTCGGCCTCCTCCGGAGTCGGCGGGCGCGCGGTGATCCGTTCCTCGACGCGGTCCACCTCGATGCCCACCGTGAACAGCTGGTTCTGGGTGCTGCCGGGCCAGGGCTCGTTGCGCTCGTCCAGGAGATCGGGGTTCCCGGCGACCAGCTCGCGGACCAGATACGAGGTCACCAGGCCGAACGGGGCGGACCCGGCCGCACACCGCGTCCGGTAGGTCCGTTCGACCAGCGCGGTGCCCTCGGGCACCCCGAACGCCTCCGCCAGCTCCCGGGGCGCCTCGATCTCGCGGTATCGCGCGTGGATCGCGAGGTCCTGGCGCCTCAGGCCGGTGTCGTGTTCCGTGGCGCCGGTCCGGGCGCGCTCGGCCAGGGGCTCGCGCGCACGGTTCTTCTCCCACTGATGGCGGCCGTTGTCGCGGACGACCGCGACGGGCGGGCGGCGCCGGAGATCGTCCGCGATCCCTTCGTACGGCTTGGGCACGGGTGCTCCCCGATCCGGGGTCTGGGGCCGGGCGCGACGGCGGGCGGGGCCCGGCCGACGGCCGAAGGTCAGCGTACGACTGCTCAAGGAGCCCGCCGGTGGAGCGCGCCGGTCGCCGGGAACCGCGTCCCGAACCTCGTCCCGGAAAGCGCCCGCACCCGGGCGTGGAAGCACCCGCACCCAGGCATGGAAAGGCCCGACCGCTGGCGACGGGGGATGCACCAGCGACCGGGCTGTGGTCCAGCGTAACAACGCCGCTCGGGCGACGGGAGTCGACTGCTCGGCCGTAGCGGGGAGTTGTGAGCGGGATCACGTGGAATCCGCCCGTGGACCGCCCGGCTCCCTCACCCTCCGCAGGGCGGTTTGTACGAGAGCCGGGGCAGGTACTCGTGCCATCGCTGCGGGGTCAGCACGCCCCGGGTGACCGAGCAGATGTGCTGGATCGCCTCGTCGGAGTCCAGGCGCCACAGCCGCACGGTGTCCGAGCCGCTCGACACCCCGAGCACATGGCTGTTGGGGCTGAAGGACAGGAAGTTGCCCGTCTTGGCGTAGGGACTCATCGACTGGCCGATGGGGCTGGCCGACGACGGACGGGCCACGTCCCAGAGCCGGACGGTGTTGTCGTTGCCGCCGCTGGCCAGGGTCTGCCCGGACTTGCTGAACGTCAGCGACGTGACCGCCTCGGTGTGGCCGGTGAGCGGGGGGCCCAGCTCGCTCGCCGCGTGCGGGTCGGTGACGTTCCAGAGCCGTACGGTGTCGTCGTCGCTGCCGCTGGCCAGCGTACGGCCGTCGGGGCTGTAGGCGAGCGCGTTGATCGGCCCGGAGTGCTCCGTGAGCGGCCGGCCGAGCGGCGCCACATGGGCGGGGTCGGTCAGGTCCCACAGCCGTACGGTGCTGTCCGCGCTGCCGCTGGCGAGCGTGTGCCCGTCCGGGCTGAAGGCGAGGGCGTTGATGAAGCCCCGGTGGCCGGTGAGCGGCTTGCCGAGCGCCACGGTGCGGGAGAGGTCGCTGACGTCCCACAGCTGGATGGTGCGTTGGTCGTAGGCGGTGGCCAGAATCCGTCCGTCGGGGCTGTACGCCAGTGCGTACGAGCCCATGAACCGGGTGCGCAGGGTCAGGCGCGGCCCGGTGGAGACCGGGTGGGTCGGATCGGTGACGTTCCACAGGTACACCGACTCCTTGTCGGTCAGCACCACGAGCGTACGGCCGTCGGGGGAGAACACCAGCGAACGCTGGCCGCCGTCGGCCGCCATGAACGGCTTGCTCATGAGCCGGGGACGGCCGGGAACCGCCACGTTCCACAGCCGGATCCTGCCGTCGCTCGCGACCGTGGCGAGCAGCTTGCCGTCCGGGCGGAACACCCCGTTGCGGCCGGCCATGTCCGAGGTCGGGACCGACCACAGACGGACCTTGCTGTCACCGCTGCCGGTGGCGAGCGTACGGCCGTCCGGGCTGAAGCCCAGGGCGTACATCTCGCCGCTGCCGCCCGCGAGCGGCTCCCCTACCTGCGAGGGCCAGTTCGGATCACTGACGTTCCACAGGCTCGCCGTGCTGTCCGCGCTCGCGGCGGCGAGCCGCCCCCCGTCGGGGCTGAAGGCCACGGACCAGATGGCCCCCGTATGGCCGGTGAGCGGCGTGCCGATCGATTCCGCGCGCTTCGGGTCGGAGACGTTCCACAGCCGGATGGTGTCGTCGGCGCTGCCGCTGGCGAGCGTGCGCCCGTCGGGGCTGAACGCCACCGAGTGCACCAGGTCCGTGTGGCCGGTGAGCGTCCGCAGCCGTACGGGGTGGCGTGGATCGGCCGTGTTCCACAACTGGATGGTGTCGTCGTCGCCTCCCGCCGCGAGCGTGTGCCCGTCGGGGCTGAACGCCACGCAGCGCACCGCGGCCGTGTGCCCGCCCAGCGAGGCGAGCGGCTTCGGCTTGCGCGGGTCGGCCACGTTCCACAGACGTACCGTGCGGTCCTCGCCGGCGGAGGCCAGCGTGTGCCCGTCCGGGCTGAAGGCGATCAGATAGATCGTGCCCTCATGGCCCGCCAGGGGCGTGCCGAGAGACGTGGGGTGGGCGGGATCGGACACGTCCCACAGCCGGATCGTTCCGTCGTCCCCGGCGCTGGCGAGGGTGTGCCCGTCCGGGCTGAAGACGGCACTGCTCACCCAGCTCGTGTGACCGGTGAGGGGTTTGCCCAGCGGCTTGGGGCGGCTGCGGTCGGCCACGTTCCACAGGCGGACGGTGCGGTCGTAGCTGGCCGTGGCCAGGAGCTTGCCGTCGGGGCTGAACGAGGTGAGGTAGACGGCGCCGTGGTGACCGAGCAGGGGGGTGGCCAGGGGCGCGTTCACGATCGAGATCAGCCTGCTGTACGTCCCCTTGTCGTCCGGCCGCAGGTCGTGTGCGACCAGGTCGAGCTGGGCGGCCAGCGACGGATCCGTGTGCTGGACCCGGTCCGCCTCCGCGAGCACCTGCTCGAACACGGCGTCGTCCCGCTGCCGCCACGCGACCACCGCCGTACCGGCCGCGAACACCGCGAGCACGACCAGCGCGGCCACGGCGGCACGGCTGATCAGGACCGTACGCCTGCGCAGCCTGACCGAGGCGGCCAGGAACTGCACGGCGCTGCGAGTCAGATAGGTGTCCCCGGCGGACTTCGCCCAGCCGCGGGCCTGTTCGAGACGGGAGCCGCGGTAGAGCAGCGAGTTGTCCCGGTCCGAGCCCTCCCAGGCCCTGCCGTCCTCCTCCAGCCGCTGCCGCAGCAGATTGCCGTTCCGGTCCTCGTCGATCCAGTCCCGCAGCCGGGGCCAGGCGTGGAGCAGCGCCTCATGGGTGATCTCCACGGTGTCCGCGTCGAGGGTCACCAGCCGGGCCTGCACCAGCGTTTCGAGGGACTCCTCCGTCTTGCCGGGGTCCGTCGACTCCTGTGACAACTGCCGCCGTGTCCCCCGGCGGCGGGTGGCCTGGGTGTCCTCCCCGAGCCGCACCAGCCTGAGCAGAAGCAGCCGCGCCGCCGCGCGCGCCGCCGGGTCCAGGCTGGACCAGGCCCGCTCGGCGGTCGCCGCCACCGCCCCCTGGATCCCGCCCGCCGCGCGGTAGCCGGCCAGTGTCAGCCGTCCTCCCTTGCGGCGCTGCCAGGTGGCGAGCAGGGCATGGGACAAGAGCGGCAGAACCCCCGCGTTGTGGGCGCCGCGCGGGCCGTCCGCGCCCACCTCACGGATGATCAGCTCCGCCAGCCCCGGCTCCAGTTCGAGCCCTACGGCCTTGGCCGGACCCGTCACCGCGTCGCGCAGCTCCGCGGTGGTCAGCGGGCCGAGCAGCATATGCCGGTGCTGTAGCGCGTCGGCCAGTTCGGGGTGGCTGAGGCACTGCTCGTAGAAGTCGGCGCGGATGCCGAGGAGTATCTGCACCGGGGCCCGCTCGCCGGGGCCGGCCGGTGAGCAGGCGGCGTGGAGGAGCTGGATGAAGATGCGCCTGTCCACCTCGTCGGCGCAGAGCGTGAACGTCTCCTCGAACTGGTCCACGATGAGGACCGGGCGGGCGGACGGGGACGCCGCACGCTCTGCCCAGGTCGCGACGGCCTCCCGCACGGCGCGCGCGAAGTGCGGAGCGCAGCCTTCCTTGAGGGAGGGGCCCGGGGCCGCGGAGTCCTTGGCCGCCGGTTCCTTGAAGGCCGCGTCTCGCGCCGCCACTTCCCGCGCGGCCTCCCGCGGCGCCTCTCGCATCGCTTCTCGGGGCACCTCGCGGGGCTCTCGTGGCGCTTCTCGTGTCGCGGATTCCCGCGCGGCGGCGTCCCGGGTGACGACGTCCGACGCGACGGCCTCCTTCGCGGCGGCGATCACGGGTGCAAGTCCCGGAACCTGCCGGACCAGTTCCCCGAGGGGATCACTTCCCGGTACGAGCTGCAGCACTTCCCGTGCCCGGCTGCCCTCGTCGCTCAGTGCGGGGTTCTGCAACGCGGGCACCAGACCGGCGTTCAGCAGGGACGATTTTCCTGCCCCCGAGGCGCCCACGAGCATGACCAGCCCGCCGGACCCCTCCGCAGCGCCGAGCTGGGCGACGAGCGCCTCCGTGTATCGCTCCCGGCCGAAGAACCACCCGGTGTCCTGCCGCCGGTACGCGGCCAGACCCCGGTACGGGCACACACCGGTCACGTCCGGGGCGTCGACCGGAGGCCGTTCCTCCTCTTCGAGGGCCGTCTCGGGCCGTTCGGCCACCGGATCGGCCACCGCCCGCTCCCACAGACGCTGCCACTGGGTCACGTCGTACAGGCCCTTGGACACCGGAGCGGGCCGCGCGCGCCGCGCCTGGGGTACCAGGATATGCAGCACTGCGGCGAGCGCGGCGAACTGGGCCGGCACGTTCTTGGCCCGTCGCCAGTCGCTGATGCGCTGCGCCGACACCCGTACGGGCCGCCCCCGTTCGTCGACCCGCTGCAGTCGGTCGACCGCGTCGGCCACGCGCTTGAGAGGAGGGTTGCCGGCCTCCTTGTACAACAACGCGAGACGTTCCGCGAAGGCTGTGCGTGCCCCTGAGTCGGAGCTCAAGGCCTTCTCTCCTTACTTCCCCCGCGGCTGGACATCCGGACCGGAAAACTCACTTTATATGGCTGACCTGCGATGAAGCCGCCGGTTTGACTTCGGAGCCTCCTCGGGGGGACCTACCGACTGGCAGGATCATGACCCAGAGCGCACCAAAGCGCATCGTCAGGAACAAGCCACTGGCTCGGCGTTCGAGAGACACCTCACGACGCACGTTCTCGGTCGCTTCCGCCGCAGTGACGGGGCGGAGGCGACGGTCTGGCCGCGGGAGTCGAAGCGATCCGTGGAGCCGGGATTCGTCCCGGCGCCGCCATCGCGTCGGTCACGGATCCGGCCTCCCGCCGATCCGCGCCGTTCGGTACCGGTCCCCACGAGGGGAGGGACCGGTACCGAGCGCCGCGGTGCACATGGCCCCGGCCCCAACTCACCACTCATCCTGGCAGCTACCCCACTTCTCCGTCTCCAGGCCCGCCTGCGTCGTGACCGGCCCGCTGGTTCTGGACGCCGACCGGAGTCGGTCGCCCGCTGAGGCGGACGCCGGTTGGAGCCGGTCGCCCACTGAGATGGACGCCAAATGGAGCCAGAGGTTGATCGGGGCTGGTGCCCCGCCTGTCGGGGCACTAGAGATCGAGCACGACTTCGGTGGCCGGTTTGCTGCAGCAGACGAGGACGGTGCCGGCTTCGGGCAGTTCGAGGGGCGGGGTGGTGTACCTGATGTCGCCCGAAACGAGGTGGGTGATGCAGGTGTGGCAGACGCCGGTACGGCAGGACCAACGGGCCGGGATGTCACAGGCCTCGGCGAGATCGAGCAGCGACTCGTGAGCCGGTGACCAGGGGGTGGTGACGCCGCTGCGGGCGAAGGTGACGAGGGGGCCGTCGCCCGGCGGCCCGGGCGGCTGATGGGGCCGGACCGCGGCAGTGGGCGCCACGCCGGGATTGATGGCGGGGAGCGCGCTGAACTGTTCCGTGTGGATCCGCTCGGGGCGCAGGCCCTGATCGCGCAGATATCCGCCGAGTTCGTCCATGAAGGCCGTCGGCCCGCAGAGGTAGGCGTCGGCGTCGGCGGGGATGCCCACGGCAGCGAGTGACGAAGGGGCCGGTCGGCCCTGGCTGATGTGCGGCTCGTCGGGACGGAGGGCGGTCTCCGCGGTGTAGTAGATGTGCTGGTGGGCGTGGGGGAGTTGGGCCAGCAGCGCCCGGACCTCGGCCGCGAAGGCGTGATGGGCGCGGTCGTGGGCGGTGTGGATCCACCAGACGGGGCGTGTGTCCCGTGCGGCGGCGAGCTGGTGGAGCATGGCGAGTACGGGAGTGGCGCCGATCCCCGCGGAGACGAGGACGACCGGCCGGGTGCCCTCTTCGAGCACGAACGTCCCGCGTGGGCTGGCGACGTCCACGAGGTCCCCGGGGCGCAGCGTGGAGTGGATGTAGCCGCTGACCTCTCCGTGGGGCTCGTGTTTGACGCTGATGCGATAGGTGCCCGCGGCGGGAGTGGAGGACAGGGAGTAGCTGCGCACGGCGGGGGCCGCTGCGCCCACGGCGAGACGGAGGGAGAGGTACTGTCCGGCGCGGGCCTCGGGCAGGGGCGTGTCGTCGGTGGTGTCGAGATAGACCGACGAGACGGCGGCGGTCTCGGGGACGATGCGGGCGACGCGCATGGTCTTGAAGCCCGGCCATCCCGGTTCCTCTCGGGGCTGCCGGGCGGCGGCGCGTTCGCCCGGCCATCCCGGTTCCTGCCGGGGCTGCCGGGTGGCGGCGAGTTCACGGAAGGACTGCTGCCATCCGGGGCTGAGAGCAGGGATGTTCAGCGCTTTGCGCAGCCTCGCGGGGTCGCGGTCGGGGAGGTAGAGCAGCGCGTCGGTGTCGGCGACACTGAGTTCTTCGGGACCCTTGCGGATCAGGGTGATCTCGTCACCGGCCCGGACGCGTCCCTCGGTGAGGACGCGCAGATAGAAGCCGGGGCGGTGGTGGGCGACCAGCAGGGCGGCCATGGTGGGTTCACTGAGACGCATCCCGACGCGATAACAGGTGACGCGCGGCTGGGTGACCTCGAACTCGGCCTCGCCGATGCGGTATCGGTCGCCGATGCACACCTCGTCGTCGGGCAGGCCGTCGACGGTGAAGTTCTCCCCGAAGACGCCGAACGTCAGGTCGTCCCGGCCGAGTTGCTTCTGCCAGTACTGATAGGACTGCAACTGGTAGACGAGCACGGCACAGATCTCGCCGCCGTGCCCGGCCAGATCGCCCTGCCCGTCACCCTCGACATTGAGCCGGCGCACCATCCGCGAGCCTTGCACGGGCGACTTCCAGGCGCCGGTGTGGACAGTCCTGCCCTGCCAGGAGACGTCCTTGGGCATTCCCACGTTGACGGACAACAGCGTCGCCATTGCGGACCTCCTGCGGGGTTTCCGGCAGAGGCAAGGATTCTTCGAAGGGGGACCGGCCCCAAGGCCGAACCCTCCACTTTTCCTGAGGGAACCCGCTCACGGTGCACGGCGCAAGGCGACGGACCGTGCCGTACCGCACCGGATCGATCACACGGAGTGTCCGGCGGGCGCCGCTGCCGGAGGCGTCACTCGGCTGCGGCGTCGCGGGCTCGCTGGTAGTGGCGCCTTGCCTTCATACGGTTGCCGCAGACGGCCATCGAGCACCAGCGGCCCTTGTTGGTCTTGCTGCGGTCGATGAGGAACAACCGGCACTCCGGGTTGGCGCACGGCCGTAGCCGGCCGGGCATCGCCTCCTGGAGCGCGCTCCATGCCATGACCGTCTGCACCGCCAACCGGCGCTCCGCGGGGGTGTCCAGCTCCCACGACACCCCCGTGGGCAGGAGATGCGGACGGGAGGTGACGTCCTTCAGGAGCGGGGCCAGCGACGCGGCGGGCCGGGCGCCGCGCACCACGTCCTGCAGCGCGTCACGCGCCTGAAGGAGATGCCGGTGCTCCTCGGCCGTGCCGCTGCCGCCGTGCGCCTGCTGCCAGGACCTGCCCGCTTCCGGATCAGCCAGCTGGTCCTGGACCACGCCATCGACCACCGGCGTGCTGTTGAGGAGCTCCAGCAGAACGTCCTGCTGCGCCCGCTGCTGTTCCAGGTCGCCCGTCATGACTCCTCCTAACCACACCGGCTCACTAGACAGGTTACCCGGCCATCTGGACGGACCCGGGGTGCCGACTGTGCCGACTGAGGCAACTGCGTCGACTGCGCTGGCTGCCGACCACGCGCGGACGGAGGCTTAAGGGGGGACGCAACCCAGATCTAACTCTAAAAATCACCTTGACGGGTTAGGGGAGGCGTGCTCGACTGGATGAGTAACCAGTAAAAACATCCAGAGAGGTTAGGGATATGGCCCCCGCAGTCCACCACCGCACCGCCACCGTCAACGGTCTCGACGTCTTCTACCGGGAGGCCGGCGACCCCGAGGCACCGGCAGTCGTACTCCTCCACGGCTTCCCGACCAGCTCGCACATGTTCCGCCACCTGATCCCGGCGCTCGCCGACCGCTACCACGTGATCGCCCCGGACCACATCGGGTTCGGCCAGTCCGCGATGCCCGCCCCGCAGGACTTCCCGTACACCTTCGAAGCCCTCACCGAGGTCACCGCGGGCCTGCTCCACCACCTGGGCATCGACCGGTTCGCGCTGTACGTACAGGACTACGGCGCCCCCATCGGCTGGCGGCTCGCCCTCCAGACCCCGGACCGCATCACGGCGATCATCACCCAGAACGGCAACGCCTACGAGGAGGGCTTCGTCAAGCCCTTCTGGGACGGCGTCTTCGCCTACGCCGAGGACCCGCGACCGGACAACGAGGCCGCCATGCGTGGCGCACTGACCCCCGAGACCACCCGCTGGCAGTACCTGAACGGTGTCGCCGACCCCAGCCTGGTCAGCCCCGACAACTGGGTCCACGACCAGGCATTGCTGGATCGCCCCGGCAACGACGAGATCCAGCTCAGGCTCTTCCGCGACTACCCCACCAACGTGGACCTCTACCCACAGGTCCATCAGTACTTCCGCGACTCCCAGGTCCCGCTGCTGGCGGTCTGGGGTGCGGGCGACGAGATCTTCGGCCCCGACGGCGCCACGGCGTTCGCCCAGGACCTGCCCCATGCCGAGATCCACTTGCTGGGATCCGGGCACTTCGCCCTGGAGAGCCACCTCGACACCATCACCGAGCTCATCCGCGACTTCCTCGCCCGCGTCCTCCCCTGACCCCGACGGCACCCCCGTCCCGCACCCGGAAGGAACCCGCCATGGGACTGTCCTGGCAGCAAGGCCCCCTCTCCACCGGCGCGATCGGACACTTCCTCACCCCTGTGCCCCTGCCCGAACGCCTCCTGTTCGCCGAACCGTTGCGCCGTCGCATGCGCGTGAGGTTCGACGACACCTGGATCGCCGACAGCGAGCACGTCGTCCTGCTGCACGAACCGGGCCGTTACCCCGTCGCCTACTTCCCCCGCGAGGACGTCGACGAGCAGGCCCTGGTCGCGTCCGAGAAGGTCACCCACCACCAGGACCTCGGCGAGACCGCCTGGTACGCGGTGCGCGCGGGCGACCGCACTGTCGAACGCGCCGCCTGGGAGTTCACCGGACTGCCCGGGCACGCCACCGAACTCCAGGGCCGTATCGCCTTCGCCTGGCGCGCGATGGACGCGTTCTACGAAGAGGACGAACGCATCCTCGGACACGCCGCGGACCCGTACCACCGCATCGACATCCGCAACACGTCCCGCACCCTCGAAGTCCGCCTCGACGACACCGTGATCGCCCGCTCCGAGCACCCCGTCGTGCTCTACGAGTCCGGATTCGCCCCACGCTGGTACGTCCCCCGCGCCGACATCGACGAGACCCGGCTACGCCCCGTCGAAGGCCAGACCTTCTGCCCCTACAAGGGCCTGTGCGACTACTACGACATCGGCGACGCACACCGAGCCGCCTGGTCGTACCCCAACGTCTACCGGCAAGTCGACCGGATCAGCGGCCTGGTCTCCTTCGAACCGGACAAGACCGGGGTCTGCCTCGACGGCAAACGACTGCACCCGGAACCGGGCCAGAACGTCGTCCCCCACGGCGCCGACCGCGGCCTGGACCCCGACGAACTCAACCCCCACTGACCTGCACAGCTCCTGGTGGCGCGTAGCCAAGCGGCGGCAATGGCGAAGGGCGCACCGGAGGTTCCCGGTGCGCCCTTCGCGGTGGTCGTCAGAAAAGGCTGCTCAGCGCACGTCCACGTAGTCGTGGTAGCTCTCGGCGTCCACGTAGGAGCCGGACGCGAGGTAGACCCCGACCCAGGTGCCGTCCTGCTTCGCGGTGAAGCGGGCGGTGAAGTGGCCGTGCGAGTCGCTCTTGACGGAGCCTAGCTGCGTCCAGGATTTCTTGCCCTTGGCCTGGAAGAGGATGTAGACGCGCTGCTTGCCGAACGCCACCCACTTCGTGCCGCTCAGTTGTTGCAAGGTGCCGGTGGTGGTCACGGTGTGACCCTTGCGCACCGGCTCGGGACCGGCGTTGAAGCCGGTGATCCTGGTGGCGGTGCGGTTGAAGTGCACGGAGTTGGAGTAGCCGGACTGGTAGTCCGACGACCCCGCCGAGTACAGCCGCCAGTAGCCCTTCGGCACCGACACATACCCGGCGAGGTTGAAGGTGCCGTCGGACTTCGCGGTGAACCAGCCGAGCGACTTCCAGCCGGTCTTGCCGTCGGCCGACTGCTGGAGGTACAGCTTCCGGTTCGGCGGCACCTTGCCGTTGCTGCTGTTCATGCTGCCCTGGATGTGCAGGTCGGAGTACTCGTCGATCCAGCTCGAACAGAAGCAGATGTTCGTCCGGTTGATGACGTCGACCTTGAACTGCGCGTGCGAGGCGGTCAGATACGGGTCGGCCAAGTAGCTGTCCCGGCTGGTCTCCACCGTGTACGTGCTGTCGTCGTACGGCATGTACGGGTCGGTGAGCGTGAAGCGCCCGCCGGCACCGCTGGTCGCCGTGGCGTAGTAGCCCATGTCGAGCGCGACGCCCTTGGCCGGGCGCCAGGTGCCGTCGTACAGGTACTCCACGACACCGGATGAGGACGCCTTGGCGCCGAACTTGATCTGCACGCTGGAGTGGTCCAGCCGGATCCGGCTCGGGCTGACCACGACCGGCAGGGTCTTGCTGTCGACGAGCACATAGGTGTTCGTGCCGTCGGGGTTGGCGATCCAGAAAGAGAGCGAGACCGGCACGGACGTGGCGTTCTCGCCGTTCAGCCGCGGCGCCACATCGATCGCGTAGCTGCCGTCGGCGGCGGTGACGGCGCTGTAGCCGTTCTCGGCCACAACGCTCAGCGTCTTGCCGGCCAGCGGCAAGGTGTCGCCGGTGATCGGGTCGAAGAGCGAGATGCGGCCGCTGAGCGTGACGTGCGTGTGCTCCACGTCCAGCACGGCGGGGCTGATGCTGCGGTCGGCGAAGACCGGCTTCGGCTCGACGTCCACGGTGGTGGCGTCCGCCGCCGATGTGCTGTCGCCGTCGCTGTCTTGGGCGCTGACCGTCACGTTGTAGCTGCCGTACGACGGCAGTTGCGACATGCGCGGCGAGCGCCAGACGCCGTCCTGCGGCGTGCCGGAGACGAGCGTGAAGCCCGTGACTGCGACGGTCGCCGGGTCCGCGCCGTGCAGCTCGGTCAGGTCGGCGGACACCTCGGTGATCGCCGAGTCGGAGGAGACGGCGACCGTCAGGAAGCCGGCGTCGGAGGGGTCGGAGCCGACGCTGCCGAACACCGGGGCGCCGGTGCCGTCGGCAGGCACGCTGCTGCTCGGGTCGGGCGTCGGGTCGCCGGAGGGCGGGTCGGACGGGGTCGGATCGGCGGGGGTCGGAGTGTCCGACGGTTCGTCGATGGGCGGGTTGGACGGGGTCGGGGTGTCCGAAGGAGTGTCGGACGGGGCGCTGGTGGGCGTGTCCGCAGGCGTCGAATCGGCCGTCGGGTTCGTGGTCGCGGTGGCCGCCGGGTCCTGCCCGGGCGTGCCGCCGTCGGCCGCGTACGCCAGTGCGGGCGCGGCGAGGAGTGCGGCGCCCAGTGCGGCGGACACGGCCGCCGACACCAAAGAGCGTGTTCTCACTGCTGTGGATTCCCCCCACGGGAATGGCGCGGCCTCGCTGCCCCGGATATCCGGAGGCCGGCCGCGCTCTTTGTACGGTTGCTGTGAACATCACGCAACAGATCGAACTCTAGTGCCTGCCCCCGACACGGGAGCAAGGGGTTTGTGGAACCGGCCGAGGACCTCACCTGCCCCTGCCTGCAAGGTTGTTCAGAATCCTGCCCAGAGCGGTCCGCCGGTGTCAGGGCGACCCGATGACGACCGCTCATGCCCAGTCGGGCGGTGGCCCCTGTTCGGCCCCCCCCGAGCACGACAGAGGCCGGGGAGCATTGATACTCCCTGGCCTCTGACCAGCGTCGGGGTGGGGTGGTCTCGGGTGGCATCGAAGGGGCGTGGGGAGCGGGTTGGCTCCCGGATGGCTCCCAGTTCTGCTGCCCTTTGGGGCCGGCTCTGTTCGGGGTTTGTGCGGTTCAGGCGTCGAGGCGGCGCCTGGCGAGCCAGGTGACGATCTCCGGGTCGTGGTGGTCGAAGAACAGCGAGCTGCCAGTGTCCAAGGTGGCGATCTGCGCCATCTGCTCGTCGGTGAGCTCGAAGTCGAAGATGTCGATGTTCTCGGTCATGCGCTCGGCGCGTACCGACTTGGGGATGGCGATGACGCCGCGCTGGGTCAGCCAGCGCAGCACGACCTGTGCGACGGACTTGCCGTACTCCTTGCCGATCTCGGCCAGCAGCGCGTTGGTGAACAGGTCGTTCTTGCCTTCGGCGAAGCCGCCCCAGGACTGGATCTGCACCCCGTGTTCGCGCATCAGGGCCTGGTAGTCGGCGCGCTGGAAGAACGGGTGGGTCTCGATCTGGTTGACCGCCGGGGTGATCTCGTTGTTGACGATCAGGTCGATCAGCCGGTCGGGGTAGAAGTTGGCCACGCCGATCGCCTTGGCCTGGCCCTCGCGGTTGAGAGCTTCCATGGCGCGCCACTGACCGTAGACGTCGCCGTAGGGCTGGTGCATCAGGTACAGGTCGAGGTAGTCCAGGCCCAGCTTGTTCAGCGACGTCTCGAAGGCCCGCTTGGTGTTGTCCTCGGCGGGGGCGTCCTGCACCCACAGCTTGGTGGTGACGAACAGGTCCTCGCGGGCGATGCCGCTGGACTTGATGGCACGGCCTACGGCCTCTTCGTTGCCGTAGGCGGCGGCGGTGTCCAGCAGGCGGTATCCGGCGGCCAGCGCGTCGGAGACGGCGCGCTCGGTGTCCTCGGCGGGGATCTGGTAGACGCCGAAGCCGAGGAGCGGCATCTCGATGCCGTTGTTGAGGGTGGCGGTCTGCATGAGCGGGATGTCCTTCGCTGTGCGGCTGGGAGAGGGAAGTCAGGGGCGGATGAGTGCCTTGAGGACCTGGCGGTCGGCCATGGCCTGGTAGGCGTCCGGGGTCCGGTCGAGGGTGAACGTCTGGTCGAAGACTCGGCCGGGGGCGATCGTGCCGTCGAGGACGTCGGGCAGCAGTTGCTCGATGTAGGCGCGGGCCGGGCTGGCCCCGCCGGTCAGGGTGACGTTGCGCATGAACTCGGCCGGGCCGATCGGCCCCTGCTCGTACTGCGGGACGCCCAGGCGGCTGATGGTGCCGCCGTCCAGGACCGCGCCCAGGGCGGTGTCCAGGGCCTGGCGGGTGCCGACGGCCTCGATCACCTTGTGCACGCCGCCGGTCAGCTCACGGATGCGGGCGATGCCCTCCTCGCCGCGCTCGGCGACGACGTCGGTGGCGCCGAACTCGCGGCCCAGGCCGGTGCGCGCCTCGTGGCGGCCCGCGAGCACGATCCGCTCGGCGCCCAGCCGCTTGGCGGCTATCACCGCGCACAGGCCGACCGCGCCGTCCCCGACGACCAGCACTGCATCCCCGCGTCCGACGCCGGCGGTGACCGCGCCGTGGTGGCCGGTGGGCATCACGTCCGACAGGGCCAGCAAGGACGGCAGCAGCGCGGAGTCGGCGGCCACCGGCAGTTTCACCAGGGTGCCGTCCGCATGCGGAACTCGGACGGCCTCGCCCTGCCCGCCATCGACGCCGTCGAAGCCGTACCGGCCACCGTTGCGGCACGAGATGTGCAGGCCGCTGGCGCAGTAGTCGCACGTGTTGTCGCTGTACGTGAACGGGGCGACGACCAGGTCGCCCGTCTTCAGACCGCTCACGTCCGCGCCGGTCTCTTCAACGACGCCGAGGAACTCATGCCCCATGGGGCGGCCGGTGTCGGTGGCGGGCATCGACTGATAGGGCCACAGGTCGCTGCCGCACACGCACGCGGCCACTGTGCGCACCACGGCGTCGGTCGGCTTCACAGTCTTCGGGTCGGGCCGGTCCTCGACGCGGACGTCTCCGGCTCCGTACATCACTGCTGCACGCATGGGGGTACTACTCCAACTGGGGGCTGCCCTGCCTAGCGCCGGCGGGGGTGGGGGTGAGGTCAGCGTTCGAGCATCTGTGCCTGCGCCTCGGTGTGGGTGTCGCCGGCGGCGGGCGGCAGGCTGCTGAGCTTGCCGATCTGCTCGCGGGTCAGCGTGATGGCGTCGGCGGCGGTGTTCTCCTCGACGCGGCTGACCCGCTTGGTGCCGGGGATCGGGGCGATGTCGTCGCCCTGGGCTAGCAGCCAGGCCAGCGCTACCTGCGCGGGCGTGGCGCCGACCTCGGTGGCCAGGGCCTGCACCTCGTCGGCGATCGCGAGGTTGCGTTGGAAGTTCTCGCCGGTGAAGCGCGGGTTGTCGCGCCGGAAGTCGGAGGCGTCGAACTGGTCGGTGGAGCGGACGGTGCCCGTCAGGAAACCGCGGCCCAGCGGGGAGAACGGCACCAGGCCGATGTTCAGCTCCCGCAGGACGGGCAGGACGCGCTCCTCGATGCCGCGCGTCCACAGGGAGTACTCCGACTGCACCGCGCTAACCGGCTGGACGGCGTGGGCGCGGCGGATCGTGCCCGGGCCGGCCTCCGAGAGACCGAAGGCGCGCACCTTTCCCTCGGCGATCAGCTCCGCGACCGCGCCGGCGGTCTCCTCGATCGGCGTGTTCGGATCCACCCGGTGCTGGTAGTACAGGTCGATGTGGTCGGTGCCCAGCCGCTTGAGGGAGCCCTCGACGGCGGCGCGGATGTTGGCCGGACCGGAGTCCAGATTCCACGCACCCGCTCCGGAGTGGGAGACCAGGCCGAACTTCGTGGCCAGCACCACTTGGTCCCGGCGCCCTTTCAGCGCCCGGCCGAGCAGTTCCTCGTTGGTGTAGGGGCCGTAGATCTCCGCGGTGTCGATGAGGGTGACCCCAAGATCGAGCGCCCGGTGCACGGTCCTGATCGACTCCGCCTCATCGGTGCCGGAACCGGTGTAGCCGTGGGACATGCCCATTGCGCCCAGGCCGATCCGGGAAACCTCCAGGTCACGCAGCTTGATGTGCCGCATCTCGCTCTCTCCGGTTCGTGTCGTGACCGGCCCCGCACTCTCGCCCGGCCCAGCAGGTCGTGCCTGCTGCGGTTCGGGCGGCGGCCGGGCGCCGGCGTCTTGCTCATTCACCTTGGCCCCGATTGCGCGCGGGTGGCAGGGCGCGCTCTTCAGGGGTAATGACAGGGCCCCCCACTGACCCGCGCAGCGGACGCCCAGCGGGCGAGACTGGAGTCATGGCATCCGAGAGTGCGAACAGCGAGGGCGCCGAGCTGGGCTGCTTCCTGCGTGCCCGCCGTACCCAGACCAGCCCCGAACACGTCGGCCTCACCGTCGGCGCCGGCATCCGACGTACCCCCGGCCTGCGCCGCGAGGAGCTGGCCACCCTCGCCGGCATCAGCATCGACTACTACGTGCGCCTGGAACGCGGCAAGGAGACCCGGCCCAGCCCGGCCGTCCTCGACGCCCTTGCCCGCGCCCTGCACATGGACGACCAGGAGCACCAGCATCTGCGCGAGCTCGCCGCCCGCGCCGCGCGCTACGCCCCCGAACCTCCGCCCGCCCCCAGCCGCACCGTGGGCCCCCACCTCAAGCTGCTGCTGGAATCACTGCGCCCGAACCCGGCCTACGTCATCAGCCGCAGCATGGACCTGCTCGCCTGGAACCCTGGCGGCCTCGCCCTCTACCCGGGCCTCGACGACTGGCCCGTCAAACAGCGCAACCTCGCCCGCTATTTCTTCCTCCACCCCGCAGCCCGCGACCTCTTCACCGACTGGGACCGCCAGATCACTGCCTGCGTCGCCCGCCTGCGCGCCATCGCCGGAACCGCCCCCGACGCACCCGACCTGACCAACCTCGTCGGCGAACTCCTCCTCAAAAGCCCCGACTTCGCAGGGCTCTGGGAACGCTACGAGGTGACCGGGCGCAAGCCCGCGCACAAAACGTTCCACCACCCCCAGATCGGCACGGTCACCCTCACTTCCCAGTCACTGCACGTGGAAGGAACCCCCGGCCAACGCATCGGCGTCTACACCGCCGAACCCGGCACCCCCGACCACGACGCCCTGCTCCTGCTCGACATGACCGCACCCTCCACACCCAGTACAGGTTCCTCGAACAGAAGCACCTCATCCCGACAGAGTTGACCCCCCCCTGCCCAGCAGGTGATCACTCATCTGGCTCTGTTCTCGTGAACAAGACCAGTGGGCCTTCAGCCACGCAGCGCGGCTATCGCGGTTGCCGGCGTTTGCAGGATGTTCGCCACGGATGCCACCGCTCCGACGGCCGGGCCGAGGTCTTCGAGGTTCTCCGTCAGGCGGCGCCGGTCAGGGCTCGGGCTCTGTAGTTCTTCGCTGATACGGGCGGCGGTGCGGCGGGCGAGATCGGGGTCGCTCAGTTCCGTCGCGTGTTCCTCCAGGGCGGCGGTCAGCTCGTCCAGCCTCGCCTGTGCTGCCGCCAGGAGGGGGCTTGTCTGCCTTCGGCGATCATCTCCCGAGCTTCTGACCAGGGGGCGCGCTGGGCCTTCCCCGGGCTGACCGCATCCAGGTCCCTCTTCGGACGGTCGGGTACGCGGGGGAGGTTCTTCCATCGGGAGTCTGGCACGGCGAGTACAGCCGCAGTGGCCGACCGGCCACGACGGCGCGCAGGAGAGCGGAGATGCTCGCTCCCCGGGGTCACTCGCGGGGATCGGCCGAGCGGATCACACTTTCTCCCGTGGGATGTGCCGGTGACGCAACGGCCCCGGCGTATACACACCGGGGCCGCCCTTCCGGGCGGTTGCACGTGAGAGTGCACCAACCCACTCACCAGGGTATGCCCGGGATGCTATTTCGGTCATATGGGGAGGACCTGGCTGTCATGTGGCTGGCCTGGCCGGAGCCCTGAGGGCGGCCTGTGCCGTGTCAGTCGCTGCCTCTCTCCTCGGTCTCCATGAGCTGGATCCCCTTGTGCGTCAGTGTGACCATCGCGGGTGTGTTTCCTCGCGCCCAGTCGACCTGGACCAGTCCCTCGGCCGCCAAGTACGTGCAGGCGGCGGCCAGGTCCTCCTCGGTCACGGCGAGGTCCTCGCGCAGCTGCGCCCCGGTGAGGCCGAGGAGGCGATTGCCTTCGATGGCCTCGTACAGGGTCTTCATGATCGCCTCGCGGTAGTGCTGCCGCTCGTGCAGTGTCGCCATGGTCGCCTGCCTCTCGCGCCGACGCTGACGGAAACCCGTACGTCTGGGGCGGTACTCCCCTTCCCCCGCTGAGGACCATCTCCTCAGATTTCGTCCGGCTGTGTGTGATCGTCTCGGGAGGACTGGCTGGTCAGCAGCCAGGAGCGCACCGGCTCCGCCATGCGCGTGGTGTCCACGGTGAGGTGGAGGCGTGTTCCGCCGTCGGTGCCTGCGGGGTAGCTGCGCGCTTCCCCTCTTGCTCGTTCCGGACGACGTCCATCAGGGGCGACGTGCCCGTCGGTGTGACGCCCGTCGCCCCACACCCGCCCCCGGCTGGAAGGTCTGCGTCATCAGCGGCTCCCCACTCGATGCTCACGGCGTGTGGCGTCGGCAGGAGGACCCTTCGGCACGGTGGCAGGCCGGCTCTTACGGGGCCGCCGGCCGATTCCCGGTAGGGCGTCGCTGTAGCGGAACGCCCCGATCCTTGCGTCATGCTGCGCGTTGAGCCGCTGGAACAGGAAGATGCCTGCGATGATCACGAAGATGATCACGGCGACGGTGACGGCGGTCTCCACGTCGTCACCTCCTCGGGGCGGAACGGAGGAAGATCCCGATCGCGGCTCCGGCCGCCGAAGCGGCTCCGCCGTCGGTCTCCCATTCCTCTTCCCGGCTCCGAGCCTCTGCCGCGTCGTGGCTGATGGCCTCATCGGCCATCAGACCGCTGGCGGTGCGGATACCTCCCGGAACGGTTGCTGCTGCCATCAGCCGGACGGCGGCGGCCGGCTCCGTCTCCGGAGGGATCACCAGCAGGTCCAGGCGGCCCACCGTGTAGGAAAGGAGGATCACTTTGTTCGGGTCCTGCTCGTCGGCGAACCAGCCGACATGCACTGTGTGCCCCGTGACAGGGACCTTGCGCGGGATGACGGGCCAGTGGACCGGGTTCACGGTGACGTGGGTGATCCGGCCCCAGCACGCGTCCAGCGCGTCTGTCAGAGTGGGGATCTCCCGGAGGAGATCACGGGAGCGGGGCCACCAGGCACCGTCCAGGAGACCTGGAACCGAGCCGGCCGGGGCCAGGGACAGCCGGGCCGACGCCGAGGGCAGGCGCTCTTTGATGATCGTAGGTTCGATGGTCGCGGTCATGACGCGGACCTGTCCCCGAGCCTCCTCTTGGAGGCCGGCGTTGTTGCTCACCGGGAACGACACCGACATGGCGGCCGGTGTGCGAAGTGCTCTCGGTCCTTTCACTCTACGCCGCTCCCAGGCTCCGGAACGTGCGCGTGAGCAGGCATTTCACCGAGAGGCAACGGGTCCGGAACCGATGGCGAGCGCAGCCGGTGCGGCGGCGCACGACTTACGGTGAGAGGACGAGGTCCCGCGTTCGGCGGCGACTCCGTATCCCGCAGACAGGCGGACACACCATGACCGAATCCGACATCCCTCGCGCCTCCAGGCTCCTGCCGGATGCGATCCATCGGGCCGCGAAACCCGGGACGGTTCTGCTGCGGCTGGAGACGACACATTCCCGGGAAGGCAACCTCGACGGCGCGTGGTGGCCGCGTTCCCGCGACATCGGCGTGGAGTTGCCCGACCTCATCCGCGTGCTGACCGGGCACCTCGGCCCCATCACGCGCGTCGGCCTGGACGCCACCGCATGGGATGGACTTCCCACGCGCCTGGTCATCGACGACCGGGTCGTCCATATCGACTCCTTCCCGATCGGTGATGACACCGTCCTGATCACTCGGGGCGACCGGGACCACTTCTCCCTTCTCGTGGTCCCGCCGCATGCGACACCCGACGCCGCCCGTGCCGCGATGGCCAGGGCCGTCCGGGCCGACGACGTCGCCCAGGCCGCACAGATCCTCATCGACACCGGCACCCATCAGGCGCACCTGGTTCCTGCGGAGGGCTCTCGGACCGGCGAGGAACGTCACGAGCCCGGGGAATGACGGCCGGAGGTCCGGGCGCCAGTAGGTCCGTCTCGGCTGGACGGCGCCGACTTCAAGGCGATCAGGGCGGTGCCGCCCAGCGGGGTGGATGCCCGGTAGTGGTGTCCGCTGATGTGCACACGCTCCCGCGTGCTCGTCGGCAGGCGGCCCTGGGAGCCGGTTCCCGAAGTCGGCTCCCAAATGGGGCCGTATAGCAGATCAGGCCCGGCGCTGATCTCTCAGCACCGGGCCTGATCTGGCGTTTCTCTGTCGGGGTGGCGGGATTTGAACCCACGACCTCTTCGTCCCGAATTAGGCCCTGGAAGATCGTCGACCTGCGGCTCACGTCAAAGGTGCAGATCAGAGCGTTGCTGTGCGTTGGCGTGTATCGGTACTTCGAGCCCTCAAGGGCAAGATCATCTCCAGGATTTCTCCAGAGGTGGCGAGAGTGAGGCCGTGTCGTTGGCTTCCCGCGCGGAGGCGCACTTCGTCTTTGATCCAGGTCCTGCGGCCACGGATGTCTTCCGCAGCAGGGCGCGGTCGCACCGCAGTGTGTGCCGCTGGCCGACGGCCGCACGCGGTCGTGACGGCCGGTCTGATGGTCAGTTGATCGGGTCGTATGTGGTGTGCGCCCAACGGCTTGGCCTGGCACTTTGGTTGCGGAGTGCTGGCCGCCCTGTCCACAACAAGCTACATACAGTGACGCGCGGTCACATGTCGTGTGTGGCTGCGGTGCGCTGTCGGCGCTCACGGTATGTCCGGTCGCGGCCGCTCTTCCTGACGAAGCGAGGCGTTCGTGATCCCACATGTGGGCAAACAGCCCGGGCCGCAGGGCGGCCCGGTACCGGACCGGAGCAGGCCCGGGCCACGCCCGGGCATCTTGCGGCTGGTCATCGGCGCCCTGGCCATCCTGGCCATGCTGGCGGGACTGTCCCTGCCGGTCCTGGCTGCAGCCCCGGCACAGGCGGCCGCCCCCACGCCGAACGCCTACGCCACCAATCAGAATTCGAACACGGTGTCGGTGATCGACACGGCCACGAACACGGTCACCGCCACCATCCCCGTCGGCAGCCGCCCGCTCAGTGTGGCCATCACCCCCGACGGCACCCGCGCCTACGTCCCCAATCAGACCTCGAACACGGTGTCGGTGATCGACACGGCCACGAACACGGTCACCGCCACCGTCCCCGTCGGCGGCGGCCCGTTCGGTGTGGCCGTCACCCCCGACGGCACCCACGCCTACGTCACCAACGGCGGCTCGAGCACAGTGTCGGTGATCGACACCACCACCAACACGGTCACCGCCACCATCACCGGCCTCGCCTCCCCGAAAGGTGTGGCCATCACTCCCGACGGCACCCACGCCTACGTCACCAATCAGGCTTTTGGCACGGTGTCGGTGATCGACACGGCCACGAACACGGTCACCGCCACCATCCCCGTCGGGAGCAGCCTGCGCGGTGTGGCCATCACCCCCGACGGCACCCGCGCCTACGTCACCGATTTCGGGTCGGCCACGGTGTCGGTGATCGACACGGCCACGAACACGGTCACCGCCACCATCCCCGTCGGCAGCGGCCCGTTCGGTGTGGCCATCACTCCCGACGGCACCCACGCCTACGTCACCAATCAGGCTTTTGGCACGGTGTCGGTGATCGACACGGCCACGAACACGGTCACCGCCACCATCCCCGGCGTCAGCGGCCCGTTCGGTGTGGCCATCACCCCGGACGGCACCCACGCCTACGTCGCCAACGCCGGGTCGAACGATGTGTCGGTGATCGACACGGCCACGAACACGGTTACCGCCACCGTCTCCGCCGGCCTCACCCCGTCCGGTGTGGCCATCGGCACGCCGCCACCCCCGTCCCCCTCCCTGACCGTCACCAAGACCCACGACGGCGCGTTCGCTCGGGGCAAGAAGAACACCTACGGGATCACGGTCACCAACAACGGCATCGGCTCGACCGACGGCGCCACCGTCACCGTGACCGACACCCTGCCCGCGGGGCTGACCCCCGTTTCGCTCCGCGGTACCGGATGGGCCTGCACCCTGGCCACACTGACCTGCACCCGCAGCAACACCCTCGCCCTCGGCGGCAGCTACCCGACCATCACGCTCACGGTCAAAGCGTCCTGCCGTGCGCCGAAGCAGGTCACCAACACTGTCACGGTCACCGGAGGCGGCAGCATCCCCGACACCGCCACCGACCCCACCACCATCAAACGTGGCAAACACTGTGAAAAGCAGCACTACCACCACGGCAGACACGACAAGAAGCACCAGCCCGGCAAGCGCGACGCCAGGCACATCGCGCCCAGCAAGCAGCAGCCACACCACGACTAAACGACCCGCCACAGACAGCACGCACGACAGGAACACGGGCGGAAGAAGAAGGGTCGCGCCATCCCCGCATGGCGCGACCCCCAGCCACGTACAAGTCCTCACAGCCGTACGCCCCGCAAGGCCCGGCGGGTGCCGCACACGATCCGGTGCGTTGGCTCGCGTTCAGACTCGCACGAATGCTTGACCCACCGTGGCAGGGTGAACGGCTTTCAAGACCATCCAGTTTCGCAGGGACAGATTGGCCTTGACCTGCGCCTACGGCGTTTCGCGCCCCATCGACTGGCCTATGTTGGCCAGAGGATGGCCGCAGGGGTCCACGGTCGGTGCGGTCCTACCGCCTGTGCCGGTTTCACGCACCAGGACGGGCAGCAACGTCGGCTGGCAGGAGTCGGCTGGTGAAGCCGTCGACGCACAGCCGCTCGTAAGCGGCAACGACGGAATCCGGCACTTCCTGTTCGATAGCCAGACCCAAGCCGGGGAAGACGAGCACGCGCTGCAGGCCGCCCACGATCATGTCGATCACCATGCGAGCGTCTCCGATGGAGTCGGCGTAGTCCTCCAAGCCCATTGCCGTCGACGCGCACACTACTTCGATCTCGGGCCAGAGCTTCCGCATCATGGCGTACGAGCGTCGCTCTTCGTACGGCTTACTCACGAGCAGAACGGACGAGACCTTGACGCCGGCTTCTGTCAGCACCGTTTTCGTGAACTCGATGTTCTCACCGGTGTTCGTCGCGCGCGGCTCCAGGAGTACGGCCGAATCGGGCACGCCAAGCTGCAACGCTCGCTCGCGGTAGTGGACAGCCTCACCGCGCGGCATGCGGGCCCGGGTCGTGGGGCAGGTGGACCCCGTGAACACGATGACCGGCGCCATGCCCTGGTGATACAGCTCCGCCGTCACGTCAGCGACCCCTAGATCGTGACTGCCCAGACCGACGGCCACCGAACAGGGCCGTGGGTCGTGGTGCATGCGGTGGTAGTCCCACAGAAGCCGGGCATCCGCCCACGCCTGTGCCGAGATCATTCCTGCCCCTTCTTGTTGTGTGTTGAGTCCGGAACCTTGAAGTCGTACTCCCACGCGAATCGAGAAGCCGAGTGGACGCCCACCGCAAACTCGACCACCGTGCCGTCTGCCGTGTACGTAGTGCTGTGCAGCTCGACTACGGGTTCACCGGCGGGGAGCTGTAGGAGCTGCGCTTCGTCAGCCGTAGGGTTGCGTGCGAACAGGGCCTCTCTCATGTGGTCGATCTCGTATCCAGCGACGTAGAGGACCCGGTACCCGCCACCACGGCCAGGCGTCTCAACAGGCACCGTTTCCAACGTCCTCAACCGCCCGGACGCTGTGGCGGAGCCGACTCGCCTGAAGGTGGTGGAGGCCATCACCGATCTGGGGTACGTCCGCAACGCGGGATCGGGGGAGTTGGCCGCACACTGGCGGCGCTCGGGTTTCGCCACCTGGCTTTTTCGACCTGCCGCCACGGGACGGTATCCGGGGCGCGGCAATCAGGAGGAGCACCCTGTGCCGGTGGTCGCTGAGCCATGGCCCGGAATTCCGGCACGTGGGCGAGGAGCCTCCAATCGGGCTGAGGCGTGCTGGGTGCCGATCGCTCCAGGGCTGACGCCGCACGGGCTGCGCCATACGCACAAGACTCTGATGAGAGAGGTGGGGACCCCGCCAAAGCTGATGGACGAACGCATGGGGCACGAGGACGGCTCAGTGCAGTCCCGCTATGACCACATCACATCCGGGATGCGGCAGGCGCTGATGGCCGCGCTCATCGGGATGTGGGAGGAGGCGTTGGAAGCACAATGAGCCCCGGCTCGCCCGTCGCTGCCCTGGACGCGTTGCTGAGAGCCCGCGGGTAGGGCGCTGGTCTGGAGACGAATTCCAAGATCTTCTCCGGGATTTCTCCAGAGGGTCTCTGAGGAACGCGTCAGGCCCGGTGCTGATCTCTCAGCACCGGGCCTGACCTGGTGTTTCTCTGTCGGGGTGGCGGGATTTGAACCCACGACCTCTTCGTCCCGAATGAGGTTCGGCTGCTTGTCTTGCCAGCTGGGATTGCGTCTACGCTGCTCAGGGGCATGGTCCCGGTTGGCCTCGGGTGGTGTGGAAGGGGCTTCGGGAGCGGGTCGGCTCCCAGACGGCTCCCAGAAGAGCCGCCGGGAACACCGTCATGAGGCGGGCATCCGTCACTGTCACGCTGACTGCCGACCGCAGTTCCTGGTGGTGTGTGGGCGGACGCCTTCACCCGGTCCAGGACCTGTGCGCGGGAAGGGGCATACATGGGCTCGGGCGGAGTCTTGTCTCGTTGCGCACTGGAGACTTTTAATCAGACGCGATTGTGATCGATAGCCGCCTTTAGGGCGTTAGGTAGCCGATTCCGGCATCCACGATCCATTCGGCGGCTGGGGGGTCGAGTTTCCATGGGCTCTCCAGCAACGTGGCACGCAGGATGTCGTGGTCCTGCGCGGTGGGCGGTTCGGTGCCCAACCTCCCCCTCCGTTCTCCGTTAGAACCCCAGTGCGGATCGGTCACATCGTCAAGGATGCGAATGAAGCGATCGACGCGGTCGGGCCATGTGGGATGTGCCCACCATTGGGGGCAGGCCAGGGCGCCGTGGCAGGCGGTGCGGAGCAGGCCGAATCGGACGCCCTTATCCTCCATCTGTCCGGTAAAACTGCCGAGGAACCGGTCTGCGTGATCCTCGTACTCTTCCAGGTCCTCCACGGAGCGCACCAGTTCGCCGAGAGTCATGCCGGTGGGGAGCCGGCGCTCAGCATTCGTCAGCCATCGGAAGAGCCGACCGGCAAGGACGACCACATCCTCCGCATCAATCCCTGCCAGCGCGGTGCTGCTCGCTGAAGTGATCCCGGACTCAATGCACCAACCATTCAGGCGTCGGCGCATGGCGTCCGTTGTGTAGCTGTTGATGCGCATCATGTCGCCGTCCGACAGTCGGCCTTCGGCATGCCAGTTTTCAATGCAACTGTTCCGCCAGGCGCCGTTGGTGACGCCGATCGCCACGAGGTCCAGCAGCGTGGGCAGGCGGCTGGGATCCACGCCGGCCTTGCTACGAAGGGTCTCTTCCATGACCTCGTCGGTCATCATGGCCTGCGCTTCCTGAAGCATGCGCTGCACTTCAGGGGACCAGTCGTCGTCGTTGGTCATGCCGAGCGGCCTCTCGCGTGTGGTCGGGTGCGTGCAGTCGAGGGTAAGGGCGAGCAGTGACATTGACCGAACAGCAACGGTGCTTTGCGCTTCTCCCAGTTTGGACTTCGGTAGGTGGCGCTCCTGAAGGGCATGCTCGGTACAGGTCCCCCGTCCTCCGCGCGTTCTCGGACTCGCGTTACGGCTCAGCGGCTTCGTCGGCGAGATGCTTGCTCTGACGCCGCGCTTCTGCCGTCCCGCTGCTGTGCTTTGAGCCTCGCGGTTTCTTCGAGAGTGCGCAGCGCGCGTTCGGCTAGCTCGACAGGATCCCGTTCAGCGCGTCACTGCGGATCTTCTGCGTTACTGCGAGATGCTCTTGCAAGAGTCGCTCATGTTCATCCAGTCGTGCCATCGCGTCAGCAATTGCCTGCTGTGTACCGAAATCGGCCAGCGCAACCGGCAACTCGCTCAATACGTTGAGAGAGATGGTCTTCATGTTCGTACTCGCAGTGGAGTGGGATTCGAGCCATTTGCGTGCCTCCGGACTGCGGAGATATGCCGCGAGGTAGTCGGCGTTGAGCTCGGCGGGAGGCCGAAGCACGAAGCAGCCTGTTCCGCAGATCCAGCCCTGCTGCTCCTCACGAACGACAGCACATCGCCCCAGTTCTCCACGGCGTGCCAGCACGACGTCGCCACGGTGGAGGCGGAAGCGTTCCAGACCTTCGGCCTGCTGCTCGGTGATGTATCTGATGTTCGCCACGCTGAAACCGCGGTCTGTCAGGTCCTTGGGCATGACTACGGGGACGCCGGTGCCCTCGACGTAGTCTTCGGCGCGGATGAGACTTCCTGAAGGTCCAGCGAGCAGCTCACCTGACGTTGAGTTCTCGAACGGTCCCTCTGCTGTGCCGTCCACGACGCTTCGGAGAGGCACGCGCAGAGGTCGGATCCCGCTGCGGGTCAGGCGCTCGCACGTGCTGAAGCTCTTCCGGAGGCTGACTCTCGAACTGGACATCGCCTCGTCATGTCGATCCAACTCATCGAGCATGAGACTCAGATCCAGCGCCCTCGTCGGTCGTTCCTGTTCGACTTCGATGTACAGCCGGGGGTCGAGGCTGCCGTTGTTCTCGAGGATCTCTTCGTGCGAGACCGAACGGGAGAAGTCCGGTTCATCTGGTGTTGCACGAGGAGACCGCTGCCACGTGTGAAAGCGACTGCTGATGCGTTCTCTGTCCTCTGCGGTCAAGATGCGCGGCCGCCGTGGCACCTGTGTACCGAGTCGGCCGGCATCAATGAACAGGACGTCATTCGCATCGCCGAGCGGCAAATGGCGGGACTTGTCGCGGGCAAGTATCCAGATGTGCACGGGGATGGAGGTGTCATAGAAGAGATTTGGCGGCAACGCGATGATGGCGAGGAGTGCACCGCCGACGATCATCCCCTTGCGGATCTCCGCCTGGCGACCGTTGGACCAGGCGGCTCCCTGCGGCATGATCACCGCGGCGGTGCCGTTCTCGCTCAGCCGGCTCCACGAGAGCTGAAGCCAGGCGAAGTTCGCATTGGACTGGGGAGGCTCGCCGAAGGGCCAGTCGACGATGTCGACGTTCTCGATACGCTGGTTGAACGGTGGATTGCTCAGTACCAGGTCGGCAAGGCCGTTACCCCGGCGCTGAATCAGCGACACAGGGTCGGAGGCGCCTACGACTGGCTGATCCACCCCATGGATGGCCATATTCATCATCGCCAGGCGCGGATTACTGCGATCCGTGGCGTATGCCTCGAAAGTAGTTCCGTCAACGTGGCCGGACTCGGCGATCCACTGTGCTGCGGCCGTGAGAAGTCCGCCGGAGCCACAGGCCGGGTCAAGGATCCGGTCTCCAGGCTGAGGAGATGCAGACTCGATGAGCAGGCGCGCGACCGCGCGCGGTGTGTAGAACTCCCCTGCCGAAAAGGTGCTCTCCTGTACGTGGCGTTCTAGGAGCAGTTCGCAGACTTCCGCCAATCCGGCCTTGGCCAGAGACGGACGCTGGTTCAGTGCGGTGAGGAAGGCAGCTGCCCACGGTACATCGCCCGACTCCTCGTCACCGTTGAGGAGCCCGACTTCAAGGTCGCGGAGGTCGAGTACAGGAAAGTGCCTGTGCCTGTTAGCGCTAGCCATCGCAGAGCGGAGGTCTATGAGCGGCGAGAGGCCGATGTGGGCCTCCGCGACAGCTCGATTCCATCGCTTGACGAATTCGTCTTCTGGTTGGCCCACTGACTCAACGAACCCTGCAAGCAACAGGATTGCGAGCATAGACGTAAGGTCGTCGAACGTGTTCCGGCCCCGCTGGTAGGGCGCGTACGCTCGCCAAAGCCGGTCAACGATGCCCGCAGCGTGGCTTTTCGTCTCCGTGATCTCCACCGTGTGGGTCTCCCGCTCCAGGTCGGCTTTACTTCAGTTGACTGATGACATACGCCGTTGCGGCAACAAGCATCAGCAGACATAGGCGCAGTGTCATGCCTGTGCTCTGCATCGCCTTCCCAAGCAGCTCGAAGAACGACTTCACTCTGCCGTGCCCCCTGTCTTCGATCCCGAGTAAAAGTGCGCAGCATCGCTGCGCACACCCTCTGGTCTCGACCACGTGTGACAGGTCTGGGATGCAGAGGTTCAATGGAGAGGAATTTAGCAGCGAGCAACGGCGGGTGAGTGCCTGTTGGGCCTGCGTTGGCTAAGCGTGCGCGCAATGCGCAGTGGTACTGCGCATGAGCTGGAGGGGGAGCTGCTGCTCATAGACATGCAGAGGGGTGCAGTGCTTGGTGATCAGCGGTGGGGAGCAGTTCGAGATGTGACGCAGGTCGCATTCCTTGTGGCCGTAGGCGGCTGGGGCCGTTCTCGGTCCGGGAGGCCGTTGGCGGATGGCTCGGCGTGCGTTCTCTCTCCTGCTTAGACGCGTGATCGTACTTTGCGGAGGCCCGGTTTCGGCCACTGGCTTGCTTCGGGCTCTACGCGTGCCGAGTTTCGTTGGCCAGACTGTCGGACACGACGACGCCTCGGGGGAGGGAGCGTGCATGGCAGCTCGGCGTGGACGAGGTCCGGTCGCACGAAGGCGGACGGCCGTCCGGTCGCGGCGGGTGGCATTGGGCGGCGGCGCAGCGACAGTCCTCTTGGTCGTGTTCTGGTCCACGGTCTGGCCCTACCTCGTCTGGGTTCTGGTTCTCGGAGGCATTGGTGGCACCGCCTGGTGGCTTTGGTATACGGACCGAAGAGTCCGCAGGCGTGACCGCCTGTGGCGGCAGGCTGACAGGGTCGAGAGCGGGCGGCGGCCACTCACGGAGATGGACGCGATGACCGGTACGGAGTTCGAGGAGCAGGTCGCGGCCCTGTGCCGGAGGGACGGGTGCACCGGCGTACGTCGCGTGGGCGGCGCGAACGACAACGGCGCTGACGTCGTCGGCCGGCTTCCGGACGGCCGGACCATGGTGATTCAGTGCAAGCGCTACGCGCCTACCAGGACGATCGCGAGCCGCGAGATGCGTGACCTGCTGGGGGCCAAGGTGCACTTCGGTGCTGATCTGGCGGTGTTCGTGACGACCACGCGGTTCAGCCGGCCTTCCGAAGCGTTCGCCGTACAGCACGGCATTCTCGCTGTGCACCGTGACCACCTCGGGCTGTGGAACAGCGGGGCCTCGCTGCCGTCGCTCGGTGAGCTGAACGGTGGCGGACAGGGGGATCCTCGGCACCGGACGCGCTGGAGGCAGGCGTACGGAGAGTGAGAGCCCGGCCGGATCAGGGCGCGGGGCCTGAGCTCACCCTCGCTGCTCGTCCATGTCGTACAGCCTCCAGGCCGGCCATCGAGCGGCCTCGACTGCACCGTCCCCACTGCCCAGCAGGTTCCGACGGTGCAGCATGAGCCGGAGGTGACGTGCCGCGTCGGCACCCTCTTCGACTCCTCTGTCGAGCAGTACAGCTCTAGGGGCGGTGCCGTCGACGCCTCCCACCAGAGCGTCCGTCGGATGCCCGTGAACGGTCTCGCCCAGCGTGACAGTGACTCCCGCCTCGCGGGAGAGAACCTGGTACAGGCGTTTGAGCAGCACGTCTTCGCTGCTGTCGCGCGGGGGTACGCCGTCGCGCTCCGCGGCCTCCAGCAGCGCGGCGGCCACGCCTCCCCGTTTCCGCCAGCGCTCCTTGTCTCCCACCACGATGAGGTGACTTCGCGCGCGGGTGACGGCGACGTTCCAAAGGTTCAGCTGTCCGCCGACCCATTCGACGGCACCGGGGTGCATGCCGTCCCCGGCGACAAGGGTGAACACCATGACATCGCGTTCGCCGCCCTGGAAGGTGTGTACCGTACCGATGCGCAGACGCTCCTCGTCGTACGGTTGCAACCGCCTCCGCAGCGCTTCGGCTTGCGGCGCGAAGGGAGTGACGACGCCGACGGTCGCTTCGGGTGGCAGCTGTTCCAGCAGGTAGTTGATGCTGGCGTGCGCTTTTTGGATCTCGTCTTCGTTGACCCAGGAGCCACCCAGCGGGGGGCGGGTGGCCCGTCCGGGCACGTTTGTCCAGATGACGGCGGGACGTGGCAGAGCGGGGCGGCCGCGGGTGTCGGTGAGGACGGTCAGTCCGCCATCGTAGAAGAGGTCGTTGGAGATTGCGGCGATGTGCGGGTGGCAGCGGAAATGTTCGTCGAGAAGCAACGTGCCGCCCGCGGAGCGTTCGGCGGCGTGGAAGGCGGAGTGGCGTCGGTAGGCAAGGCGGTGTTTCTCAAGCCATTCGGACCGCAGCCCGTTCCCGCGGCGAATGAGCGCCTCGCGGTGTGGGCTGGTCTTCGTGATGTGCGTGAGCTGCATGGGGTCGCCGATGACGAGAGCGCGCCGCGCGCGGAAGAGCAGCGGCAGGACATGCGGGATCGCGCACTGGCTGGCCTCGTCGATGACGACGAGATCGAACAGAGCCGGGCCCAGAGGGAAACGCCGGGCGGAGAGGCTGGTGACGGCCCATCCGGCCACTGCGGGCGTATCCGGCGAGCCGTCTGAGCGGCCCAGAACCCTCCGCATCTGCGGCCAGTCGCTGCGACTGCCGTCCTGGGCGGTCAGTAGATCGAGGATTCGACGGCGCCCAGCCCAAGCGGCGGCTTGCACCTTGGTGGCGAGGAGAGCGCGTGAAGCGTCCTGAACGCTGGTCTCGGCGTCGCGCAGTGAGCGCGCGAGGGCTGTGTCGTCCACGGAGGCTGCGTGCTCGCGATCATCACGCCATTCCGTCTCGGCCGCAGCGAAGCCAGCGAGCGCGAGGCAGCCCGCGGCGGAATCGCCGTCGTACCTATCCAGACCCGTCCCGCGCAGGAACCGGGCCCGGCGCCACGACCCGAGGAAGCGCGCGCGGGAGAGGCGGCGCGCCTTGTCCTCCAGCTCTCTCGGCCGGGGCAAACGATCGAGTAGGTCCTGGAGTTCGGCGACAGCGATCCCGAGCTGCTCCGCGTGGTGGTCGCGGGCCTCGCCTGCCCGGCGGAGCCGCAGCTCCGTCTCCGCGATGTGCGCCAGGTCCCGCCGTACTTCTGTCAGACGGTCGGCGGCCAAGGTGGCCTCCATGAACGCCGTGGCCACGGTGGACGACGGCTCCGGGCCGGTGCGCAGTGCGTGCAGCGCGGCGGCCTCGTGCTCTGCGTTGCTCTTGGCGTTTTTCCGCGCCGAACCTGTCCGTACGATGCTGCCGGGCACCAGTGTGTCGCAGCGGCGCCAGACCTCGTCCACGGCTTCGTTGTTGGTGGACGCGACCAGTACGGTCTGACCGGCGGAGATCGCGGTGGCGACGAGATTGGCGACCAACTGACTCTTGCCGGTGCCGGGCGGCCCGGTGGCCACCGTGAGCCGGCGGGTCATGGCGGACTGGAGTACCGCGGTCTGCGCCTCGTTGCAGGGCAGTGGCGTCACGAGGCGCGCCGGTTCGGGTTCCGCGTGGCTGAGAGCTCGGTCACGCTGCGAGGCTTCGGGCGCGAGGACCCCGAGGGCGGTCTTCTCGATCTGGTCGGTCTGCTTGGCGATGTCGGCAACGTCGTTGAGCAGGCGCTTGGTGAAGCCTGTCTGGGGGCGCGCCGAGAAGAGGACCGCGGTGTTGCGGGCGCCGTGGCCAGGGGTACGGACGTCGATGCGGTCGGCGAGTTGGTCGGGCTGGAGCTCCTGCACGCACGGCAGCTCGAATTCCTGCGTAAGGAGGTTGCGTACCTCCAACGCCATACGGTCGTGCTGCCCTCGATGCCAAGACGGCTGGAACGTGTCGATGAGCTGGGTGGCCTCCTCCTCGCCGAGCCAGTCGAGAGCCAGCTGAGGATGCGGCTGGACCGGACCGTACGGCTTCAGCCTCACTTCCCCCTCGTCCTCGCCTCGGACGATCTCGACACGGCGTACCAGAAGCGGCGCGAACCTTGGGTGCCGCCAGGGGCGTCCGGAGCGCGGCCCGGTGAGGACCACGGCCGGGTAGCCCGCCCAGAGCTCCGCATCCTCCTCGGCTGCCGAATCCACCAGCGAGGCCGCTTCTTCGGGGAGCGCGGTGCATCCGTCGTCGTCCACGTCGCCGGAGATGAACCTCTCCGTGCCGTCCAGGCATACGTACGATGTGTTCTGGTGGCCCACCTCCATCAGAGGCGTCTCCGCGCCTTCGGCCAGAACGCACTCGCGGTAGTAGTCCAGCAGGCCGGCCCAAGTGGGCTGCGTATGAGCGGACTTCGGGGTGTGTGACTGTGGCGGCTCCTCGGCGCCGAGGCGGGGTCGCGGACTCAGGGGATCGAGGATGGGGGCCCGGCCGAATGGACTGTCCGCGATGACGATTCGGTCGTCGACGCCTAGTGCGGACTGCACTGGCACCTGACGGCCACCGTCCTGGGCACGCATGCGCCGGTTCACATAGTGGAACAGGTCGCTGACCTGTACTTCACGGCCGCCGTCCTTGCTGACCTTCCCCGTGCGCAGCGCCTCGATGACCTCACCGGTGAACGCCGACGGCTTCACGTCATCGCCGCCGCCCGCGTCGGCAAACGAGTCTTCCCCGGCCCGTGAGGACGACAGGACGTACACACCCCTGCTGGTCAGCGGGGGCTGCTCGCCGGATTTCGCCACGGAGCTGTCAGGCCGTCGGTCCGACGTACGCAGCCCTATGGCGAACCCGCCGCTGCGACAGCAGTCGATCATCACGATCTTCTGCGGTGCAACGCACTCTTCCAGCGAATCATTTAGGAACCCGGCGCTGACACCGGTCGCGGCCACTCTGTCGTAGTCAGTGTCTTTGGCGACGAAGTGGAACTCGCCGCCGTCACGCACCGTGCGAACACCATGCCCGGAGACGTACACGAGTGCGAGCTCGTCATCGTTGCGATCCTGAAGGAACTCGCTGATGACCGCCCGCATGTCGTCTGCGGTGAGATCGGATTCTGTCTGGACGGAGACGAAGTTGCCGATGTTGCGGTGCTTCAGGACCTGGGCGAGTCCCCATACGTCCGCTCGGACGGAGGCGAGTGGCGAGAAGCGGCCGTCGTCGTAGTGCTCGTTGCCGATCAGAAGAGCCCGGCGCTTATGGAGGCGGGTCACGCCGCGCTGTCATCCGGTCCTAGGCCGGCGTCGCCGGAAATACGGTCCTGGAATTCGCGGACCATGCGTTCCTGTGCGGCGTCAGGACGTCCGGTGATCTCGACGGAGTCGCCCGCGATGGTGACCACGACCTTGCGGTGTCGTTCCTTGGCGCACCACTCCTTGATCAGGGTGATCAGGACCTGGGACGCCGGGCGAACGACAGCGGCAGTGGTAGTGGCCCAGAGAGCCACCTCGCCCACGCCCGTACCCTTACGGCCCGGTTCGGCGCACCCTTCGGCGTCATGAAAGCCGACGACGAGACCGCCTGCCCTCTCCAGGTTGTCGTGCAGATCCCGGGTGAGGCGCTCCTGCCGGAGTGTGTCCCCGCCTGTGAGCACGGTGAGTGTCCACTGCGGTCCCCCGTCACGCATGTGCTGCTCCTCGCGTTCGCCTATTTGCTTGTCCGGTCCGTTCAGCGACTTTGGCACGAGGACGTTCTCTGGTGACAGCCGAGGGCGAGGGGAGGAGCGGCATCCGGCCACCTCCGCGCTTTGGGGGAGCGGCGTCTGCCCTGGCGATCGCTGGCATCGAGGCGGGAGAGACGTTCTGCCAGCATCCCGTCGGCGCTGCTCAGGAGTGAGAGGCCGCGGCGCCCTTCGCCTCGGTGCTCAGACTGCGGCTTCGCCTGGGTCATCGTCCTCTGGGGGGGTGGACCCAAGTAGTACCGGGTGCGAGGTCGGCCCCTGTCTCCGCCTTGTACTGCGCCCTCCTTTCCTCGCTGGCGTCCTGGCCCTCGGCGAGCTTCCGTAGGTGGGGGGCGACTGCCGAGGCTCGCCCGTGGCTTCAGTGGCGGAGCGGGTGGTGGTGGCGCTCTTGGACGGTGCCGGACGGGGGTGAATGAGACCAAAACTGAGACCACTGTACCCAGTGTCCTGCCTGGTCAGGCGCTATATCCGGGCCCATACGGTGTGCCGATCAGGAGCCCGTGCCGCCCGGCTGGCTGCGTGGCCGTGTCGGAGCTGGTGTATGTGGATTGCCGCCTCGGAGTGTCAGTGGTGCCCGGTAGGTTCTGCTGGGGCACGTCACCACGAACGGGGAGAAACTCGATCATGTACGACGCCGAATTAATGGCTGTGGCCACTGGCGCAGCCAGCACGCTCGTCGCGGCCATAGCCACGTCGGGCGCGGAGAAGATGCGCCTGAAGGTCGCGCACTTCTTCCGCCGGGCCACCCCGGATCAACAGAGAGCGGCTGCTCAGGCAGTGGATGACACCGCTGCGCAGCTCACCTCGCCCTCCGCGGAGGCCCAGGCACTCGCAGCGACCGCTTGGGCGCAGCTCATCGCTCAATACCTCGCCGAGCACCGCGACGCCATGAGCGATGTGGACGAACTCGTGGTGCCCACTCCGTCGGCCTCGAAGGTCTGGAACCAGCACAACACCGGCACAGGAACGTTCATCGGCGGTGACGTCCACGGTGGCCTGACCCTCAATTACGGCGGTGCGCCAGATGGCGGACACTGAGCACCGGGAGCAGCACAATCACGGCTCTGGCACGTTTGTGGGCGGTGACGTCCACGGCGGCTTCTGGCAGGTCTTTGTCCCGCCCTACGGGAAGAAGACGTCTGGGAATCCGGCGAGGGCGAAGCGAGAGCCTGAGCAGGACGAGGATGAGGATGACTACGAGGGCGTCCTGGAGTCCCTGTTCGGGACTGCATGGATTGCCGCTTCGGCTGGTCTGGCCGTCGTCTATGCGGTCATGGGCTGGCCTTGGACCGACCATGACCCGACTCCGGGTATCGCTGCCCGCATCGGCGGAGGGCTTGTCGCCTTCTACGCGTGCTTGGCCGCGGCGGCCGCTTTCTTCGCACGTCTCGCTCAGGTCTTCGAGCTCTGGTCGGAACAATGTGCCATCACGGCGGCACAGAGCCGAGGTCGGTTGGTTGCCAGGCCCCCTGCGTCCATGTCCAGGGCCATGGCTGGCATGACGGCAGCGGCGGCTGTTGCAGCCGAACTGCTTGCGTCTCTGTACGGCTGGTCCTCTTATGGGGGCGAAGTATCGCAACGTGCGCATCTGGCCCGTCTAAACGCAGCCGCCAACGCGAATTCGGCTCGGGCCGCGACGAAGAGGCCCAAGGCGTAGTCGCGGGCTGGCGAGGGTCCGCCGTAGCTGCTGGCGGAACTCCTCCGCGCCGAGCCCGGTTGCTTCTCGACTGTTCTGCGCCAACTGTCCTGCCCCCTGCGCGGATTGCGGCCTGACGTTGCCTGAGGGGGAGCAGTTAGGCGAGGCCGCCAAGCTCCGCAACAGCGGCCGATGGGTCGTGGTCCTGGACTCGGCCTGCGCCAAGGGGAGACGAGGGTTCCGCTGGAAGGTGTCGGCCTGGACACGGGCTACCTCTGCCAGGTGTGCCGACTCTCGTAGGCGTGGCGAGCAGCATCCTGGGGTGCCGGTGCCCTCGGCTTCTTGAGGCATGACTCGACAGAGGGCCCATCTACTTGATTTTCACGCACAATAGGAGGCTTCCTGGTATTGTCTTGGCGTGGAAATCACTCTGCAGCAGGCAGTGAGTGATCTCCAGCGGGTGCTGGAGATCATCCGGAACGTCGCGCGCGAGGTGTACGCGACCAACGCCGACCGTCATGACCCGTCGCACGGGGACGACAACGGCACCTTCGCTCAGCTGGTCTGGCGGAACATTGCCAACCTCTCCTTCCAGAGGCTCAACCAAGCAGGGATTCCGGTCCGAAGAGTCGCCGGCGGGGCCATCGAAGTCACCTCCGGATCCTGGGTCGTGAGGATCTACAAGTTCCCGCTGACCGCTCCTGACAAGGTGCGGGACAAGCTCGAACAGCTCAGTTGGGACGGCAGCGCTGCTCGACTGCGAGGCGCCGTGCTGAATAGTGCTCCGAAGGATCAGTTGGCCTTCGACCAGGACCCGGACTGGGCCGAGAGCTTCGCTGAGGCCGTTCGACAGGGGCATGTTCGGATCATGCACACGGGCGACCCGGAAACGGGAAACTGCGTCCTCGAAGTGGGGCTTCCGCGAGACAACCGAGAAGGCGGTTCGCCCTGGCTTGATGGCACCGTCGAGATCCACAATGATCTCCAGATGAGCCTCCCGGCTCCGCGGTCGACCGAGGACGTGCTCGGGGACCTGGGTGGGCTACCCCCGGAGGGAGTTTCGGATCGAGATGGCCAACTGCCGTCTCAAACGGATTCCGACGAGGGTCGACCCGCTGCGGAGAAGGCACCGAAGGCGCCCGACCACACCGACCTCGAAGAGAACGAGCTGCCGCTTCGCTGGCGCACCGAAGAGACGCGCAACGAGCGCGAGAACACAGACTGAGAAATCCATGCCGACACCGCCACGAGGATCGAGAGGCGCTGAACTCGCCTCCCGCTCCTTCGAACCCGAAGCTCTGACTACGGCCCGACAGCTTCGAGGGCTGCGCAAGAACGAGCTTGCCAGGAAGGTGGATCTCACGCCGGCAGCGGTCAGTCAGTACGAGCTGGGGCAGAGTCGGCCTTCGGCCACGGTCGTTGCGCAGCTGGCCATGGCCTTGGGGGTGCCTGCGACGTTCTTTGCTACGGGGCACCCGCATCCAACAGTGCCCAGTGCCGCCCACTTCCGAAGCCTCAGGGCGACCACGCAGTTGCAGCGGGATCAGGCGGTTGCGTTCGGCAAGATCGTCTGGCGGCTGGTTACAACCGTCGAGCACTACGTGGAACTTCCCCCTGCGGCACTGCCACGACTGGCCCTGCCCGCCGAGCCGAGCAGAGCGGACATCGCGGCCGTGGCCCGCGATGCACGCGATGCCATGGGGGTGTCCAGCGGCCCGATCCCCCATGTCACCCGACTACTCGAAGCCCATGGCGCCGTGGTCCTGGAGCTACCGCCCATGTCGAAGCGGGTGGACGCCTTCTCGCATTGGTACGGGAGCAGGCCGTTGGTCTTCCGGAACCCAGCCAAGAACGACAAGGCTCGGTCGCGATTCGATGCCGCTCACGAAGCAGGGCACTTGGTCATGCACCTTGACGCTGAGCCCGGCAGCCGCATTGTCGAGAACCAGGCACATGACTTCGCCGCCGAGTTCTTGATGCCCAGTGCCGAGATCCTTGCGGAGTTGCCGCAGAGGCTCGACTGGGAGGCGCTCTACGGGCTGAAGCGACGGTGGGGCACGTCTCTCAAGGCACTCGTCTACCGGGCCCATGCCCTCGGTGTCTTCCGGGAGACCACGTACAAGCGCGCCATGATGATGCTCTCTCAGCACGGCGATCCGGAGCCTTGCGACCTCGGACCTCGTGAAGCACCCCTCTTGCTTGAGAAGGCGGTCCGTCTGTGCGAGGAGACGGGCGTTTCATTTGATGATCTTGTCTCCCGCTCGGGACTGCCCTTCGAGCTTGCGAACGAGGTCTACGCGACCGCGACCATGACGAGGCCGCGCCTTGCGCTGGATGCATCCGAGGAGAGTGAGAGGTCGACCACCCCGGAAGTGCTGACGCTATTCCCCAGCTGATGGTGTTCCTTGATCGGGAGAAACTCTCACGCATCACACGCAAGGAGCGCGTTCTAGAGCGCGATGCTGTGGCAGCCAGGCTGGTCCACGTGGGGGCCTCGGTGCTAAGCCCTCCTTTGAATCCGACGTACGCTGAGGCGGCTCGTACCGCTGGATGCAAGCCGAAGCTCATGTACGCGCTGCTGGAGTACGTGATGGCGCTGGTCAACTAGAGAAGGACTCGTGCTGAGTCCTCTCACGGCAGTCGGAGATTTCCGTCCTTCCGAGGACTCGCATTCCTCACCCGCACTCCGTATGTTCCCAGGCGACCTTTTCGACTGTCAGTGGTGCTCCTTATGGTGTTGAGATGGCAAACGGGGTATGGCACACCGGATATGGCATAGAGATCAATCTGTCCCTGCCTGACCTCGGTCACGATGATCGTCCCGATCTGCTCCGAGAGATCACTGCGAGCGTCGCTGACCGAGACCCGCAGTTGCTCGAATGTCTCGCGCACCACGACGGCCGCGAATGCCTGTCGGAGTCCGGCGGAAAGTCACCGTGGATGTTCATCCGCCGGGGCCGCGTCGGTGGTCGTCGGCCGCTTGTGGCATCACATCTGCCGATCACGCACAAGGCGACCCCAGCGGAGAGCGCACAGCACAAGGCCACGAAGGAGCGGATCGTCGAGACGGCCTCGCGCTGCGGTCTGGATGCAGATGCTGAAGTCCCCACCGCGAATCGGCGGAGTGTCTCCGATGCTCTCGTCACCGGGCCTGCGGGTATCCGCGTTGGCTGGGAGATCCAGTACCACCACATCAGCCCCAGCAGCGTGCACCGTCGGTCCGTCAACGCCGTACAGCACGACATCACGCCCCTCTGGGTGGCGAAGGACCGTACGGCCTCGCTGATCGACCGGGCGCCATGGGCCCGCGTGGACGACATGCCTTGGAAGGACATCACCGACGGCAAGGAGATGGTGATTCGCGGCGGGTACCGCTACCTCCAGGTCTGGAAGTGCGTGCCCAGCAGTGACCGCCACTGCCCGCTGTCCCAAGGGGCCGGCCACTGCGGCGCGATTCATGCCGAGTGGTTCCTGCCCGCGCTGTGCCAGCCGGAGAAGAAGCCCGTGCAGATCGAGGATCTCGTTCTGTCCAGCGCGACGGGGGAGAGTGTGCCCGTCTACGTGCCCAATCGGGGCAGCGGTCGGGCCGGACGGCACATGTGGGTACCGGCGGACGACTGCGAGTTATGGCGGGAGCTGGTCGGGGAGAAGGTGCCGCTTCCTCTCGCGCCGGAGCAGGAGGAGGACGACCAGATCACCTTCGCCGAACAGGAGATCGACCGGACGTGCCGCGCCGGCGAAGAGGGATGGTTCGTCAGCGACGCTCGGCCCATCCGTGATCTGGGACAGCCCACCGGTGGCGTGACCCTGCCGCGGATGCCGCTGCAGCGGTCCGTGAAGCCGACGCTGATCACATCCGTCGAGCGGGCTGCCGCCTCGGCCGCGCTGGGGTGCCCACCGTGGGAGCTGGGGCTGTGTGCAGGCTGCGGTCAGCTGATGCGTCGGCACGGACGCCATGCGGCCATGTACTGCGCGGCGTGCCGTTCCGAACTCAACGGCCGATAGCTGGGGGAGCCTTCGCACTGGCGAGCTGGCGCGGCTGCTCAGAGGCTGGTGACGGGCTGCCCGGTGAGTGCTTGGGCGATCTGCCAGAGTTGGCCGCCGCGGGACGCCTTCACAAGAACGACGTCGCCGGGCTGGAGGATAGAGGCCAGGTAGGCGGCGGCGGTGCGGTTGTCGCCGACCATCGCGATGTCCGGTACGCCCGCCGCGCCGGCCGCGAGGGCGAGTTGCTTGGCGAGTGTGTCTCCGACCGCCACGATCAGATCGACGCCGTTCTCGGCGGCCATGCGTCCGACCTCGCGGTGGGCTTCGACGGCCTCGTCGCCCAGTTCCAGCATCTCTCCGAGTACGGCGATCCTCCGGCCGCCTGCGGCCTCGGTCGTGTCGCCGTCTGCCTCGGTCATCAAGAGTCTCCGTTATGGATGAGGGGCGCGAAGGCGATCGCGCGGCCGGTGTAGGAAGCGGACAGGCGGCTGAGGGGGACTCGGTCGTGCGTCTGGCCCCAGGCCGACGGGTCCCGGAAGTGGATCGTGGGGTCGGGGCCGTTCTCGTAGCCGCGAAGGATGACGAGGTGGCCGCCGGCGCGGCCGTCGTCGGGGAACTGCTCGGTCACGGAGACGATGAGCGGGGCGTCGTCGAGGCGCCTGGTCAGATCTTCGGCCGGGACCGGCTCGGCGGTCGAGGGGACGCCGAGGTCGGTCGCGAGGCTCGCGATCCCCGCGTGGAGTGCTCCGCGCGGGGTCAGGACCTCGTGCTTGACCGCGAGTTTCAGGAGCTCCGTGACCGTCGGGGCCTCGCGCCCGTAGGCGAGGAGGATCATTCTCAGAGATGCCAGGCCGCACGCCCGGTTGGACCACTCGATTCTGTCCCCGAGAGCCCATCCTCCGTGCAGATCCCACTCTGCTGGGGCGATGAGCTGACGGCACATGGGGACCTCGTGGACGCGCGGCACAGCGGCGGGCTCCTACGGCGAGACGGCAGCCTCCCGAGCCCGTGTGGTGCCGGCGAACGCGGGAGTGGGCAGGGGGACATCGTAGGGCGGGCGGCCCAGGGCCTCGTGCAACATGGCCAACACGACGTCCGTGTGCGTGAGTCCGACCATCGCCGCCCCCACCACGAAGTTGCTGTCACGGGACATGCCCGGTGTGCTGTTGACCTCCAGCACGTACCGTTCGCCGTCCTCGGCGAGGATGAAGTCGATGCGCGCCGAGCCGCGCAGCCCGATACCGTCCCACAGGATTCGGGCGTCCCCGGTGATCTTGTCCAGTACGTCGGGCGCCAGGTTGGCGGCGCGCACGGTCACGGTGCCGCTGGAGTCCACGTCGAGCTTCGTGTCGGCGTCGTAGAAGTCGGCGCCGGCTGCCTCGGTGGCCAGCGGCGGGAAGACGACGACCGAGCCGCCCGGCAGCTCCAGGAGCCCCACGGTCACCGGCGTGCCGGTCACGTACTCCTCGACGAGCACGGACGTGCCCACGTCGCCGGCGGCGTCTGCCAGGGCGCTGGGCAGATCCGCCGGATCGCGTACGAGGCTCATGCCCACGCTGGATCCGCCGAAGGGCGGCTTGACCATCACCGGGCGCCCGTTCCACGTCGCGGGGCCGCCGGTCCAGACGTGCCAGCCGGGCGTAGGGACGCCGAGGGCCAGCATCACGCGCTTGCAGAGGATCTTGTCTGCGGCCACCGCGGATGCCCCGACTCCGCTGCCGCAGTAGGGCACGCGAAGGTAGTCGAGCAGCCCCTGCAGCCGGCCGTCCTCACCGTAGGGACCGTGCAGGTTCGAGAGGACCACGTCGTACTCGACCAGTTCCATGATGAAGTCGGGCTCGCACGGGTCCAGCACCTTCCAGCGGACGCCGATCTCTTCCAGTGCCCCAGCCAGGGCGGTGACCGATCGCTGCTCGACGGGGCACTTTGCGTGGTAGAGCCTGTCCTCGGCGGACACCGGCCCGTAGACGAGCGCGACGCCGAGGCCCTGGCGGCTCTGGCCCCACTCGCGAAGCTCCTCGGCGGCCTTCCGCACCGCAAGGGTCGAGCTGGGGCTGAGGAAGAGAGTCATGCGAGTACCCCTTCGAAGGTATTGGTGACCGGGCCGCCGACCCAATGAGTCCGGTCCGGTCGGGCGTCATGCGGCCGGACCGTGAGCGGCTCCCCGGCGCGGTTGTGGACGGTGACGGCGCGTCGGGCCACCAGTCCGCGCATCGTGGCGACGACGACGGCCGCGACCGCCCCGCTTCCGCACGACAGGGTTTCCGCCTCGACCCCGCGCTCGTAGGTGCGGATCTTCAGCGCCTGGTGGCCGGCGAGCTGGACGAAGTTGACGTTCGTCCCCAGCGGGGCGAGGTCGGCGTGGTGGCGGACGAGGTGCCCGACGACCTCCGCGTCGATGGCGGCCACGTCGTTCACGATCGCCACGACGTGTTCCGTGCCGGTGTGGGCGCTGTCGAACCAGGTCGGTCTGCCGTTGATGACCGTCTGTAAACGCCGGGGGAGTACTTCGCCCAGCTCGGCCGTGACCCACACGGAGTCGTCGGAGACGACCCCCTCGTGCTCCACGCCGTCCATGCGAAGACACATCTGCCGGAAGCCGTGATCGCGGTGGGCGGCCCAGGCGGAGCACCGCAGGGCATTGCCGCACATGGTGGCGAGCGAGCCGTCCGCGTTGAAGCAGGTGACTTCGAGGACAGGCGGCCTGTGGCTGATCAATCGGCTGATGACCAGGCCGTCTGCACCTACGCCGGTACGCCTGGCGCACAGACGCTCCGCCTCCTTCGGCCACTCCTTGTCGTCGTCAGGCCCGAGGCCGGAGAGCAGCACGAAGTCGTTCCCGGCGCCATGGATCTTGCGAAAGCGCATGACAAAGCTCCTCGCATAGTGAGGTGAGAGTGACGGTGCGATTCCCGAACTGGGCTGAGGATCAGCCGAAGCCGATGGGTCGGTACGTCGTCCGGGCCTCTCGCATGACCCAGGGCTCCCGCCCGGCAAAGATCAGTACGCGATGGGCTGCGGTGCCGGCGGACCTCATGTCCCGCACGCGCTGGTACTCACCGTCCAGGTAGACGAAGTCACCGACGCGGACATCGCCCGGTGGCCGGGGCGTTCCCATCGTTCCGACAGGCGGAGGCGGTACAGAGGGCAGTTCCTTGGCCCTGCGTTCGTACATCAGCCCCTCCAGATGCCCAGCAACAGGGAGCCTCCGATGGCGACGAGGCTTACGACATAGGCGAGTTGTTGGCTTCGGGGACTCATAGGATTCCGATCAGGTGGCGCTCCACACGGCTGCGGACCGACGGGATGCCTATTTCCGTGAGAGGCACCCAGGCCGCCGCACCCGTCTCGATCACCGACGGGATCACGGTGCCCGAATGGGCCCGGAAGAGGTATCGGATGCCGACTCGGAGACGGGGCCCGTACCGGTGCTGCCCCGGCCTGGTGACATCGACCAGGAACGGCCCCTCGGCGCCGGGCTGCGTCCAAACGTCCTGGATGCCGGCCTGCTCTGCCAGCAGGCGCAGGGCCGCCTCGCTGAGGGAGTCGTCCGCGTCCTCCGGCTCCGCCTCCGCGAGTGCGTAACCCCCTTCGTGCCGCAGGCACAGGACGCGACTGCATTCGTCGACTACGACGGCTCCTGCCATCACAAGGGGGCAGCGCTGGTCATGGGTACAGGCTCGGCGCTGCGCGTGGTCGCGGGCCGCGTCGTAGACCGGCAGCAACGCCATCCTGTCGGCGGGGTGCTCGTGGATGTAGTGGGAGAGCTCCCGAACGATCTGGTCGTCCCTGATGCTCACGGCGCCTCCAGCCCGTTCCGCTCGGAATAGACCCACAGCAGTCGCCGCGTGAGAAGGGCGGCATCGCGGAGGTACAGGTAGGTCCCGAAGGAAGGTGTCTCGGCGGTCGGCCGGTTCGTGAGATCGACCAACCTGGTTCCCCTGCGGCGGAGCTGCCGGACCTCGCTGTCGTCGTCGGCTCCCAGGTCCTCGCGGAGCAACCGGTTCAGGTGACGGGCGATCGCCGGCACCTGCCTGTCCATCGCCGCGCGGGTCGTGGTGCCCATTCGCAGGGCGAGGATGGAATTCGTCTGCGAGGAGATCGCCTCTACGTTGATGGGGGCGTCGTCGTCCTCGATGTCCTCGGCCGTCTCGGCCTTCTTGCCCGTACTTGCCACTGTCATCACCGGCCCCTCCGGAGCACGCTTTCAGCCGTGACGACAAAGCTAGGAAGGGGGGTGGCCGGGCCTCTATGAATGTGCCGGAACTTGCCCGACGTTCACCCTAGAGATTCGATGGCTGACGTGATGAGTTCACGTGCGGCGGGGCCGTAGACGGCAAGTTCCGCCAGTTCGCTGAACGTCTTGGCATACATGGCAAGTTCGTGATTCTGGACGACGGTGAGATGGGCCGAGATCAATTCAACGTTCACCAACTCGTCGTCGTACAGGAAGAACCCTTCAACGGGCCAGAGGCCCGACCGGTCGGCGTCCTGGGGGATGATGCCGATGCTTACCGACGGCAGAGCCATAACGCTGAGGAGATAGCCGAGCTGGCCTGCCATGACCTCGGTGCCGCCTATGCGGTACCGCAGCACGCTCTCCTCCAGCAGGATGGCGAACGTGTGCTTCCCATAGACGACCTGCTGCTTTTCCACGCGCACCTTGACGGCCGCCGGCACATCGTCGATGAGCCCTCGGCGGTCCCGAATGGAGGTCAGAAGTGCGGTGATGTACGAGGCCGTCTGCACGGGCCCAGGGATGAGCCAAGGCGAGTAAATGCGAAAGCGCTCGGTGCGCTCCCAGAGAGGAAGCACGGACTCCTGAGCCCATTTGAGGCCGTGGCGCTCCATCTTCCGCCACTCGACGTACATGCCCTCAATTCCGCGGGCTGTCGAGATGAGGTCCTCTGTTTCGCCCTCGGCGCCACACGCGGAACACCAGGCGCGAAGGTCGCGCTCCGAGGGCGCGCGGGTGCCGCTCTCGAAGCGCGAAGCCTTCGACTCGTGCCAGCCCAGGCTCTGGGCCAGAGCTCGCTTGGTGAGCCCGGCTGTTTTCCGGATTTCGGCGAGGCGTAGCCCGAGCGCCTTGCGGGCTTCCTGGACGCTCGAAGATGGTGATGACATGTCGGTGCGAGGCTGCTGTTCGAACTGTCAGGCCAGCTCGAACTGGGCGTGAGGTGTTCCCCGCTGCCACACGGCCTCGAAGGCCGACTCGCAGAGCTTCGCCACCTCCGGGTCCTCTGTGAGTTCCACCTCCATGTTCTCGCCGTCGCCGTCGAAGTGGTTGACGAGGACGAGGCCGGAGTCGAACAGCCAGAAGTCGTTGCCCGGAAGAGCGATGTCGGTCGCGTCGCGCCGCGAGAGCCACCGCACGCTTTCGCCAGCGGCGATGTTCAGTCCGTCCGTCACGTCGTACTCGAAGCGGATGTACTCACTGACCGGTGTCGAGACGACGCGGGCACGTCGGACCTCGACGCCTCGCGAGGTCGCCTCCGTGACGATGGCGTGCCAGTCGGCCCAGCGCTGGGCGGGGTCGAGGACCTCCCCGGCCTTCCAATCGATGAAGGCAGGGTCCGACTTCATGTAGGCGTCGCGCATCTCCAGATGGACGGCCGTCCGCCGGCAGTCCCGGAAGAGCTCCTCAAACGTCGGGGGCCTCGTCATCCTTCTTCACCTCCAGGAAGAACTGCACCATGCGCCGCGGGATCTCCACCACCGACTCGTGGCCGGGGATGTCCATCTGCCCGAGGCGCTCGGCGTCCTTCACCTTCCACCCCTGCACGAGGTAGCTGTCCTTCTCCTCGTCGAGGTAGATGGTGGGCGAGCCGCCACTGGGACTCTCCGGATCCTTGCCGAGCTTGCGCAGGGCCATGATGTCCTCCTCGGATGCCGGTAACGATCTCTGTGCCAGAGCTTGCCCGTGACTGAGCCCTCAGGCCAGGAACTTGCCCAAACTTGCCAGGACTTCGGGTGGCAACCCGAGCGGGGACCCTCGGCTGACGGCGCCCCCATGCCCTGACACCACCCGTATAGGCGGCTGGACTTGGCCCACGAGTCCAGCCGCCTGTCTGTTGTTCCGAGTGGTGTGCGCGCTACAGTCGCCCCGCGCTTACGAGCACGAAGTCCACGGACATCCGGCCCACGGGCCGCCTCCCTACGCGGAGTTCACATGATCACGCTCACTCCCGCAGAACGCGACATCCACCGCGCCCTTCTCAAGCTCGCGCAGGAGGGCGATCCGGGGAAGCCCGGCGCCGCCTGCATCAGCTACAAGGGCCTCGGCCAGGTGATTGACCCTGAAGGACGGAACCCTGGCATGACTCGGCCTCCGTTCCGGACCATGTTCCCCGCGCTCGGCCACGTCAGCATGTACGAAGTGGAGCACGGCCGCCCCATGCTCTCGGCGCTCGTCGTGAACCAGGACACCGGTACCGCCGGCCCTGGCTTCGCTGAGCTGGCCCGGCACCTTCAGTTCGAAGTCAAGGACGGCGAGGCGTTCTGGCGACGTGAACTTGAGGAAGTGGTGCGCTTCTGGTCCGCGAACGACCCGGTGCTCGTCCTCGATGCAGCTGTCGACCGAGTGCTGGAGGAGCTGAAGCAGATCAGGGCGTTGCTCCGGAAGCGCAGTGCATAGCACCCGGTACGGGTGGCCGATGCTCAAGCCCAGCCACCCGTACCCTTGGCTGGGCCTACGGCAGCTGAGGAGGCGACGACGGCAGACTCGGGTTGCCGCTCGCGTCGAGCGCGTAGGCGGGATCGGGGAGCCGCTTCCCGCGCTGCCGCGAAATCCAGTACGTGCGCTCGTACGGCGGGTGACCCACGAACTCCAGAGCTTCGGACCCGGTCTCGTGGTCGATGAGCCAGACGCCCGTACGGCTCTCATGGGGCCGGACCGGGCATCCGGTCAGCTCCAGTTCCCAGGTGTCGGTGACGCCGTTGTCCCGGCTGTCGTGAACCGTGATGACGCCGGTCACGCGGTGAGGGAGCGGACGACCCTCCTGCTGCGCCTCGTAGTTCTCCGACAGCTCCTTGATCGTGAAATCCTTCTGAAGGAACAGGTTGGGGTTTACGCCGTTCCCTTGCTGGGGCCAGAGGGCGTGCGGGGTCGCAGGCACCGCGCGGTGCTCGATCTTCTTGACGAGGTCGCCGTCGTACTCGACGTTGACGTAGCGGTCTCCCCGGTTCTCGACCACGACGCGGGCCTGGAGGACGATGCGCTCGTTCTCCTTCTCCGGGAAGTGCCAGTCGTAGCCGTTGGGCCACGGATTGACGGGCATCCCGACGTGAGACCAGGCGTACGGCGGCCACTGCACCTCGGTGAACCGTACGCTCACCGCGGGCGCCTGGGCGTCCAGGCGTGTACGGGCTGCGTCGATCGCCACCGTTTCGGAGGCGACGAGCGCATTCTGCGCTACTTGGAGCGCGTCCTGCGAGACCTTGACGGTCTTGCGCATAAGGGCCGACTGGTAGGCGATGACGCCGAAACCGGCGGCGGTGCCCAGGGATCCGATCGCGACCCACAATGTGTCCGACATGGCCGATGATTTTCGTACCGTTCGGGCGGAAAGCGCCAACCCGCTGGTCAGGGGCGGGGCTTGAGCTGAACAAGGTCGATGGCCCGACTGTCGAACCCATGCCCCAGGAGTGGCGGAGCTGTATTAGGAACGCTTCTCGATCTGACCAGGACCGGGGACCGGCACGGTGACCAGGACCGACCGGCAAAGCCGCGGCGTCCCGCGCCGCGGTGCATCGGTAGCCGCTCCAGTCCTACCGCAACGGCGGCCCAACCCGGTGGGCCGCCGTTGGTGTCCGTACGGTCAGTTGTCTTCGTGCTCGGCGTTGTATTCGCGGCCCTTTCGTGCGGCGACCATCTTGACCAGGTGGTCGTATTCCGCGTAGTCCTCGTCGGCCATGGTGGCGTAGACGTTGCTGCACTGGGATCCGTGGTTCAGGGCAGGTTACCGGGTGGTACTCGGGGCATGGTCTGTGCTCACCGCGACCGGTGCCTGCGGGACGGCGCCGCCGTGGACGCGGGAGGCGTTCCGGCGATGGTCCGCGCAGTGGACGGGACGTGGGCTACGCGCGGGCTGCGGGCGCGGGCGGCACGTGCCTGAGGGCTGGGCACGTGCCGGTCGCCGAGGCGTTGAATGCGCCAGGTGAGGGTCCTGGCCGGCGAGGTGGCGTCGTCCAACGAACGTTGCCCTGCTGCGTGGTGCAGAAGCTCGGCCGGATCATGCCCGGCTGCCTCGGCAGCGGCGAGGGTGGCTGCCAGAGCCTCCCAGGCGGACTCGGCGAGGATCTGCGCGGCGTAGACGGGAACCGCGTCGCGCACGTGTTGGGCGTACCGGCGGACGGTGTTCACGGGAGGCTTGAGACTGGCCATCGCGGCCAGAGGCTCGGGAACCGTCTGGTCGTAGGCAGCCCGGAGGTGGACCAGGGCTTGGCGGGCGGCGGCGACCTGGCGGTCGTGGTGGTGCAGCGCGTTGCGGCGCTGGACGGCGGTGACGACGAGGATGGCTGCGTCCAGGAGCATCGCCAGACCGCTGCCGTCGGTGGGCTGGTGGCGCATGCCCTTGATCGCGCCGCGCAGGGCGCGGGCGTGCTGGTGGTCGACGCGCGCTCGGGTGTGGGCTGCGTGCTCGAAGGCGACGGCGGCCCGGCGGAGTTCGGCCTTCAGGTGGGCGGGGGCGTATAGAGGCAGGGCATAGAGGACCTCGCCGAAGGCGGCAAGGTGGGCCTGAGCGACGTCGGCGGGGCTGTGGCCGATGTGGTGGGGGATACGTTCGGTTGCGGCGGCGGCCTGGTGCCACGGGTTGGGCCGACGTCCGGCCGGTGAGGTGTCCACTACGGAGACTTCGACGGCGGCGAGACGCTGTTGGATCTTGGGGAGGGAGAGGTCGGTGGCGAGGCTGGAGCCGGAGTAGAAGACGGGCTCGCCGTCGGCGTTGGTGTCGCCGGGCAGCGCGACCTTGTAGCCCTGCAGATCGCCGGAAGGCAGGGTTCGGGTTTCGACCTGGAGGCCGGTGTCGGCGAGCAGGTTGAAGAACCCGTCCAGGTCTTCGGCACGGGCGAGCGCCGTGCGTACGACGTGGCGAAGTTCCTCGCGCACCGTCTTGGTGCGGCCGGTGCGCCTGGCCTTCTCCTGCTCGGCGCGGGTGGGGCGCTTGGCGGCCCGGGTGTCGGCGGCGGCGCGGCGCCCGCGCGGGATGCGGGTGAGTCCGAGCTCCTCCTCGATGCGGGTGAGTTCGGTCATGGCGCGGTGGTAGTCGTTCCAGTTGCGGGGTGGTCGCAGGTCGCCGCGCACCTTGGTGGCGACGATGTGGATGTGATCGTCCGCGTGACGCACCGCGATCCACCGGCAGCCGTCCGGATCGTTCATGGGGGCGATGCCGGTGGCGTGCACGATGCGGCGCGCCACCTGTGCCCATTCGGCGTCGGTGAGGATGCGGTCCTCGGGCGCTGCGCGGAGAGAGCAGTGCCACACGTGCCCCCCGGGGGCATGGTCGCCGGCCTGCCTGACGCGCAGGTCGAGGGCCTTGGCGAGCTGGTCCATCCGCTCGTTGTGGCCGGGGCTGTCTTCGGGGCCGGGGTCGGGCACGAAGCCGTCCCAGGAGGCGACGATGTGCTGGTCGGTGTGCACGGTGGCGGTTCCCGGCCCGAAGAGGTACCTCAGCACGCCTCGGGTGTGGCTGCCTGGTTTGACGATGTTGGCGATCACGCGCGGCCTACCTTCTGCCCGGCGGCCCGGAAAGCTGCCTCGTCCACGGCCTTCACCGCGTCCTGGGCAGTGGACAGGAGGCGTTCTGCCCGCTCCAGGACGGAGGCGTCCACAGGGTGTGGATCGCCGTCAGAGTTGAGGCGGCGGGCGATCTGGTTGACGTTGGTGCCGATCCGGGCGATCTGGGTGCGCAGCGCGGCGAACTCGTCGATCGCGTCGTCGTAGACCGTGCGCTGGTCGGGCAGGTGCGTCTCACCGTTGACGAAGGCCATGACGACCGCACCGACCAGGTGGGCGCCGGCCATGCCCATTTGCTTGGCCCTGGCTACGATCGCGGCCTTCTCGTCCTCGCTGTAGCGAGCATCGACACGGGCTTCTCGACGGCCGTCGTCACAGCGCTCGCGGCGGCGCAGGACACGATAGAGGGCGGCTTCACCGGTAGCGCGCGCGACAGCTGGCTGCTGCTCAGCGGCGACGTCCCCGCCCACCCCCGCCTCTTGCTCCGGCGCGCCCTCGCGCCGGAGCTCCTCCTCCGCCACCCCTGGGGCGGAGGAGCTCGCGTCGGACCGGCCCATGGACGGTCCAACGCCATTGCTTGCTGCCGTCGGCGTGGGCGTAGTGATCTCCCTTTGGGTGTTGTGTAGTTCGAGGTACGAGTCATGCATTGAGCGGTCTTCCTCAGATGTTGGGTGGCGTCTCAGCGCGGGTGGCCGGCGGGCGCGGTCGGCAGCTCGGCCTTGACGGTGCGGACCACCTCTCCGGCGGTGTCGCTGGCCACGCTGTAGCCGTCCTTGCGCACGGCGCCCTCCAGCAGGTCACGGGAGAGACGTCCGTGCTCGCGGTAGAGGTCCTGGGCGTACTTATTGAGGAGGGCCCGTGTCGCGCGCGGTTTGGAGCCCGGGCGATTCGACTCCGCCCGCGAGACCGTTCCTGGATCGTCGTCCGGTGGCCCCTCGCCCGGTTCTGGTTCCGGGCTGACGGTGGCGCGGGCGGGCTGTTGCGGGCGGGTTTCGGGCTGAGGGCGGGCTGCCCGGTCGGCGGTGTCATCGCCCGCGACCTTGGTGGGCGGGCGGCCCGGAGTCTCTGCCCGTTCTTCTGCCGTGGCCCGCGGGCGGCCCGTCGCGGAGCCGCCCCTCGTGCGCGCGGTGGTATCGGGCCAGCGCGCGGGCAGTGGCTTGGAGGAAAGGGCAGTGGCCTGCTGGCGGGTGGCGAGCTTGCGCAGCAGCAGCTCGTCTTGGAGTTCGTCGCGGTCGACGTCGGCCTGCTCCAGAGCCTGGTGCAGGCGGCGGGTGAGGCGCCGGCCTCGCCACTTGGTGCGTTTCGAGGGCGTCATGGCCTCTGCGCGGAGAATCAGGGTGACGGCCTGGTCAAGGGCGCGCTCGCGGATGATCCGGGCGGCGTCCGCGTCCCGGTCTGCGATCGAGAGCCGGGCGAGGAGCCGTTCGCGTGCCTGGCGGGCGAGGACGGCGGCCAGGCTGCGGGAGTCGGCGTGCGGGCTGCGGTGACGCAGCTCGATGCCCATGGCCAGGTGCCAGAGCATGGCCGCCATGACCGGGCCGACGAAGGCCCGCACCGTTCCGCCCACGGGCCCGGATTCGGCGTAGGCGGGCAGGACCTGCACAGCGGTGATCACCCAAGTGAGGGTGCCGGGCAGCCCGGGCGCCTGCTTCGGGCCGTTGAGGTTCTGCCGGGCCAGCAGGGCGGTCGCGAACAGGGCGAGCTCGGCGGCGGCGAACATCGCGGCGCGCTCGATGGTGCTGCCCATGTCGAGGTAGTCGGCGGCGAACCGCCAGCTGGTGTCCGCGCTGTAGGCAGTGCAGCCGATCGCGGCGACGGCGGCGATCGGGATCGCGGCGGTGTTACGGCGCCGTCCGGCGTCCTGCTTTCGCCGGCGCCGACGCAGGAGCCGTGCAGCAGACAGGGCGGCGACGAGTAGCAGCACCGCGATGGCCGCAGGAGCGGTGATCCAGTGCGGCAGGACGGATGTGCCGGTGCCGTTGACGTTGATGAGCGTGGTGGTGCCAGGTGTCATGCAGAGGCTCTCCAAGGGGCCCTCACGTTCGAGGGCAGGCGGAAGCGCGGGCGGGCGATGCGAGACGGTGCGGAAGAGAGCGCCGGCCGGTCAGACGGCTGGCGCGGTGCGGCGTCGGTCGGGGCCGGTGAGGATGACGCGTTCGGTCATCTCGGCGAGGCGGGAGGCGACGCGGTCGCCGAGCGCGGTGCGTAGTTCGGCGGTGGGGAGGTTGGTGGTGATGAGGGTGGGGAGCATGTGCTCGTACCGGTGGTTGATGAGCCGGTAGGTGAGCTCCTCGGTCCACTCGCTGGTTTTGGCCGCGCCGAGGTCGTCCAGGAGCAGCAGCGGGCAGCGGGTGAGCGTCTGCAGATCCCGTTCGCCGTCGTGGCCTGCGCGAGGGCGGAGCCGTGCGTGCAGGTCGGCGGAGGTGGTGGCCTCCCAGCGCAGGCGGACGCCTCGGCTCAGGAGGGCCCGGACAGCGCCGTACGCCTGGTAGGTCTTGCCCGTACCCGTGGGGCCGGCGATCAGCAGTGACGGGCCCTCGGCGATACCCGGTCCGCCAGGGCCAGGGCGTCCTGCCCCGGCGATCTGGTCGGCCCAGGCGGTGATCTGGAAGTGGTCGGCCAGGGCACGGCGGTAGCGGGCCGGGATACGGGCATCCGCCAGCTCCAGGGCGGTGACCGGTTCAGGCTCTGGCTCCTCGGCGGCAGCGGCGGGGTCGATGCCGCGGTTGGTCAGGATGCCGTTGAGCCGGTCGGCGAGCGGGCCGACGCGCTGGGGTGCGCGGGTGAGGGTGGCGGTCAGAGGTCATCTCCGTAGGCGGCGACGATGTCGGTGGGGTTCGTCCAAGCCCTGTGGGCGGCGGACGTGGCAGGGGAGGCGGCGTTCATGACCTCGTGGACGAGGCTGGGCAGGACGCTCGGGGACAGGCCCTTGGCTCGATGGCGTTCGAGGGCGGCCCGGAGGTGGGTGGGGGCGATGCCCTCGTCGAGCAGCTTGCGCAGCTGCCCGCCCAGATGGTTCAGGAAGGCGCCCGGCGGGCGGTGGTTGCACGCGGCGACGTACTCGGCAAGGAGCTGCTTGGCCGAGACGGTGTCGGGCGCGGGGGCGCTTGCGCCCCCCGAAGGGGTACTTCCTAGATCCATGATCCTAGGTCCTAGATCCGGACGGTGAGGCTTCACGGACGGCTCCGGGAGTCCTCCGTGAGCCCTCATGGAGGACTCCGCGAAGCCGCCCTGACCTGCTATTTCGTCATCGGCGTCCGGATTCGCTGCAGGTTCGCGCGTCTTCCGTGCGCCCTCACCTAGGGCTCCGTGAGGCGGCAGTGAGGGCTCCGTGATGTCGACGTCGACAGCGCTCGGCGTGGCTCCGGCCTGGGTGTCGTGTCGGGGGCAGGCGGGAAGGCGGCTCTTGCTGGGCCGGTTGATCTTCTGGTGCTCGTGCCAGGTGACGACGTGCAGATAGTTCTTGTCGCCTGGGCCCTTGTAGCGGCAGATCAGTTCGGCATCGGAGAGCTGGGCGAGGTCCTTCTCGACGTCTTCGGGCCCGTGGTTCGGACGCAGGACCCACAGCTGTCCGGCGATGATCGCGGCGTGGTCGCGGTGGCGGCCCTGGTCGTCGGCCTGGGTGAGCAGGCCGAAGAAGGTGCGCTCGGCGGTCAGGGAGACGCCGGCCAGGGACTCGGAGACGAAGGCTTCGGGCTTGATGGTGCGGATTCGGGCCAAGAGGTCGGTTCCTCACTCGGTTGCAGGTGGGCGGGCTGGCACCCACGGCTCACCGTCGATCGTGGCGATACGGGCTTCAGGGGCAGGGGAGTTGTCCGGTTTCGGCAGCGAGGGGCACGCTGATGGCCGCTCTCGCTTTCTGGGGGTGTCGTCAACATAGCCACACCCAGGCCGTGCAAGTCCAGCCCTATCCAGCGCAATCTCTCACGGCAGAAAGGCTGCCCAAAAAGCAGGCAGCTCGAAAAGGGTAGGGCACGATTCGCGGTTGCCGAAATAGTTGCCCCGGATGCCGAGCCAGAAGCATCACATCGAGAAGCAGTTGACCTCCCGCCGGAGGGGAAGCTACAACACAACACCCCACGTCAGAGGGTCGATCGATGTGCCGGTTTCCGGCCCCTCTCGACCCGGGGATCCGCTTCGTCAGAGGAACCGAGCGAGCGGAACATAGACCACGATCGCCGGTTAACCAAACCGGCGAATGGACGCTACAAATGGAGCCATGCCCGCACGCTCATTGGGAATCGGACCCGCAGGAATGCGGACGGCCCGCACCATCGAAATCCTCCGCACCGAACGCGGTTTCTCGCAGCGCCAGTTGGCCGTCCGCATGACCTTGCTCGGTCACCCGACGTCCAACACCATGCTGTCCCGCATCGAACGTGCCCAGCGTCGATGCGACGTCGACGACCTGGTCGCAATCGCCGAAGCCCTCCGAGTCTCGCCACTCACGCTGCTGCACGGGCCCATCGCCACGTGACGAGCCTCGTCCAGAACCGCTGACCGAGACTCCCCCCAACCGAGAGAGGACCCGCGCTTCTTGCACCCCTCCGCGATACCCCCCGCCACCGTGCGCCACCGCCCCAGCACAGAGCCCGAAGCCCCCTTGCAGCGGCTCTACCGCCCCGAAGAGATCGCCGAAGCCCTCGGCTGCTCCGCCTGGTGGGTCAAGGACCGCGCCCGACGCGGCCTCATCCCGCACACCCGAGTCGGCCGCGCCTACCGCTTCACCGCCGAACACCTCGCCGGGATCGTCCGCCTCCACGAAGAGCGCCCGAAGCGATCCGCGAGCAGTGCGCCGGCCGGTCCAACGGTCACAAGTCCTCCCACCGCCCGGAATCGTGCCGCCCAGCCCCCTGGGCCGACTACGGCTCCGCCGACAGGGCGTCTGCGGGCCCGACCGCCTCGTCGTACCCAGTACGAGACCGTCGCGTAGCGCGACCGCGCCCAGCCTCAAACCGAGAGCACAGGAGGAAGACGCAAGTTGGGCTTCGCGGAGAAGCGCGGGAACTACTGGCGTGGCCGGTACAAGACGGCGCCTGGCAAGCACCTCACGGTCGTCGACGAGAATGGCAAGGCGATCCGCTTCGCCACCAAGGGTGAGGCCCAGCGCGCCGCGAGCGAGGCCGAGAACAAGTACCGCCGCGGCGACTGGCGCGACCCGGCACTCGGCCATGAGACCTTCGGCGAGTACGCGAACCGCTGGTACGAGGCCCAGGACCTGGCCGCCTCGACCATGCAGAACTACAAGCGCCACATCGAGGAGCACCTGCTCCCCGACTTCGAGGACAAGGCGCTCGCCGGCATCCTGCGCACGGACGTCGACCTGTGGGAGAAGAAGGAGAAGGCCCTCTATGCGGCCTCCAGCGTCAAGACCTGGCGCTCGACGCTCCACCTGATCTTCGAGGACGCGATCGATGAGGGCCTGATCACGTCCAACCCGGCCACCCGACGGCGCGGACGCGGCAAGCGCGCCGGCCGCTCCCGAGACCGCGGCCCGGAGAAGGTCGTCACCGATCCGCTCGGCATCCTGCTGACCGCCGAACGAGCAGCCCTGCTCTCAGGCCGCGACGACGAGTTCGTCGCCGTCGTCCTCAAGGGGTACACCGGCATGCGCTGGGGCGAAATCGTCGGCCTGGAGACCGAGTTCGCCCGCCCAGGTGCCGTCCGCGTCGAGTGGCAGCTGTACGAACTCGACACCGGCGAGCTGGTGCGCTGCCCACCCAAGGACGACAGCTACCGCACCATCGACGCGATGGACTGGCTGTCGGCCCTGGTCGCCAACCACGTCGCCCGCACGAAGCTGACACCCTGCCCGTGCCACGGCAAGACCTACGTCTTCCGGGGGCAGGGCGCGGCTCGCACCGGCGGCCACCACGGCGCGAAACTCGTCGACGTCGCGCGCCGTGCCGAAGTCTCCACGGGCACGGTGTCCAACGTCCTCAACCACCCCGACCGCGTCACCGAAGCCAAGCGGGTGAGGGTGGAGCAGGCCATCGCGGACCTGGGCTTCGTGCGCGGCGGCCCGGTGTCGCAGCATGCCGCCCACTGGCGCCGCAACGGTTTCGCGACGTGGCTGTTCACCCCGGCGGTCTCCGGCTGGTACCCGAAGAAGGCACCGCAGGAAGCCCGCCCCGTACCGCTCCTCAGCGAGCCGTGGCCCGGCGTCCCAGCCCGAGGACGCGGCGCCAGCGACCGAGCCGACGCCTGCTGGCTCCCGATCGCCAAGGGCCTCACACCCCACGGCCTCCGCCACACCCACCGGACCGTGATGGAGGACCTCGGCACAGAGAAGGTCCTTATGGACGAGCGCATGGGCCATATCGACGGCTCGGTCTCGGCACGCTACGCCCATGTCACCCCTGGCATGCGTAAGCGCCTCAAGCTTGGGCTGACCGAGCAGTGGGAGGCAGCGCTCGATGCCCGCTTGGCAATGAGCCCTCGCTCGCCGGTGAGCGTCCTCGACGCGCTATTGCGAGTGCGCCGTGAAGCGGTGAAATAGCGGAGTGTTGCCCGAGGCGACGGAGCGGGGGACACATGCGAGCGCTGAAAGCGGCATGGGGAGCGATCAGCGATGCTTGGTGCGCCCAGTCCCTTGGTATCCGGCATTGGACACCGGGTCAGGCGGCGGTCGGGCGTGGGCTGCCGTGGAAGACCTGGCTCGTGTGCCAGGAGCGGTGGGCTGCCGCGATGGGTGGGGTGCCAGGTTGAGGGCCTATGAGCGGACGGCCTGCGAGTGCTGTGACGTGCTCGCGGGCGGCGGGGCTGCGGCCGACGAAGCTCTGCGAGACCAGGATGTGGTGGCCGTCGCCTATGCCGAGCACGCCTTTGTCGAAGAGCTTGTGGTGCAGCGAGCACAGGCACAGCCCGTTGTCGACCTCGTCCGGGCCGTCGAACGCCCACCAGCGCACATGCGCGGCCTCCAGCCCGACGGGCGTCGCGCCGATCATGCCGTCGTAGCCGCAGAAGGCGCACTGGTACTCGTAAGCAGTCAGAACCATCTCCCGCATCCGCCGGTCTCGCTGCCGCCTCTCGGGCGTTGCCAGCGCGGTTGTCTCCGCCAGCTCCAGTTCCAGGCCCACCGTCTCGCACAGGTCCTGGTGCAACGACGGCGGGAAGTGCAGGTCCAGCAGCACCCTTGCCATACGGCCCAGCAGCGACGGTTCCCGCCGCAGCGCCAGCCGCAGGTCCGGGGCCAGCCGCCCCGTGGCCCCACTGGCCCGCAGCTCCCGTACCCCCGTGCCAGGGCTGCCGGCGCCGCGATCGGTCCGTACCTCCCACACCTCGTCGCTGACCAGATGGTGGAAGGGATAGGCGGGCGTAGTCCCACGCGCCGGGCCGTACTCCGCCAGCAGTTGCTTCAGGTCGGCCTCCACCGCGGTGTATCGCAGCTCGTCCTCGGCATCAGCCTGAAACCGGCCCAGCGCGTACAGCAGCAACAACGGCTTGTGCGGCGCCCGCACTCCGTCCCGACTCCACTGCCTCAGGTTCGCGGCACGCTCCAGCCAATCCATGACCGTGATCGTAGTAATGCTTCGCCGCACATCACGCTGTCCGGGTGGCAACTCCTCCTGCGCCTGCGGCGGGCGCACCGGCTTCGCCGCCCGTGCGCCTGCCGGCCCGCCATTCCAGCGCCTGGGGTTCCTCGGTGAACTCGATCAGGTGCTGTCCGGCGAACCGTTGCAGTGCGTCGCGTACCTCCGCCGGGGTGGCGTAGAAGAACTCCTTGCGGCTGTTGACCTGGTTGACCCGCTTCGAGGCGAACTGGCGGTGGAGTTCCGTCTCCAGGCCGACCGCGTCCTTGCTGAAGATCAGCGCGTGCACGTCGAAGCGGAAGGGTACGGCTGCGCCGCTCAACTCGTAGACGCGCTCCAGAGGTTCGAGCCGACGCGTCATGCCGATCTTCACCATGCGATCGCCGAAGGCGCCGATGTTCGAGATGACGTACACATAGCCGGCGCGGATGTTCGCCGCGCGGGATTCGACGTCCTGCAGAGCGTTCTCGATCTCGGCCAGTTTGGCCTCCATCTCCGCCACACCGGCCTCGTCACCGCGCTCGCGCAGGCGGTCGAGTGCCGACTGGTAGTGGCCGAGTTCCTTGTTCAGCTTCTCGCGCTGCCGGTCGAGTTCCCGCTGGACCGCCGCCTCCTCACGCTCCCGGGCGCGTACCTCGCGCTGGGCCTCCTTCTCCTCGTCCTTCTTCTGCAGGAAGTCGGCGGTGAGTTCCAGCTCCCGTACCCGCGCGTTGTGGTACTCGTCGGTGATCCGGATGTGCATGGTGGCGCCGAGCCGGGCGATCGTTTCGCGGCTCTTGTACAGCCGGTCGACGAGGGAGCTCAGCCGGTGCGGCCGCATGGACCGCACGGCGTAGTCGGCTTCGGCGTTGTAGGCACGCAGCATGAGCTTGGAGAAGTCGCGGACCATCTTCTGGCCCTCGCGTTTGGAGCCGTTGACCGTCCAGTCCGTGGCCGCCTGGACGGCGCGGCCCGCGCGGGCGAGTGACTTGATCTCGTTCTGCAGTGTGTCGAGCCGGCTGCGGTAGGCGATCGCGTCGTGCAGCGCATGCCGGTAGGCATAGATCCCGGCCTCCTGCAGCATGGCGGTCTCGTCGGCGTTGACGATCCGGCCCTGCAGTTCGGCAAGCCGTCGCTCGGCGTCGAAGACGTCCTTGCGGTGCCGGTCGGCCTCCTTGCGGACCCGCTCGGTCTCCTTCGCCGTCCGACGCGCGTCGCCGAGAATCTCCTTCGCCGTCTCGCGCGCGTCCTTGAGGATCCCCTCGGCCTCCTCGGCGGCTTCGGCGGACGTCCGCTCACGCAGTGCTGCGGCCTCCGCCTCGACCTGCCGCACAAGACCGGCGACCCGCGTGGCATCCAGCCCCTGTGTCCTCGCGATCCACGCCCGCAGCTCCTCGGCCTCGGACACCGCATCCGAACGCCGGCGCCCGAACAGCCCTCCCTTCCGAGGAGCCGGCACCGCGGTCGTGCTCCCGGCAGCGGCCGTGGCCGGCATCGCAGAGGCTCCCGTGGCAGGGCCCACAGCGAGGGCGTCGGTGGTGGAGTCGGCCTCAGGAACCCACAGCTGCCATCCCGCCGGCATCGGGGGCCACAAGGGGTCGGGCCGCCACTCCGGCGGCGGCATCCATCCCGCGGGTGGCACAGGCCAACCCGGCGGCGGATTGAAACGGTAAGTAGTCATTCCCCACCCCCTCGCCCCTGAGGCTCCCCAGCACACAGAGTGCCGGATATTCCCGGCAAACGTAGAGTGACATTTTCTTGGTGATCAGCCACTTGATCACCCGCATATTCCAGCTCGTAACCATCCTGTGACTATGTGTGAGGGTCTCTCCGGGGGAGGGACACGACTTCCAGGTGGAACGCGACGAAGTCCCCGGCTGGGCGAACTAGCTGACGAGCCAATGAGTCTCGTACGTGGAGGGAGCGTCGTCCGGTGAGAAACGCTACGAGGGACAGCGCGGATGGCCGGACGTGCTGCTGTGCCTCCTTGCACTTGCTGCCGGGCGAAGACATCTCGCGCCGTGCATCGCAGGGCTGCGGCGTCAACTTGGTGATGAGGAGTCGGTGCCGGTAGTTATGGCAAACGCCCAGTGACGGGTCCAACAGACCTGGCTCAATAGGCACATGGAGATTGGCGAGCACTGGGCCTACCGCGCGAGGCCGAAGGAGCTGGGCGGCGCGGTTCGCCAGGTGGAGGTCGTTCGCGTGGGCGGCCCTGGCAGGTCTGGCTGGGTCCACGTGCGGTTTCTCGAAGGCGATGCCGCCGGCCTGCAGGAGTGGGTCAGTTCCGGCTCCCTCGTAGCGCCGTGGGCGGATGTCGATACGTTCCGCGCGGACGACGCGGCTGAGTTGGCGCTGGTGGAGTCCTCGCGCCACGTCCGGGGTAGTACGGAATTCGAGGCCGCCCGCATGATCCTCGGATTCGTTCGCCCAAAGAACAGGTTGCGACTGCGCCGAACGGTGGCGGACGCAGGCGTTCTGGAGCTGAGCCGCCTCGACGAGACTGCACCGCTCATCGGCATGGACGCCGTCGAACTACGCGGGGACACCATGGTGTTCGAGAACCATCGCGGAATGTGCCTGGCCGGGTGGCCGGTCACCGAGCGCATCGCCCGCCACGTGGCCGGACGCCTCGCCGACGAGATCCTTCCGGAGGTGGACCGCAAGCAGCAGGACATCGAGCAGGAGCGTTCCCGGCCCTCCTGGTACTCCTACAGCCGGCGTGACGAGCGCAAGTTGGACGCGGAGGCGGCAGTCCTTCGCACCGTCCGAGCGTGGTGCGGCCAGGACAAGGCTGACCGCTACGACGAGTTGGTTGCGCTGCGCGCCGAGGTCATCCGGCTCGGGGAGTTGGTCGAGAAGGCGGTCAAGGCCCTACGCGACCGCGGCCATGGCGTCATCGCCTCCACCATTGAGCGCGACCTGGGCGTCCATATCTCCAGCCTTGATCCTGACGTGCGTCGATGAGACCGCGCCACGGATCTGGCTCCGCCCTAGGTGGTGCCGGCTGAGCAGGAGGCTTCGTCTCCTGCTCCGGCCGGTGTGGGTGCCAGCCGTCGAGGAACGGCCGCAGTTGATCTCCCGTCGGCTCCGCATGAAAGTTGAGAGAAGCCAAGCCCTTGTTGCTAAGGGTGGGGTCGAGCCGGTCGGCCTCCGCCTTCCCCCAAGCCGACCACTCTCGCAGCCTCTTGGCTTCGAGGGCGTCTTTCGACGCCGCGGCGGCTTCATCCAGAGCGGCACAGAACATTCGGATCTCCCCTGCGGCCTGCCACTGCTCAAGGGCCGTGCCGAAGCGCTCGGCCCGTACCGCGTGAACCGCCTTGACCGAAGCCACGCTGACGGCGGCCTCCCACTCCCGCCGCTCCCGCTCCTCTCGCTCCGCTTCCAGCCGCCGGCGCTCGGCCTCCTGACGCTCCCGCTCCTCTCGCAGCCGCTGTTGCTCCGCCTCACGTTCCAGCCGAGCCCGTTCCTGTTCCTCCGCACGGGCCTTCAGCGCCCTCAGGACTGAACCGATCTGGTCCTCCAGCGGCTTCTTGGCGGTGTCGGCCCACTCCTTCTTCCAGCCGTAGCTGTAGCCCGATTGCTGGCTGACCAGCAGCTCCAGCTCGCCGGACGGCTCGAACTTCTGGGCTGGGGTGACACGTTGCCAGTCGTATGTACGGCGGCCTGGCTGCTTAGGAACGTACCGGACCGGCTTCTGCCGTTCGCGGAAGCTGACCTCGTACGTCCTGCCGTGGACGGTGAGCAGCGGCCTCGGCTGTCTGCGCTTCTTCGACACCGCGATCTCGCCGTGGCGTGCGAGGGCTTCCTCGGCGAGGAGCCGGAGCAGCGAGAGCACCCGGGGGAGGACCTCCTCCGAGATCTCGAAGGCGCTGTGGTCCGCGCTGACTGCGGCGATCACGTCCTCGACATCGGTGATCACACGGCTGCGCGCCAGCCGGATACGGTTCCACTCGGTTTCGTCCTCGCCGGTCACCCGGAGCAGGCCGAGGAAGAAGTCCCCCTTCGCCCGCCCGCTGTACTTCAGGCTGTATCCCTCGGGGGCACACTGCCGCGCCGCGTCGAACGCCCTGCGGTAACGGGCCCGCTCCTCGTCGCTGGGGTTCGGGATCCGGAGGAACCGCCCAGCCTGCTGTACCTCCGCGATCAAGGCGGCTCCGACTTCCGCCGGCGACGGCTGGGGGGCCTTGGGGGCGCGCTTCGACGCCGGCTTCGTTGCGGACGGGGCTGCGTCTTGCTTCTGTGGCGGAGGGGTCGGTCGTGCCGGTTGGTCGGAATCTGTTGACCGCTGCTTGCGCTGAGCTGGTTCCGGCCGGTCCGGGTGATGGCCGTGTTCCAGGTAGAAGCGTCCCGCGTCGGTGATATCCGCCTGCCATTTCCCATCCTGCTTGGGCATGGTGATCAGACACCGCTCCTTCAGCGCGCGAGCGGTGAGAGCGAACTCGGGGCTGTCCGACGTGACGGGGTCGGCTCCATCCCCGATGCGGGTGAGGAGTGCGAGCTGCCGGTCATTTAACGGAGACCATCGGTGCATGTCGATCGTCGTACCGTCTGTTGTCTCCTCGGCACAAGCCGTGGGGAGGACTCCTGCGGAGCGCACGGCGTACTCGGAGGCGGAACACCTCTCGCTGGGAGCCGCCGGGGAGCCGCTCCCCGAAGTCGGCTCCCAAATGGCTCCCAAAACGGGGCCGCAAAGCAAATCAGGCCCGGTACTGATCTCTCAGTACCGGGCCTGACCTGGTGCTTCGGCTGTCGGGGTGGCGGGATTTGAACCCACGACCTCTTCGTCCCGAACGAAGCGCGCTGCCAAGCTGCGCTACACCCCGATGTCGCTGCTTGTCGCGGCGACGACGTTTACTTTAGCCCACTGGGGGCTAGAGACGAAATCCGGTTTTCGAGCGGCGGCGGGTGGGGTCTGGGCGGATGTGGTCGAGGGCGACCATGAGGAGGGCCAGGGCGACGAACCCGAGGCCGATCAGGAGCGCGTTGGCGAGGACGCTCCGGTAGCCGAGGCGGCCGGCGTCCAGGAACGGGTAGAGGTAGCGATCCGGCGCGCTCGGTGGGAGCCGTTCCCCGCGGATCAGGGAGAAGGCCAGGTAGGCCATGGGATACAGCAGCCACTTCCTTGCGTCCCGCACCCTCAGTGGGGCCGGGCTCGTCAGGAGCAGCCAGTCGAGCAGTGCCGCGATCGGGATCAGTGTGTGCAGGGTCTGGCTGGTCACTGCCTGCCAGAGGGGGTGGATGCCGGGCCGGCCGGTCAAGGAGAAGGGGCCTGGTTCGTTCACCAGGAGCACGTGGTAGACGAGGCCCGCGATCAGGGCGTAGAACACCGCCCCGCCGGTCACCAGTGCGGGCAGGGGGCGCTCGGCCGTCCGGGCTCGCCAGGCCGACAGGGTGAGGACGAGTGCGAGCAGTATGTCGACCTGGATGGTGAAGTAGCCCAGCACCCGCCCCGGGCTGCCGAGGCGCAGGTCCACGGCCACCGCGGCGGCCGCGGTCAGGGCCACCAGCAGCCGGTAGACGCCCACCTTCGGGCGGTGCACGGGGATCACCACGGCGGTGGCGGGGACGGCGGACGGCATCACCGTCTGCACGCCCGGCACCGCGGGGAGCTCCGGGATGTCCTTGGGGATCGGCCCGATCATGTCCTCACGCTAAGCAGACCGGGCAGAACGGGCGATGTGGGTGGTCCGGGCGGGTTACGGGGGAGGAGGCGCAGCCTGTCGTGTGTGCGGCGGCGGCTTCGCTCGCTCTGACTGTCGGCGTCCCTTTCTCAGGCCCTTGCCACCAGGGTGAGCAGCGTCGCCTCCGGGGGGCAGGCGAACCGTACCGGGGTGTAGCGGTTCGTTCCGCAGCCTGCCGACACGTGCAGATATGAGGTGAGGTCCTCCGCCGTGTGCCGGGACAGGCCCTTCACCCGGTCCGTGTCCAGGTCGCAGTTGGTGACCAGGGCGCCGTAGAAGGGGATGCACAGCTGGCCGCCGTGGGTGTGGCCCGCGAGGATCAGCGGGTAGCCGTCGGCCGTGAACGCGTCCAGGGTGCGCAGATACGGCGCGTGCACCACGCCCATGGAGAAGTCGGCCGAGGCGGAGGGGCCACCTGCCACCCGCGCGTAGCGGTCGCGCTTGATGTGCGGGTCGTCCAGGCCTGTCAGCTCGATCTCCAGGCCGTCCACCTTCAGCGTCCCCCGCGTGTTCGTCAGGTTCAGCCAGCCCGCCGCGTCGAAGCCGTCCCGCAGGTCCTCCCAGGGGTTGTGGATGGCTCCGACCACGGGCGGATTGCCGTTCAGACCGTGGCTTCCCCTGGTCTTCTCCACCAAGTAGCGGGCGGGGTTGCGGAGTCTGGGGCCGTAGTAGTCGTTCGACCCGAAGACGTACGCCCCAGGGAACTCCATCAGCGGGCCCAGCGCGTCCAGCACCTCCGGCACACCCTGGGGGTCGGAGAGGTTGTCCCCGGTGTTGATCACGAAGTCGGGGCGCAGTCCGGCCAGCGAGCGCAGCCAGCGCTGCTTCTTGCGCTGTCCGCTCACCATGTGGATGTCGGAGACCTGGAGCACCCGCAGCGGACGGGTCCCCGGCGGCAGCACCGGGACCGTCACCCGGCGCAGCCGGAAGGAACGGGCCTCGAAGCCGGCCGAGTACAGCAGTCCGGCGGCGGCCACCGCCGTGATTCCCAGGGGCACTCCGTATAGCGCGCGCATACGACCATCGTGTCAGAACCACGGCACGCCACGCGCCCGGCTGTGGACAACCACGGAACGCCGCGGAGTACCGCAGAACAGCGCAGAACACTCTCGCGCCCCCGGAAATCATGGGCGGGCGCCCGGTCACACCTGCGACAATCGGAGCCATGACCACGCTCAAGTCGAAGCTGCACGAAGACCTCAACGCCGCGATCAAGGAGCGCGACGAGCTCCGCTCCTCGACGCTCCGGCTGACGCTCGCCGCGATCACCAAGGAAGAGGTCGCGGGCAAGGAGAAGCGCGAGCTCTCCGACGATGAGGTCACCAAGGTGATCACCCGCGAGGCGAAGAAGCGCCGTGAGGCCGCCGACGCCTTCGCGCAGGGCGGGCGCGCCGAGCAGGCCGAGCGGGAGAAGGCGGAGGGCGAGGTGCTCGCCGAGTACCTGCCCAAGCAGCTGTCCGACGACGAGCTGCGGCAGATCGTCGCCCAGGCCGTGGAGGAGGCGAAGGCGGCGGGCGCCGAGGGTCCGCGTGCCATGGGCCAGGTCATGAAGATCGTGAACCCGAAGGTCGCCGGCCAGGCGGAGGGCGGACGCGTCGCCGCCCTGGTCAAGCAGCTCCTCGCAGGGAGCTGACCGGGCCGCCCCTCGCCCCGGCGCGGGTACGACAGCGGGGGCGCTCCTGAGTCGAGGGGCGCCCCCTTCGTCGTAGGAGGAGCGCCCCTGTCGGCGTAGGGGGAGTGCCCCCGTCGGCGCGTCGTGGGTGGGGGAGCGGGGCTAGCCCTGTCCGCCGTTGCTGTGTCCGTTCCTTCCGTTCCCGGTGCCCTGGATCCAGCCCTGCGGGATGGAGAAGGAGGGCGTCGGGAAGGAGCCGCCGCCGTTGGGCGCCCCGTTGGTGGCCCCGTTGGTTCCTCCGCGGGTCCCTCCGTCCAGCCCGCCGATCAGCCCGCCGATCAGGCCGCCCGTGTCCTGCCCGCCGTTGTCGTTCCCGTTGCGGTCGCCGTTGCCGGGCTGGTCGCCCTGGTCCTGGTCGTGGTTGCCGTCGGGGATGTCGATGAGGTTGAAGTCCTCGACCGGCTTGCCCGCCAGCGCGCCCGTCATCATGTCGCGCCAGATCGGACCCGGGACCTGGCCTCCGTAGACCTTGTCGTAGGGGACGCCGCCGATGGTGATGTGGGTCATCTGCCGCTTGTGCGCCGGGTCGCCGACCCAGACCGCGCCCGCCATGTTCGGCGTGTAGCCGACGAACCAGGCCGCGTAGCGGAAGTCCGTCGTACCGGTCTTGCCGGCGCTGGGGCGGCTGCCGAGGCCGGCCTGCGTACCCGTGCCGTCCTCGACCACGCCCTTGAGGATCGTGTTGATCGTGTCCGCGGTGGTCTGCGACATCGCACGCGAGCATGTCGACTTCGGGACGGTCAGTGACTTCTTCTCGTTGCCGACGGTCTGTGTGATCGACTCGATGGCGACCGGCGTGCAGTACGTGCCGCGGTCGGCGAACGTCGCGTACGCGCTCGCCATCGTCAGCGGCGACATCTCCTGGGTGCCCAGGGCGATCGACGGGGCCTGGTCGATCTTCAGCCCGTCGGCCCGGTTCACGCCCATCTTCTTGGCCATGTCTATCACCGGGCAGATACCGATGTCGCTGATCAGCTGCACGTAGTAGGTGTTGACCGACTTGGCGGTCGCCTCCTTCATGCCGTACGGGCCGTGCTCGGACTCGTTCTCGTTCGTGAGCGTGGCGTTCTCCGTGTTCACCCACTGCTTGCCGTTGCAGGCCGCCACGGGGCTCGGGTAGTCCATCTCGTACGGCGAGGGGTACTCCTGGCTCGCCGGCATGCCGCCCTCGATGGCGGCCGCGGCGACGATCGGCTTGAACGTCGAACCGGGCTGGTAGCCCGCGCCGCCGCCCATGGCCTTGTCCACCGAGAGGTTGATCTGCGTCTCGTTCTTTCCGAAGCCGTACGGACGGGACTGGCCCATCGCGAGGATTCTGCCGGTGCCGGGCTCGACGACGGTTGCGGCCGTGGCCACCTCGTCACTCTTGTTGACGTGTTCCTTGACCGACTTCTGCAGCGAGTCCTGGGCCTGCGGGTCCAGTGTCGTACGGATCGTCAGGCCGCCGCGGTTCCAGATCTTCGCCCGGTCGGCCGTGGTCGCGCCGAACACCGGGTTGTTCAGGAACACCTCGCGGACGTAGTCACAGAAGAAGCCCGCGCCCTTGACCGCAGTGATGCAGCCGTTCTTCGGCTCGCTCACGTTCAGCCCGAGGGGGGTCTTCTTGGCCTTGTCGGCCTCGGCCTGGGAGATGTCGTGCACTTCGGCCATGCGCTGCAGCACCACGTTGCGCCGCTTCTTGGCCTCCGCCTCGTCGTTCACCGGGTCGTACCGGGTGGGGGACTGGACGAGGCCCGCGAGGAGCGCGGCCTCCGGGAGGCTGAGGTCCTTGGCGTGCTTGGAGAAGTAGCGCTCGGAGGCCGCCTCCACGCCGTAGGCCTGCTGGCCGAAGAACGTGATGTTCAGGTAGTTCTCGAGGATCTTCTTCTTGCCGAGCTTCTCCTCGATCTGGATCGCGTACTTCAGCTCGCGGACCTTGCGGCCGAGGGTCTGCTGGGTGGCCTGGGCGACCTTCGTCGGGTCGTCGCCGGCCTCCTCCACGAAGTAGTTCTTCACCAGCTGCTGCGTGAGCGTGGAGGCGCCCTGGGCCACCCCGCCGTTCTGCGCGTTCTGGTTCAGCGCGCGCAGGACGCCCTTCAGGTCGATCGCGCCGTGCTGGTAGAACCGCGAGTCCTCGATCGCGACGATCGCCTTCTGCATGTACGGCGAGATGTCCTTGAGGTCCACCACCGTGCGGTCACGGGAGTAGACCGTGGCGATCTGGCCGCCCTGGCTGTCCAGAATCGTGGTGCGCTGACTCAGCTGCGGGCTCTTCAGGTTGGACGGGATGTCGTCGAATCCCTGGACCGACCCCTTGGCCGCGAGGCCCAGCGCGCCCGCCGCGGGCAGCGCGATGCCGGCCATCACCGCCCCCGCGAGCACACTCACTCCGAGGAACTTGGCGGCCTGCTGCACGGGGGACACTCCCCCGCCCGAGCGCTTCTTTGGCATGAGGGCAGCCTACGTTCTGATTCGCCGGACACGCGTCTAGGCCTTGGCCTAAGCTGCTCTCAACTGTCACAGCAGCAGGGCCACGTATCAAGTACGGCCGGCGACCCCGAATCGTTCCGGTGTTCCCCCAATTTTTTTGCTGGGTGCGTGTCCGAATTCGCCTCGTGTGTCATCGGGCGCCCGTTGTGACGCAACTGAACTGTGCCGGTTTGACCTGGAAGTCGCGTATGTCGCCAGCTCACTCCCCCGGGTGATCTGCCGTTTACCCATAGTCCGTTCGGACCATTCAAGATTGGGCCCGCTGGGGGTGTTGCGCTGTGCCCACCTTCCGTAACGTCCTCAACTGGCGGCGGTGAATATGCCGCTGCCGCCGTGGGGGAGCCTCGATTCGGGAGAGGACGGCGCCGGTATGGGCTGGGTAACCGACTGGAGTGCGCAGGCGGCCTGCCGCACTACCGATCCGGATGAACTGTTCGTTCAAGGAGCAGCGCAGAACAGGGCCAAGGCAGTGTGCACCGGGTGCCCGGTACGCACGGAGTGCCTGGCCGACGCGCTGGACAACCGCGTCGAATTCGGCGTGTGGGGTGGGATGACGGAGCGGGAGCGCCGCGCACTGCTGCGCAGGCGGCCGACCGTCACCTCGTGGCGTCGCCTGCTGGAGACCGCTCGTACGGAGTACGAGCGTGGAGCGGGTCTGTTGCCTCTCGATGAGGAAGAGGCGTACGAGAACTACGCGGCGGTGGGCTGAAGGCGGTCCGCGGAGGGCGGTCCGCCGAGGGGCGTGACTGCCGGCCGACGACTGCCTGAGGGGTTGTCGGCCGTCTGAGGGAGCGTTCAGCCTCCTGAGGGGGCGGTCAGCCGCCCGAGGAGTTGTCGGCCGTCGGGACGGGTGGTTCGCCGTCGGGCTGGTTCCTTCGGGTTCGGCCGCGGTCCTTGGGGTGGGCGGTCGGTCTTGACCGGTCGTTCTTTGGCCGGTCGTTCCTAGGGCGCTCGGTCCTGACCGGTCGGTCCTTGGGTGGGCGGTTTCGGGTCGGGCGGGGTCCTTCGGGGGCTCGCCGGACGAATCTGACGGCGCGGTGTGTCTGTCGGCCCTCGGATGAGGGTGGCCGACGGAGTCTGCGGCATGCCCTCAGCAGCTATGACGTGCCCTTGAGCGGCTATGACGTCGTCCGTCCCACAGGGGGCCGTCAGGGCTTCACGTGTGTGCCGTGTCACGGACGGGAGGGCGCGCGCCGTAGCAGGCGGCCCGGGAGCAGGGCAGGCACCCGGGAGCCCCTACGCGCGCGCCTCGCGCTCCTCGGGGTACTCCGGCCGGTTGGCCGCGAGGCGTTCCCCGATGTCCCGCAGCCCCACGAGGTCGTGGACGTCGCCGGGCAGCGCGGCCACCTCCGCCACGGCCACCTCGGGGTGACGGGCGGTGAAACGGTCACGCGTGCGCTGTTCGCGGGAGAGCAGCTGCATACGTTCGGCGTGCAGCCGGAGCAGACCCGCGGTCAGTTGCTCGATGCTCCGGTCCTCGTCCGTGGAGGCGGGGGAGCCTGAGTCGGGAACCGGTGCTTCGGATGAGGGGGATTCTGAACTGCCGTACGTGTCGGGAGAGTTACGAAGTCCAGCTTTCCCGCCCTGCTGATCCACAATGCGGGGGTCTTCAAGATTTTCGGCGGCGGCGAGCGCCCGCTCGGCCGACAGCTGGGCGGCGCCGCTGCCGTGCACCCGGTTGAGGACCAGGCCGGCCAGCGGCATGTCCTCGGCGGCCAGACGCTCCACGAAGTACGCGGCCTCGCGCAGTGCGTCCCGTTCCGGAGCCGCCACCACCAGGAACGCCGTGCCCGGCGCCTGCAGCAGCTTGTAGGTGGCGTCCGCGCGGGTGCGGAACCCGCCGAACATGGTGTCCATGGCGGCCACGAACGTCTGGACGTCCTTGAGCAGCTGTCCCCCGAGCAGCTTCCCCAGCACACCGGTCATCATCGACATCCCGACGTTCAGGAACTTCATCCCCGCGCGGCCGCCCACCTTCGCCGGGGCCATCAGGACCCGGATCAGCTTGCCGTCCAGGAAGGACCCGAGCCGTTTGGGGGCGTCCAGGAAGTCCAGGGCCGAGCGCGAGGGCGGTGTGTCGACGACGATGAGGTCCCACTCGTCCCGTGCGCGCAGCTGCCCCAGCTTCTCCATCGCCATGTACTCCTGCGTGCCCGCGAAGCCCGCTGAGAGCGACTGGTAGAAGGGGTTGCCCAGAATGGCGGCCGCCCGGTCGCGGTCCGCGTGCGCCTCGACGATCTCGTCGAAGGTGCGCTTCATGTCGAGCATCATGGCGTGCAGTTCGCCGCCCGCGGTGTCCTCGACGCCCTTCACCCGCCGCGGGCTGTTGTCCAACGCGTCGATGCCCATCGACTGGGCCAGCCGGCGGGCCGGGTCGATGGTCAGCACGACCACCTTGCGTCCGCGCTCGGCCGCGCGCAGCCCCAGGGCCGCCGCCGTGGTCGTCTTGCCGACGCCGCCGGATCCGCAGCACACGACGATGCGGGTACCGAGGTCGTCGAGGAGCGGGTCGATCTCCAGGACGGGCACGCGCTGCAACGCGCGTGGGGAGGCCGGGTCATGGAGCGCCGGGTCCGCGGAGGACGAACGGGCGGCAGAAGACGAGTGGGCGGCGGAGGCCCTCTCGGCGGTGGGTCCCGTGGGGGCCTCGGAGGCCTTCTCGGCGTGCGTGGGGGCCGGGTCCTGACTCATGAGATCCCTTGCTGACGCAGTTCCGTGGCCAGTTCGTACAGGCCCGCCAGGTCCATGCCCTCGGCGAGCAGCGGCAGTTCGTGCAGCGGCAGGCCGAGGTCCGTGAGCACGGCACGCTGCTCGCGCTCCAGGGCGAACCGCTCCGCGTACTCGTCGGCCTGCTGGAGCAGCGGGTCCACCAGCCGCTCCGCGAGCCCGCCGCGGCGCGCACCGCCGAGGCCGGCACCCGACAGGGCCTTGGCGAGGGCCGTCCGCGGCACGGTGTGCGCGAGGTCCAGCTCCGACCCGTCCAGGACGGCGGGCCGCACCATGTTCACGATGACCCGGCCCACCGGCAGGTTCGCGCCGCGCAGCTCGGCGATTCCGTCCGCGGTCTCCTGGACGGGCATCTCCTCCAGGAGCGTCACCATGTGCACGGACGTCTCCGGAGACTTCAGCACTCGCATCACGGCCTGGGCCTGATTGTGTATCGGGCCGATCTTGGCGAGGCCCGCCACCTCGTCGTTCACGTTCAGGAAGCGGGTGATGCGTCCGGTGGGCGGTGCGTCCATCACCACGTAGTCGTACGCGAACCGGCCGCTTCGGTCCTTTCTGCGGACGGCCTCGCACGCCTTGCCCGTGAGGAGCACGTCCCTCAGGCCGGGCGCGATGGTGGTGGCGAAGTCGATGGCGCCGAGCTTCTTCAGGGCCCGTCCCGCGCTGCCCAGCTTGTAGAACATCTGGAGGTAGTCCAGAAGGGCCAGTTCGGGGTCGATGGCCAGCGCGTAGACCTCGCCGCCGCCCGGCGCCACGGCGATCTTGCGCTCCTCGTACGGAAGCGCCTCCGTCTCGAAGAGTTGCGCGATGCCTTGTCTGCCCTCGACCTCGACGAGAAGAGTGCGCTTGCCCTCGGTCGCGAGGGCGAGCGCGAGTGCCGCGGCGACCGTGGTCTTTCCGGTCCCGCCCTTGCCGCTGACGACCTGGAGCCTGCTCACGTCTTCGAGCCTAACCAGTCCGCGCGCAAGCTACGCGGGAGGCTGTGGACAACGCTGGTCACAGTCGGCCGCACGCGGGGCCGTGGCGGGGCCCGGTCGGCCGCGTGGCCCGGTCGCGGCAGCGGCTACAGTCGGCCCATGACCAAGTGGGAATACGCAACCGTGCCGCTGCTCGTCCATGCCACGAAGCAGATTCTGGACACCTGGGGCGAGGACGGCTGGGAGCTCGTCCAGGTCGTGCCCGGGCCGAACAACCCCGAGCAGCTGGTGGCCTACCTGAAGCGGGAGAAGCAGGCATGAGCGCGGTCGAGTCCCGGATCGCGGAGCTCGGGCTGACCCTCCCGGACGTCGTGCCGCCGCTGGCCGCCTACCAGCCCGCCGTGCAGTCCGGGGTGTACGTGTACACCTCCGGCCAGCTTCCGATGGTGGACGGCAAGCTTCCCGTGACCGGCAAGGTCGGCGCCGAGGTCACCGCCGAGGAGGCCAAGGACCTGGCCCGTACGTGCGCGCTGAACGCGCTCGCCGCCGTCAAGTCCGTCGCGGGTGACCTGGACCGGATCGCGCGCGTGGTGAAGGTCGTCGGCTTCGTGGCGTCGGCCGCGGACTTCACGGGCCAGCCGGGCGTCGTCAACGGCGCCAGCGAACTGCTGGGCGAGGTCCTCGGCGACAAGGGCGTGCACGCCCGCAGCGCCGTCGGTGTGGCGGTCCTCCCGCTGGACGCACCGGTCGAGGTGGAGATCCAGGTGGAGCTGACGCAGGCGTGATCGCCCGCTGACGTCACGCCCGGCGAGGACGCCGACCGGCCGTGACCCCCCGGGGTGCTGCTGTGCTTCCTCGGGGTGCCGGCCGTGACTCCTCGGGGTGTTGCCGTGACTCCCGGGGGTGCTTCCGTGGCTCCTCGGGGTGCGGCTGGTGGCCGCCGGGAGTGGCGATCACTGCCCCTCGAACATCCGCGCACTTAGGGATAGCCTCCGCCCATGGCGAATGGGCAGTGGTTTCCACCGGAGTGGCCGTCACGGATCCGCGCGCTCGCGGAGGGAACGCTCACCCCGGTCACCCCGAAGCGCGCGGCCACCGTCATGCTCCTGAGGGACACCGACGGCACCCCCGCCGTGCACATGCTGCGCAGGCGCGCCTCCATGGCCTTCGCCGGAGGCGCGTACGCCTACCCGGGCGGCGGTGTCGACCCGCGCGACCACGACCGCCTGATCGGCTGGGCGGGCCCCACGCGCGCGTGGTGGGCGGACCGCCTCGGCGTCGGCGAGACGGACGCCCAGGCCATCGTCTGCGCAGCCGTACGGGAGACGTACGAGGAGGCCGGCGTCCTGCTCGCCGGCCCCACCCCGGAGACGGTCGTCGGGGACACCACGGGCGCGGACTGGGAGGCGGACCGGGCGTCCCTGGTCGCCCGGGACCTGTCGTTCGCCGAGTTCCTCGACCGCCGGGGACTGGTGCTGCGCTCCGACCTGCTCGGCGCGTGGACCCGCTGGATCACCCCCGAGTTCGAGCCCCGCCGCTACGACACCTGGTTCTTCGTGGCCGCCCTCCCCGAGGGCCAGCGCACGCGCAACGCCTCCACGGAGGCCGACCGCACCGTGTGGATCCGCCCCACCGACGCGGCCGCCTCGTACGACAAGGGCGAGCTGCTGATGATGCCGCCCACCATCGCGACCCTGCGCCAGCTGACGCGGTACGCCACCGCCGCCGACGCGCTGGAGGCCGCGCCAGGCCGTGATCTGGCCCCGGTGCTGGCCAGGGCCCACCTGGAGAACGGCCAGGTCGTGCTGGTCTGGCCCGGCCACGACGAGTTCACCAAGCACATCCCGACGGGTGGAGCACCCGCATGACGCACGCCACGGAAGGTTCCCCCGCATGACGGACGCCGCAGCACTTCCCGGCCAGCCGCGGGGCGGGGTCCTCTCCGGTCCCGCGACCGCCCGCGCCGTGAACGTCCTCGCCCCGAACGCGTCGGCGATGACCCTGGACGGCACCAACACCTGGATAGTCGCCGAGCCGGACTCCGAGCTGGCGGTGGTGATCGACCCCGGCCCGCTCGACGACGGCCATCTGCGCCAGGTCATCGAAACGGCGGAGAAGTCGGGCAGACGGGTCGCTCTCACCCTGCTCACGCACGGTCATCCCGACCATGCGGAGGGCGCCGCACGGTTCGCCGAGCTGACGCGCACCAAGGTGCGTGCCCTGGACCCGGCGCTCCGGCTCGGCGACGAGGGGCTCGGGCACGGGGACGTGGTCAGCGTGGGCGGCCTGGAGCTGCGCGTCGTGCCGACGCCGGGCCACACCGCCGACTCCCTGTGCTTCCATCTCCCGGCCGACCGGGCCGTCCTGACGGGTGACACCATCCTGGGCCGCGGTACGACGGTCGTGGCGCACCCGGACGGTCGTCTGGGGGACTATCTGGACTCTCTGCGCCGTCTGCGGTCGCTCACGGTCGACGACGGCGTCCACACCGTGCTCCCCGGCCACGGGCCCGTCCTGGAGGACGCCCAGGGCGCCGTCGAGTACTACCTCGCCCATCGGGCCCACCGACTCGCCCAGGTCGAGACGGCGGTCGAGGACGGCCATCGCACGGCGACCGAGGTCGTGGCCCATGTGTACGCGGACGTGGACCGCTCCCTGTGGCCGGCAGCCGAGCTGTCGGTACGGGCACAGATGGAGTACCTCAGGGAACACGGCCTGATCTGAGTTCCCGGGGGAGCGGCTAGGGCCGGGGCGCCTTGATGCCGTGCACGCGCGCGTACTCCTCGGCTAGCCAGGGTCCGAGGTCGTCGACGTAGGACCGCAGGACGGCCGGATCGCCGTTCGGCTCGTAGCCGCGTACGGCCGCGGCGCGCATCTGCGCGGCCCGCTCCGGGTAGTACGCGGCGAACGCCTCGGCCATCTCCCCGAGGTCGCTGGTCCAGCCGTTCCAGCGGGGCATGACGAGGGTGAAGCCGGTGCGCACCAGATGGCGGGAGACGCCCCGTACGAGGCTCCGGCGGGCGTCCTCGGTGGTGGCCTTCGCGACCCGTGCGCGCCACCGCGGCAGGATCAGCGCCAGGTCGCCGTTCGTCTCGCGGGCGAGGCGGGAGTCGGGCCGGTAGCGGGGCAGTCGGGGGGTGAGGTCCTGGCCCAGCAGCGGCGTGCACAGACAGGCGACGAACCACCCCAGGTCGTACGTCTCCAGGTCGCTCAGCAGCCGGGCACGGCTGAACAGCAGCGTGCCGACCCCGTCGATCTGCGGGAACTCTTCGTCGAGCCGCTCCCCGAGGTCCCGGGCGCCCTCGCGATCCGCCTCGGTGGGCTCCCCGTCCAGTGCGAGCAGCAGATCGAGGTCGCTGCGTCCCACGCGCGCGGTGCCGCGCGGAATCGACCCGTAGAGGTACGCGCCCGTCATCCTCGCCCCGAAGACGACGGGAAGCCGGTGACGGGCGGAGGCCACCACGGGCCGGAAGGCGTCCGGGATCAACCCGAGGGAGCCTTCCGGCTGGAGATATCCCTCGGAGTCGAGGCCTTTGCCCTGGGCGTGGCGGTGCGGCGCGGTGACCATCCCGCAATTGTGCCGGTGCCTTGAGAGCGGCGGCGGGAATGTCAGCTCCTCCGGTCGCCGGGAGCCTCGGCAATGACGACGGGCCCCGTCTCCTCGGAGAACGGGGCCCGTCGTCATTCGGTCGGGGCCGGCCGTCAGCGGGACCGCTTGGCCAGTCGCTCCACGTCCAGCAGGATCACCGCGCGCGCCTCCAGCCGGAGCCAGCCGCGCTGGGCGAAGTCCGCCAGGGCCTTGTTCACGGTCTCACGGGAGGCGCCGACCAGCTGGGCCAGCTCCTCCTGGGTGAGGTCGTGCACCACGTGGATGCCCTCTTCGGACTGCACGCCGAACCGGCGCGAGAGGTCCAGCAGCGCGCGGGCCACCCGGCCGGGCACGTCAGAGAAGACCAGGTCGGACATCTGGTCGTTGGTCTTGCGCAGCCGGCGGGCCACCGCGCGCAGCAGCGCCGCGGCCACCTCGGGCCGCGCGTTCAGCCACGGCTGGAGGTCGCCGTGGCCGAGGCCCAGCAGCTTGACCTCGGTCAGCGCGGTGGCCGTCGCCGTGCGCGGGCCGGGGTCGAACAGCGACAGCTCGCCGATCAGCTCACCGGGGCCGAGCACCGCCAACATGTTCTCGCGGCCATCGGGGGAGGTGCGGTGAAGCTTGACCTTGCCGTCCATGACCACATACAGGCGGTCACCGGGGTCGCCCTCGTGGAACAGCGAGTCGCCGCGGGCGAGGGTCACCTCACTCATGGAGGCGCGGAGCTCCGCGGCCTGCTCGTCATCGAGCGCCGCGAAGAGCGGGGCGCGCCGCAGAACGTCGTCCACGAGTTCTCTCCTTGTCGACCTGCTCAGGGGATCTTGCTCCCCCGGTTACCAGGGGACCGTGTTCCCCATTTTGCCGGACGGTCCAAACAGTGTGATCTGTCACAAGGATGCCGCACTGATGTCCCGGGGTATGCGGCAGGGGTCCAATCGGGGCGTGATCCGTTGGCTCCGGGGCGGATGTCGGCGGCGGGCCTTAGGCTGGCCGGGTGTCCAAATCGCCGGTGAGAGCACAGGCCAAGGGGGCTGGGCGGGTGGTTGTACGTCGCGATTCCGCTGTGGGCGAACATGACCCCTCGGATGGGAAAAAAACGGCAAAGCGGCAGAAATCGGCGCCTCCGGAGCAGGCGCCGATGACGACGTCCGGGGAGACGCCCGGGAGGACGTCAGCCAGGAAGGCCGCCCCGGCGAAGACGACCGCCGGGAAGACCCCGGCCAAGAAGAAGACTGCTGCCGAGAAGGCCGCTTCCGGCAAGGTGGCCGCTTCCGGTGAGACGGCCGCCAAGAGGACGGCTCCCGCGAAGGCCGCTGCCGAGACGGCCTCCCGCGCGACGAAGGCGGCCCCCGCGAAGAAGCCGGCCAGGAAGGCGGCTCGCCCCGAGGCCGTCTCCAAGAAGGCCACCGTCGCCGTCGACCACGTGGCCCCCGCCGGCACCGTCGCCCCGAAGCCCCCCGGGAACGAGACCCGGACCGCCCTCGTCCGCCGGGCCCGCCGGATCAACCGCGAGCTCGCCGAGGTGTATCCGTACGCCCACCCGGAACTGGACTTCGAGAGCCCCTTCCAGCTGATCGTCGCGACGGTCCTGTCCGCGCAGACCACCGACCTGCGGGTGAACCAGACCACCCCGGCGCTCTTCGCCAGGTATCCCACCCCCGAGGACCTCGCGGCGGCCAACCCCGAGGAGGTCGAGGAGATCCTGCGGCCCACGGGGTTCTTCCGGGCGAAGACCAAGTCGGTGATAGGGCTCTCCAAGGCCCTGGTGGAGGAGTTCGGCGGCGAGGTTCCCGGCCGTCTGGAGGATCTCGTCAAGCTGCCCGGCGTCGGCCGCAAGACCGCCTTCGTGGTGCTGGGCAACGCCTTCGGCCGCCCCGGCATCACCGTCGACACGCACTTCCAGCGGCTCGTCCGTCGCTGGCAGTGGACCGCCGAGACGGACCCGGACAAGATCGAGGCGGCTGTCGGCTCGCTCTTCCCGAAGAGCGAGTGGACGATGCTCTCGCACCACGTGATCTTCCACGGCCGTCGTATCTGCCATGCCCGCAAGCCGGCCTGCGGCGCCTGCCCGATCGCCCCGCTCTGCCCGGCGTACGGCGAGGGCGAGACCGATCCGGAGAAGGCGAAGAAGCTCCTGAAGTACGAGAAGGGCGGCTTCCCGGGGCAGCGGCTGAAGCCGCCGCAGGCGTATCTGGACGCGGGCGGCATCCCGGCGCCGCCGCTGGGGGCCGGGTGAGGGGCGTAGACGCTCCGGTGCGCGCCCCGGGCGCGGTGTGTTGTCCTGCGGACCGGGTGACGGGACACCCACACGAGGGACGTACGGAACGATCGGTGGTCCCGCGGGCGTTGGGATCGGCAGAACGGGGGTGGCGATGACGCACGCGAGTGATACGGACCACATGAGCGACACCGACGGTGGGTGGCTGCGGCCGAGCACGGAGGGCCTGCCCGGCTGGCTCGACCCGGTCGTACGGGTCACCCGGACCGTCGAGCCGCTCCAGCTCAGCCGCTTCCTGCCGCCGGAGGACGGGGCGGGGCGCCAGTCGGCCGTGCTGATCCTCTTCGGCGAGGGCGACCGGGGGCCGGAGCTGCTGCTGATGGAGCGTGCCAGCTCGCTGCGCTCGCACGCCGGGCAGCCGTCGTTCCCCGGTGGCGCCCTCGACCCCGAGGACGGCGATCCGAAGACCGAGGGGCCGCTGCGGGCCGCTCTCCGCGAGGCCGAGGAGGAGACCGGGCTCGACCCGCGCGGCGTCCAGCTCTTCGGCGTGCTTCCCAGGCTCTACATCCCGGTGAGCGGTTTCGTCGTGACGCCCGTCCTCGGCTGGTGGCGCGAGAGAACCCCGGTGGGAGTCGTCGATCCGAACGAGACGGCGCGGGTCTTCACCGTTCCCGTGGCAGATCTCACGGACCCGGCCAACAGAGCGACCACGGTGCACCCCAGCGGCCACCGAGGTCCGGCATTCCTGGTCGAATCCGCTCTTGTCTGGGGTTTCACCGCCGGGGTCATCGACCGACTGCTGCACTTCGCGGGCTGGGAGCGCCCCTGGGACCGTGAGAAGCAGGTCCCGCTCGACTGGCGCTCATGACAAGGTGGCCTCCGTGCTGTGGTCTTTCGGGGGACGCCGTGCCCCCGCTGCCGCTGCGCGACGGGCCGGCCATCCGGCCGGATGACGGCGACCGGAAAGCGATGAGGCGAGGCTACAAGCAGTGAACGTGCTGGACATCCTGTTGCTGGTCGCCGCCGTGTGGTTCGCGATCGTGGGCTATCGCCAGGGCTTCGTCGTCGGCATCCTCTCGGTGATCGGCTTCCTGGGCGGCGGCCTGGTCGCGGTCTACCTGCTCCCGGTCGTCTGGGACAGCGCCACCGACGGCGCCAAGGTGAGCACGACCGCCGCGGTGGTCGCCGTCGTGGTGGTGATCGTCTGCGCCTCGGTCGGCCAGGCCCTGACCACCCACCTGGGCAACAAGCTGCGCCGGTACATCACCTGGTCCCCGGCCCGTGCCCTGGACGCCACGGGCGGTGCGCTCGTCAACGTGGTGGCGATGCTCCTGGTCGCCTGGCTGATCGGCTCCGCCCTCGCCGGTACGACGCTGCCGACGCTCGGCAAGGAGGTGCGCGGCTCCAAGGTGCTCCTCGGGGTCTCCCGCGCCCTGCCCGCACAGGCGGACACCTGGTTCGCGGACTTCTCCTCGGTGCTCGCGCAGAACGGCTTCCCGCAGGTCTTCAGCCCGTTCGTGAACGAACCCATCACCGAGGTCCGGCCTCCCGACCCGGCCCTCGCGAGAAGCATGGTCGCCACGCGCGCGCAACGCTCCATCGTCAAGGTCATGGGCACCGCGCAGAGCTGCGGCAAGGTCCTCGAAGGCACCGGCTTCGTCTTCGGTGACCGCCGTGTCATGACCAACGCGCACGTGGTCGGCGGCGTCGACGAGCCCACCGTCCAGATAGGCGGCGAGGGCAGGAAGTACAACGCCAAGGTCGTGCTCTACGACTGGCGGCGTGACATCGCCGTACTCGACGTCCCGAACCTGCAGGCGCCGGTGCTCCGGTTCACCTCCACGGACGCGTCCGGCGGCAGCAGCGCGATCGTGGCCGGCTTCCCGGAGAACGGGTCGTACAACGTCCAGCCCGCCCGTGTCCGGGGCCGTATCACGGCCAACGGCCCGGACATCTACCACCGGGGCACGGTCCGCCGCGATGTGTACTCGCTGTACGCGACCGTGCGCCAGGGAAACTCCGGCGGCCCGCTGCTGACGCCCGACGGCAAGGTCTACGGGGTGGTCTTCGCCAAGTCCCTCGACGACGCCGAGACGGGATACGCGCTCACCGCGGACGAGGTCCAGGAGGACATCGCCAAGGGGCGTACGGCGAATCAGCAGGTGGACAGCGACAGCTGCGCGCTGTGATGCCGGAGGGGGCGGGCCGCTTCCGGAACCGCGCGGTCAGCCGCGTGGGTGGCGCAGTCGCACCGAGACCCAGCGGGCCCGGCGGCGCAGAATGTGCGGGATCCCCACCCGGGGGTCCGTGCCCTGCAGCTGCGGAGCGCCCCTTTGGTGGGAGCCCGGCGCGGTGGCCGAGCGACGGTCGCGTGCTGCGTCACTGTAGTCGTGCGTCCAGCCCATACCCCGACGTCTGCCCCTGCCCCAAGGTCGATAACCGCCTCGCGGGCCCCCAATTGGCCTATGCGGCGGGCATGTGGCCGATCCTGGAACAGCCGTTCCCGTCCAGGTGCCGGGCGCATTCGCACGGTCACCGAACGAGTTCGAGGTTGTGTACGAGAACGTGGTCAGCGGTCGGGTTCGGGGTCCTTGAGCCAGTTGATCAGCTCGGCGGAGAATGTCACCGGGTCCTCCTCGTGCGGGAAGTGCCCCAGCCCGTCGAACAGCCGCCAGCGGTACGGCGCCTCGACATACTGACCTGATCCGGCCGCGCTCCTGGTGCGCATGACGGGGTCCAGCGAACCGTGCAGATGCAGGGTCGGGACCCGAACGGGCCGCTTCATACGGCGGTTGAACTGAATGCCGTCGGGCCGTGCCATGGAGCGCACCATCCAGCGGTACGGCTCGACGGAGCAGTGCGCCGTCGAGGGGATGCACATGGCGCGCTGGTAGGCCTCCACGGCCTCGTCGTCCGGCAGTCGCGGCCCCGACCAGTCCCGGATGAGCCGGCCGACCAGGGCGCCGTCGTCGGCGGTGAGCCGGCGCTCGGGGATCCAGGGCCGCTGGAAGCCCCAGATGTAGGAACTCGCGGCCGTCTGCCGGGCGTCGCCGAGCATCGCCGAGCGCCAGCGCCGTGGATGCGGCATCGAGGAGACGACGAGCCGCCGTACGAGCTTGGGGCGCATGGCGGCCGCCGTCCAGGCCAGATATCCGCCCAGGTCATGGCCGACGAGCGCGGCGTCGGGCTCGCCCAGGGAGCGGACGACCCCGGTGATGTCGAGCGCCAGGTTCGCGGGGTCGTAGCCGCGCGGTGTGCGGTCACTGCCGCCTACCCCGCGCAGATCCATCGCCACGGCGCGGAAGCCCGCCTCGGCGAGTGCCACCAACTGGTGCCGCCAGGTCCACCAGAACTGCGGAAAGCCGTGCAGGAGCAGGACCAGGGGCCCATCGCCCAGCTCGGCGATGTGAAAGCGCGCGCCGTTGGCCGCGACGTCACGGTGTGTCACCTCTTTGCCGCCGGGTACGTCGAGCCGTACGACCGAGGTGGATTGCGCCGAATGGGTGGCGGGGTCCGTCATGAGGATGAGCGTGCCACAGCTTCGGCCTCCGTGCCGGTCGGCTGCATCTGGCGCGGGTGCGGCTTGGCGTACTGCAGGACGCCGGCCGACTCCTTCATCGACGCGGCGACCTTCTGCGGGCCCTTGCCCTTCTTGGCCTTCTTCGCGAACACCAGGCCGATCAGGGCGAGCAGTACCGCGACCACGACGTTGGCGGCGAAGGAGAGCAGGAAGCAGACGGCCAGGTTCCAGCCGCTCCAGGTCCGGATCCCGTAGGCCAGGGCGAAGTTCAGCATGGGCAGGGAGAACAGCAGCACGGCGCCCGCGGCCGAGAACGCGCCTCCGCTCGTCGCGCCACGCTTGACGTCTCGTTTGAGCTGAGCCTTCGCCAGTGCGATCTCGTCGTGCACCAGGGCGGACAATTCGGTCGTCGCCGAGGCGAACAGCTGGCCGATGCTGCGTTCGGCGCCGACCGGGCTGCCGTCGGGTGCGCTCATCGCGGTCTCCCTGTTCTCTGCGTGGCTACTCCGCCGACACTGCGGAGTTCTGCGGATGTGTCAGATCATGCCGGACGGCCGTTCTGTCCGCTTGCCCCGCCCGTCAGTTCGCACGCGTTCGGTCCGGTCTCAACTCGGCCGGTTGCCGCGGGTTTCGGCCCGGTGGGCCGTTCCCGGCCCGTCCGGAGTGCGGCTCGCGGCGGTTCCGAGGGCGGCGAGCCTGCGGTGCTCGGCGGCCTTGCGCTCATGGATCTCGGCCATGCGCTGGTGGTAGGCCGGGTCGTCCTGCGCGTAGACGTCGGGAACGCCGTCCATGTCGTCGTCGCGCTCCTCCTCCGCGCACAGGGCACGGTACTTGGCGTTGCGGACCTTCAGGAGCGTGGTCGCGCACACGGCCGCGATCAGCGACCCGGCGAGGACGGCGGCCTTGACCTCGTCCGTGAGTGCCGGATCCCCGTCGAAGGCGAGTTCGCCGATGAGCAGGGAGACGGTGAAGCCGATACCGGCAAGGGAGGCGACGGCGAACACATCGGCCCAGGCGAGGCCGTCGCTGAGCGAGGCCCGGGTGAAGCGGGCCGTGAGCCAGGTCCCGCCGAAGATGCCGACCGTCTTGCCGATGACCAGCCCCAGCACGACGCCGAGCGTCTCCGGCCTGGTGAACACCTGGCCGAGTACTCCGCCCGAGACCGCGACACCCGCGCTCAGCAGCGCGAACAGCGGGACCGCGAGACCCGCCGACAGGGGTCGTACGAGATGTTCCATGTGCTCGCCCGGGGAGTGCTCCTCGCCCTCGTGGCGGTGGCTGCGCAGCATGAGTCCCATGGCGACGCCGGCGACGGTGGCGTGGACGCCGCTGTTGTACATCAGCCCCCAGATGACCAGCGCGAGCGGGACGTAGACGTACCAGCCGCGGACGCCCTTGCGCAGCAGTACCCAGAACACGGCGAGACCGGCGAAGGCGCCGCCGAGGGCCGGGAGGTTGAGCCGGTCCGTGAAGAAGACCGCGATGATCAGGATGGCGAGCAGGTCGTCGACGACGGCGAGCGTGAGCAGGAAGGCGCGCAGGGCGGACGGCAGCGAGGTGCCGATGACCGCGAGGACCGCGAGGGCGAACGCGATGTCGGTGGCCGTGGGGACCGCCCAGCCCGCGAACGATCCGCCGCCTGCGGCGTTGGTGAGGGCGTAGACAGCCGCGGGCGCGGCCATTCCGCAGAGCGCGGCGACGACGGGGAGCGCGGCCGCCCGTGGATCCCGTAGATCACCGGCGACCAGTTCACGCTTGAGTTCGACCCCGGCGACGAAGAAGAAGATCGCGAGGAGTCCGTCGGCGGCCCAGTGCTGGAGGGTCAGGTCGAGGCCGAGGGCGGCGGGTCCGAAGCGACAGTGGCTGACGATCTCGTAGCTGTTGTGCAGCGCGGGTATGTTCGCCCAGATCAGTGCGGCGACCGCGGCGAGGAGGAGCAGCACACCGCCGACCGTCTCGGTGCGCAGCGCGTCCGCGACGAAGGTCCGCTCGGGCAGGGAGAGCCGTCCGAGGAACTGGCGGGTGCGGGTGCGGGTGCGGGGCGCGGCCACGGTGGAGACCTCCGGTCGGGTACGGCTGACTGACCGCCGCCGCGAGAACGCGCGGGCGGCTCGCCGACCAGACTTCCCGGCACACCCTGAGCTGATTATTTTACCGGATCCTTACGGTTGTGCGTTCACCTTTCGGATCAACGGGACAGGTCGGGAGATCGGGGGCCGGGGGAGGGACGAAGGCCGGGCCTCCCGGGCGAGGCGGCCGGCTCCTTCGGCGGGTCGGCGGCGGGGTCTCCAGGCAGGTCCGGTGGCCAGGGTCTCCAGGCGGGTCCGCGGCATGGCCTCGAAGCGGCCGGCGGGGCTCCCGGGGCAAAAAGCAGGGCGCCCGGCGTGATGCCGGGCGCCCTGTCGGGACGCGAAGGTCCTAGTCCTCGCTCGGTGCCGCCGGCAGCTTCGCCTGGATCAGATGCATCACCGTCGAGTCGGTCAGCGTCGTGACGTCCCCGAGCTCACGGTTCTCCGCGACGTCGCGCAGCAGTCGCCGCATGATCTTCCCGGAGCGGGTCTTCGGCAGCTCCGCCACCGGCAGGATCCGCTTCGGCTTGGCGATCGGGCCGAGCGTCGCCCCCACGTGGTTGCGCAGCTCGCCGACGAGGTTGTCGTCCTCGGACGCCGTACCGCGCAGGATCACGAAGGCGACGATCGCCTGGCCGGTCGTCTCGTCCGCCGCGCCGACCACGGCCGCCTCGGCGACGGCGGGGTGGGACACGAGCGCGGACTCCACCTCGGTGGTGGAGATGTTGTGCCCGGACACGAGCATCACGTCGTCGACGCGCCCGAGAAGCCAGATGTCCCCGTCGTCGTCCTTCTTCGCACCGTCCCCGGCGAAGTACTTGCCCTCGAACCGCGACCAGTACGTGTCGATGAACCGCTGGTCGTCGCCCCAGATGGTGCGCAGCATCGACGGCCACGGCTCGGTGAGCACCAGATAGCCGCCGCCCCCGTTCGGCACCTCGTTCGCCTCGTCGTCGACCACGGTCGCGGCGATGCCAGGCAGGGGGCGCTGCGCCGAACCCGGCTTGGCCTCGGTCACGCCCGGCAGCGGCGAGATCATCATCGCGCCGGTCTCGGTCTGCCACCAGGTGTCCACGACCGGCGTGCGGTCGGCGCCGATGTGCTTGCGGTACCAGATCCACGCCTCGGGGTTGATCGGCTCGCCGACGGAGCCGAGGACCCGGAGGCTGCTGAGGTCGAACTTGGCGGGGATGTCGTCGCCCCACTTCATGAACGTACGGATCGCCGTGGGTGCCGTGTACAGGATCGTGACCCCGTACTTCTGCACGATCTCCCAGAAGCGGCCCTGGTGCGGTGTGTCGGGCGTGCCCTCGTACATGACCTGGGTCGCGCCGTTGGCCAGCGGCCCGTAGACGATGTACGAGTGCCCGGTGACCCAGCCGACGTCCGCGGTGCACCAGTACACGTCGGTCTCCGGCTTGAGGTCGAAGACCGCCCAGTGCGTGTACGCGGCCTGGGTCAGGTAGCCGCCGGAGGTGTGCAGGATGCCCTTGGGCTTACCCGTCGTGCCGGACGTGTACAGGATGAACAGCGGGTGCTCCGCGTCGAACGCCTCCGGCGTGTGCTCGGCGGACTGGCGCTCGACGATCTCGTGCCACCACACGTCCCGGCCCTCGGTCCACGCGACCTCCTGGCCGGTGCGGCGGACGACGAGCACATGCTCGACGTTGTCCACGCGCTCGATCGCGTCGTCGACGGCCGGCTTGAGGGCGGACGGCTTGCCGCGCCGCCAGCCGCCGTCGGAGGTGATGACGACCCGCGCGTCGGCGTCCTGGATACGGGTGGCGAGCGCGTCCGCCGAGAAGCCGCCGAAGACGACGGAGTGTGCGGCGCCGATACGGGCGCACGCCAGCATCGCGATCGCGGTCTCCGGGATCATCGGCATATAGACGGCGACCCGGTCGCCCTTCCGGACTCCCAGCTCCAGCAGCGCGTTCGCGGCCTTGGACACCTCGTCCTTGAGCTCGGCGTAGGTGAGGGCGCGGCTGTCGCCCGGCTCGCCCTCGAAGTGGATGGCGACGCGGTCGCCGTGGCCCGCCTCGACGTGCCGGTCGACGCAGTTGTACGCGACGTTGAGCTTGCCGTCCTTGAACCACTTCGCGAACGGCGGGTTCGACCAGTCGAGCGTCTCGGCCGGCTCCACCGCCCAGGTCAGCCGCCGGGCCTGCTCGGCCCAGAAGCCGAGCCTGTCAGCCTTGGCCTGTTCGTACGCCTCTGCCGTGACGTTGGCGCCCGCCGCCAGGTCGGCGGGGGGCGCGAACCTGCGGTCTTCCTTGAGCAGGTTGGCCAGGCTTTCGTTGCTCACGACATCTGCCTTTCCCGGAGTGTCCCTTGTGTTCCAGGCCACAGCTCACCAGACCGGGGGAACGATGACAAGGGTCGGTCCCGAAATTGGTTTAGACCTGTCGTGCGTGTGTGGCCTCCAGGTCTGCCCCAGCCCATGTGGTCCACGCCGTCCCGGTTCGCCCGGCGCGGGCGTGGTGGTGCGGCCCGGGGCTCCGGCCCGGACCGCACCACCCCGGTCTCATGCCGGGCTGGGCGCCTCCCTGGCCGCGCCCACCCGTGCGAAGACGTCGCCCTCCAGGGACGCGGCGAGCAGATACGCCTGGGTCTCGCCCACGTGGAAGTACATGCCCTGCAGTTCGAGCGCGCCCTCGCCGAGGGCCCGGGCCACCGAGTCGTGCGCTCTCAGGTGTTCCAGCTGCTGCACCACATTGGTCAGGCACAGCTGCTCCACCGCGTCGGCCGGCTCCCGCCCGGCGATCCGGGCCCAGGGCCGCTCCTCGTCGGACATCCGCTCCAGACTGGGCACGCCATGGCGCAGCCATCGCTCGAGCGGGGTTTGCGCAGCCCCCGGTTCCGAGGCGAGGAGCGCCTGCATCGCGCCGCAGCCGGAGTGCCCGCACACCGTGATGGAGCGCACCTTCAGGACGTCCACCGCGTACTCGATGGCGGCCGCGACCGAGTCGTCCCCGCGCTCCGCGCCGGGCAGCGGCACGAGGTTGCCGACGTTACGGACGACGAACAGGTCGCCCGGACCGCTGGAGGTGATCATCGATGTGACGAGCCGCGAGTCGGCGCAGGTCAGGAAGAGCTGCGACGGCCGCTGTCCCTCACGCGCCAGCCGGGCCAGCTCGCCCCGCACCAACGGTGCGGTGTTCCGCTGGAAGGCGCTGATGCCCCGCGCGAGTTGCTGCCCGCTCGGCCCGGACCCGTCGGCCGGCCCACCCGGACGGTCGCCGGGCGGTGCGGTCGGGGGCCGCTCGCACTGGTGGTTGCGCCATGGTGTCCAGGGCCGGCACCGGCACGCGGACGCCTCCGCGGGCTCCTGGCTTTCCCGGAGCGCGGGGGCGTCCAGGGCGGGGACCGTGACCGGGTTGCCTGCCCGGCCGGTGAGGACCACCGTGCCGCCCTGCGCCCGGTGAGTCCGTTGCCAGTCCTGCAGGGACTCGTAGGCCGCGTGGTCCATGAACGATCCGTCCAGCTCCACGACGGCATCCGTCCCGGCGGGCACCAGGTGCAGCGTCCGGCTGAGCCGGGGCACCGCGAGGAAGGTCAGCTGTCCTCGGACTCGTACGTGATGGACTCCCTTCTTGTCCTCATGGGTGATACGGGTGCGGGTGAGGCGGTGCAGGGCCACCGCGACGGCCACGGCGACGCCCAGGATCACACCCTGCAGGACGCCCAGGAGGGCGACGCCGAGTGTGGTGACGGCGTAGACCAGCACTTCTCGGTGGCGGGTGACCGTGCGGATGTGGTGCAGCGACACCATCTGGATGCCGACGGCCATCACCAGTGCGGCGAGCGAGGCGAGGGGGATCAGCTCGAGCACCGGGAGGAGCAGCAGCGCGGCCACTACTACCCAAACGCCGTGCAGCATCGTGGAGTTCCGGCTGACGGCGCCGGCGCGGACATTCGCCGAACTTCTCACGGCGACGCCCGCGAGCGGCAGTCCGCCGAGTGCTCCTGAGACGACGTTCGCCGCGCCCTGTCCGAGCAGCTCGCGGTCCAGGTCCGAGCGGCCCGGGTGCGGATTGCGCCCCGCGGCCAGCTTGTCCACGGCGACGGCGCCGAGCAGCGACTGCACACTGCACACCAGCGTGGTGGTCAGAACGGCGGCGGCGAGGCCGGGGGCGGAACCCTCGGGAAGCCCGGCCAGGGCGTGGCTGTGCCAGGACGGCAGGTCGACCCTGGGCAGCGGGAGCCCGGCCAGCCAGGCGACGGCGGTCGCCCCGGTGACGGCGACGAGCGCGGCCGGGACTCTGCGGAGGAGTTGTCCGGTCCGTCCGGGCAGCCGTGGCCAGACGAGCAGCAGGGTCAGGGTCAGCACGCTGACCGAGACGGCGGCCGGATGAACGCGGGCCAGCTGGGCGGGCAGCGCGCGCAGGTTGTCGAGGACGGCGCTGTGCGGGGTGCCCCCGAGCACGATGTGCAGCTGGGCGACGGCGATGGTGACGCCGATGCCCGCGAGCATGCCGTGCACGATCGCGGGACTGACCGCGAGCGCCGTACGCGCCACACGCAGGCAGCCGAGGCCCAGTTGGGCGAGGCCGGCGAGGACGGTGATGGCGCAGGTCGTACGCCATCCATAGCGGTGGATGAGGTCGGCGGTGACCACGGTGAGCCCGGCGGCGGGGCCGCTGACCTGGAGCGGGGAGCCGCCGAGCCGGCCGGCGACGAGTCCGCCGACGGCGGCGGCGACGAGGCCGGACTGGAGCGGGGCCCCGGTGGCGAGGGCGATGCCGAGGGACAAGGGGAGGGCGATCAGGAAGACCGCGATGGAGGCCGACAGATCGGCACCCGCGATGCGGAAGCGGCGGGGCCGGGACGGCGGGGGGCTGTGAGGCTGGTGCACGCGCTTCGTCCGAGTCGAGTCGGCGGCGCGGGTGGGGACGCAGGCGGACATGTTCCCGTCTCCTCCGGGGTGGCGCGGTCGCGGAATGGGTGGTCCCCGGCCGACGGGCCGGGGTCGGGGCGCGGCCGTGGGTCACGGCGTACAGCGGCGGGATGCTTCAACAGTCGGTAAATGGATCGTAATGCGAAGTAAAGGAAACGTATCTGATATCCGAGCAAATAGGTCAATAAGTCACCCGGCGGAGTGAAGTGGCAATTTCATCGGCTTGTCATACAAATTCCTCTGACGGCCCATGCGACCTTGGCCGGGCTGCGTGTGGAGGCGGGCTGCCGCCGCATTGCACGACTGATCGGCGTGCCCCCGACTGAAGGAAGAAGGTGGGCGGAGGATGGCCGCCACCCAGAGGATCGGCGCGGGCGTCGCAGTGGCCGCGGCCTGTGCCACCGCGTTTGCCGGTTGCTCGACCGGAACGACTGCTTCCGGACAGGGTGCGAGCAAGGCTCCCGGTGCGCCGGCGCCGGGGAGCGCGGTCCGTCTGATCGGTGACGGGTCCACCGCGTACACCGGTATGCAGCCGCATCTGCCTCGGCCCCAGCGACTGAAGCCCGGTCAGCGGCCCCCGCAGTTCGTGGTCTTCTCCTGGGACGGGGCCGGCGAGGACAGCCGCAAGCTGTTCTCGCACTTCCGCAAGGTCGCCAAGGCCAACAACGCGACGATGACGTACTTCCTGAGCGGTGTGTACATGCTCCCGGAGGAGAAACGCGACCAGTACCGGCCGCCTCAGCACTCCCCGGGCAGCTCGGACATCGGCTTCAACGATGAGAAGGGAATCCGGGACACCGTCGAGCAGCTGCGCCTCGCATGGCTGGAGGGCAACGAGATCGGCACTCACTTCAATGGCCACTTCTGCGGCAACGACGGCGGGGTCGGCCGGTGGTCGGTCGAGGAGTGGAAGGACGAGGTCGCCCAGGCGAAGTCGTTCGTGAAGTCCTGGAAGACCAATGCGGCCCTGAAGAGCGAGCCACCGCTGCCCTTCGACTACGACAAGGAGCTCATCGGCGGCCGCACGCCCTGCCTGGAGGGGCGGACGAACTTTGTGAAGGCGGCGCGGGACCTGGGCTTCCGCTACGACACCTCCGGCATCGACAAGCAGGTCTGGCCCAGCAAGAAGGAAGGCCTGTGGGACCTTTCGATGCAGCTCGTGCCCTTCCCCGGGCACTCCTATGAGCAGTTGACGATGGACTACAACTTCATGACCGACCAGTCGGGCACCCGGACCCAGGGCGATCCCGACAAGTTCGGGGAGTGGGGCGACCAGTTGCGCGACGGCCTGCTTCAGGGCTTCCGGCGCGCGTACGACGGAAACCGGGCCCCCATGGTCGTCGGCAACCACTTCGAGATCTGGAACGGCGGCACCTACATGCGTGCCGTCGAGGAGGTCGTCGAGCGCGTTTGCGCCCTGCCCGAGGTGCGTTGTGTCTCCTTCCATCAGCTCGCCGACTGGCTGGACGCACAGGACCCGCAGGTCCTGCGGAAGCTGAGCACGCTGAAGGTGGGTCAGGCCCCCGATGAGGGCTGGGAGTCCTTCCTGGCGGCCCACCCCGCCCCGGAACCCAAGGGGGTCCCGGGAGCGCCGCCGATCAAACCGTCGGCAGGGGGCGGCCACTGACCTGCGGAGCCGGTCGCCCCTGCCGGGGTGACGGACGCGTCCGGGCCGCCGGAGTCGGCGAGGCCGGGCGCCGTTGTTCACACGGCGGCGACCAGGCCCTCCCTGAGGACGAACGCGGGGTCGATCTGGGCCGCCAGGTCGGCCCCCGTGCGTTCGTTGCCCCAACTGGTCGCGTTCCGCAGGTGGAAGTGCACCATCTGGCGGGTGTACCGCTCCCAGTCCCGCAGCTCGTACGTGGCGTCGGCGGCGACCTGGAGAACGCGCAGGGAGCGCCGGTTCGCATCCTCCAGGAACTCGAACCGGGGCGGGCGGCCCTTCTCCATGGAGCGCACCCAGTCCGAGTGCCCGACCGTCACGAGCAGGTCGTCACCGACCTCGGCGCGGAGGAAGTCGATGTCGTCCTGGCCCTGCACCTTGTTGCCGACGACCTTCAGGACGACCCCGAAGTCGCGGGCGTACTCCTTGTACTGGCGATAGACGGAGACCCCCTTCCGGGTCGGCTCGGCGACTAGGAACGTGATGTCGAAGCGGGTGAACATGCCGGAGGCGAAGGAGTCCGAGCCTGCCGTCATGTCGACCACCACGTACTCGTCGCGGCCGTCCAGCAGATGGTTCAGACACAGCTCCACCGCTCCTGTCTTGGAGTGGTAGCAGGCGACCCCCAGGTCGGCGTCCGTGAAGGGGCCGGTGACCATCAAACGGACGGCGTCGCCGTCGAGTTCCACCGTGCGCGCGCAGGCGTCGTACACCGGGTTGTTCTCCCGCACCCGCAGCAGCCGTGACCCTTCGCCGGGAGGAGTGGTCTTGATCATCGTCTCGGCGGAGGCGATCCGCCGGTTGCTGCCCCGGAGGTAGTCCTTGATCAGCCGAAGCCGTTCCCCCATGGCCGGCAGGGCCGAGGCCTTGTCCTCGTCCAGGCCCAGGGCGGCCGCAAGGTGCTGGTTGATGTCCGCGTCGATCGCGACGACGGGTGCTCCGGCGGCGGCGAGGTGGCGAATGAACAGGGACGACAGGGTCGTCTTGCCGCTGCCGCCCTTCCCGACGAAAGCAATTTTCATGTTCACCAAGGGTAGTGGTGTGGTTGCTGTGCGTCGCAACCATCGTGAAGAAGACCACTCCATCGAAGGAGGGAGTGCGCGGGTGCGTAGTGTCGTACTCATGAGTACGACAGGTGCGACCGCCGATCCGCTCGCCGTCCTGGCGGCGCTGCCCGGCGTGGTCGAGTCCGTGGAGTCCGTGCGCAAGGCTGTGGACCGGGTCTACGGTCACCGGGTCATGCGACGGCGCAGCAACGAGATCACCTCCGAGGCGGCGTTGCGAGGTGCGCGCGGCTCGGCGGCGCTCTCCGGGGCCGACTGGGCTCTGGAGGAAGTGCGCCGGCGCACCGATTTCAGCGGTGACGACGAGGCTCGGACGGTCGGTGCGGCCCTCAGGCTGACCGCCGAGGCGGGACAGCTGCTGTCGATCTGGCGGCAGTCGCCCCTGCGTGTGCTGGCCCGGCTGCACCTGGTGGCGGCCGCGGAGTCCGACCCCCGAGTGGGGCGTCCCCGCCGGCAGGGGGAGTCGGTCGACGAGCCGCTGGTGGAGCTGCCGCTGCCGGGTGCCGAGGAGGTCTCCGGCCGTCTGGAGGGGCTCTCCCGGCTGATCATCGCGGGCAGTGCGGCTCCCGCGCTGGTGACGGCGGCCGTGGTGCACGGCGAACTGCTCGCCCTGCGCCCCTTCGGCTCCCGCAACGGCCTGGTCGCGCGCGCGGCCCAGCGCATCGTCCTCGTGGGTAGCGGTCTCGACCCCAAGGCGATCTGCTCGGCGGAGGTCGGCCATGCGGAACTGGGCCGCGCGGCCTACGTCGCCGCGCTGGACGGCTATGCGTCAGGGACCCCGGAGGGCATGGCGGCATGGATCGCCCACTGCGGAAAGGCCGTCGAGCTGGGGGTCCGCGAGTCGACCGCGGTCTGCGAGGCGCTGCAGCGCGGGGCGGCGTAGCTCTGGGCGGGCGAACCCCGGACAAGGGAACAGGCCCTGGCCGAGGGCCTGTTGCGTGGTTGCGGCGGTACGAGTGCTCGTACCGCCGCTGGCATGCTCACCGGGTTACCAAGCGTCCTCGATATGTGCCCATCAGGCCGGGAACTGCTGCCCGTGCCTGGTGCGGCTGGCCCGTAATCGACGGGTCGACGTCGCGTGGGTGCTCGATGTTCATGCTGGGTCCGTGGGGCCAATTTCGTGTTTAACGGCGATCCCTTCGGATTGTTTCCTTTGGTCTCGCGGGCCGCTAAACCCTTTGTACTACCTGGGCCGGGATGAGCGGAACCCCTTCGCCACAGTTCTTTACTTTTCGGTTCAAAGAGGTGTGAATCGGGCGCTGATCTGGCGTTCCGTGCGCGCGCCGGGGGTCATGCGGCGTCGGTGGGGGCTCTTACGCGGCGTCGGCGGGGCTCCGGCGGCCGGTGCGGGGACCGGGCCCGGGGGCTCGTAAGGCCGGTCTCGGGGCTCATATGGCCGGTGCGCGGCGTCTGCTCGCGTACCACACGAGCCCAGCGGTGGCCGCGGCTGCGCCTATCGCCGCGACCGCGAGGAGGGCCGGACGCGGCGGTACGGGCAGCCGCTGCTTCAGCCGGACCGGGCGGTGGAAGTCCAGAATCGGCCACCCGCGCGCGAGTGCCTCGCGCCGCAGGGTCCGGTCCGGGTTCACGGCGTGCGGATGGCCGACCGCCTCCAGCATCGGCAGATCGGTCGCGGAGTCGCTGTAGGCGAAGCAGCGCGAGAGGTCGTAGCCCTCGGACTCGGCGAGCTCCTTGACCGCCTCTGCTTTCGTCGGCCCGTAGGCGTAGTACTCCACCTCGCCCGTGAAGCAGCCGTCGTCGCCCACGACCATACGGGTGGCTACGACACGGTCCGCGCCGAGCAGCTCGCCGATCGGTTCGACCACCTCGACGCCCGACGCGGACACGATCACGACATCGCGCCCGGCGGTGTGGTGCTCCTCGATGAGGGAGGCGGCCTCGTCGTAGATGATCGGGTCGATCAGTTCATGGAGTGTCTCGGCGACGATCTCCTTGACCTGCTGGACGTTCCAGCCGCGGCACAGTGCGGACAGATACTCACGCATCCGTTCCATCTGATCGTGGTCGGCGCCGCCGACGAGGAACACGAACTGGGTGTACGCGGTGCGCAACGCGGCCCTGCGGTTGATCAGACCGCCTTGATAGAAGGACTTGCTGAAGGTGAGCGTGCTCGACTTCGCAATGACCGTCTTGTCCAGGTCAAAGAAGGCCGCTGTGCGGGGCAGGGAGTGGTTTTCCACGGGCCAGAGCATAGGGGCCCACCATTCGGCGTAAGGTGGGGCGTGTGGGTTTGCCTGAGAGGGCTCTCGGGTACACCATGGAAGTCACGGATCGTTCGCGACCGTGCTAACCCGGTCCGACTCCTCCCCCCCCGAGTCGGCCGTGGGGACGACCCCCGCTCTCCCCCCCGGCGGGGGTCGTCGCATGTCCGGGTGGGTTTTTCCGCTGCGAAGTCCGGCCCCGGGCCACTGAGCCCGTCTCGTGGCCGCGGCTTCGACACGCTTTCCATCAGTCACTTTCTGTAGCCGCTGTGCTGCTCTGTGGAAGCTGCCCAGGCCCTCAACCACCCTCACCGGCGGAGTGAAGGCGATATTCACAATCACTGGGTTGTCCACAGTTATCGACCAAGATCCACATGATTTCCGGGATCGCTGCACCGTGATTCCAACGCGTCCCGCCGACGGCGAGTTCATGGCCGGTTCCGGTTTGCCGCGTGCGCATGGCCGGTTCGTATCGACCGCTCATATGGAAGCCGGTTGCCGGTTCTTCACACGAGCGGGAAGCGCGGGGCCCGGGTGGTCCCCGCGGACCGGACGGAAGAGGCGCGGAAGCGGAAGAAGCGCCGAAGCGGAAGAAGCGCGCGAGAAGCGCGGAAGAAGCAGCGAAGGGGGCTGGAGATCGTGAGCGGAGCCATCACACACGACAGGCCGGACGCCGCCGATCAGCGGCGGAGCGGTCCGCTGATCGTCACCGAGGACCCCGAACTCCTCGACGACCTGCTGCGTCTGTGCGCGGCAGCGGGCGCCAGACCGGAGGTCCATCCAGGGATCCCGGCGCGCCGGGGCGGCTGGGAGGCGGCGCCGCTCGTCATCGTCGGCGACGACGCGGTGCGGCGCGTGCACGGGGCCGCCCGCAGGCGTGGCGTGGTGCTGGTTGGGCGGGATCAGGACGATTCCGGGGTCTGGCGGCGCGCCTTTGAGATCGGCGCCGACCACGTCCTGATGCTGCCCGACGGTGAGCAATGGCTGGTCGACCGCATTGCCGACGTGGTCGAAGGGGCCCGCCGTCCGGCGCTCACCGTCGGCGTGATCGGCGGCCGTGGCGGTGCCGGTGCGTCCACGCTCGCCTGCGCTCTGGCCGTCACCTCCGCACGCGAGGGGAGGCGCACGTTGCTCGTGGACGCGGATCCGTTGGGCGGCGGACTCGACGTACTCCTCGGCGGGGAGGCCACGGCAGGGCTGCGCTGGCCGGCGTTCGCCGCCTCCCGTGGACGGGTCGGCGGGGGCGCCCTGGAGGAGTCACTGCCCGAACTGCACGCTCTGCGGGTGCTGAGCTGGGACCGCGGCGACACCGTGTCCGTCCCGCCCCAGGCGGTCCGGGCGGTCCTCGCCGCCGCGCGGCGACGCGGCGGCACGGTCGTCGTCGACCTACCGCGCCGCGTCGACGAGGGGACCGCCGAAGTACTCGCCCAGGTGGACGTCGGGTTACTGGTGATCCCTGCCGAGTTACGCGCCATCGCGGCCGCGCAGCGGGTGGCGTCGGCCGTCGGCATGGTGCTGGGCGACCTGAGGGTCGCGGTCCGGGGGCCCTATGCGCCGGGGCTCGACCACCGTGAGGTGGCGCGGCTGCTGGGACTTCCGCTGCTCGGCGAAGTGCCTTACGAACCACCGCCCCAGGACGGTTCCGTGCCGCCCGGGGGAGCGGTGCGGGGGCCGCTCGCCCGGTTCTGCGCGGCGTTCTGGGAGCGTGCGCTGACCGAGGCGGGTGACTGACCATGAGCACGGGTTGGGATGGTGCGGCGCGGGGCTGGGACGCGAGGGCGCAGGGTTCGGACGCCGGGATGGAGGCGGACCGCGGCGCGGCGCTCGAGTCCCGGGCGGGTCCGGGGGCGGTGCGTGCGGACGGCATCGATGAACGCGCACGGCTGCTGGACGGTGTGCGTCAGTGGCTGGTGGAGAGCGGGGCCGAACCGACTCCCGCGCGCGTGGCCCAGGCCCTGCGCGAGCAGGGACGGGTGCTGGGGGACGCGGAGGTGCTGGGCGCGGCCCGGCAATTGCGTTCCGAACTGGTCGGCAGCGGCCCCCTGGAGCCGTTGCTCGCCGACCCGTCCGTGACCGATGTCCTGGTATCGGAGCCCGACCGGGTGTGGGTGGACCGGGGCGGCGGACTGGAACTGACGGCGGTGTCCTTTCCGGACCCGGCGGCCGTACGGCGCCTCGCGCAGCGGCTGGCCGCCGTGGCGGGGCGACGTCTCGACGACGCCAGACCGTGGGTCGACGCCCGGCTGCCGGACGGCACTCGGCTGCATGCGGTGCTGCCCCCGGTCGCAGTCGGCTGCACCTGTCTCTCCCTGCGCGTGGTACGGCCACGGGCGTTCACCCTGGATGAGTTGGTGGCGGCCGGGACGGTGCCCCCGGGCGGGGACCGGGTGCTGCGAGCGCTGATCGCCGCCCGGCTCTCCTATGTGATCAGCGGAGGCACCGGATCCGGCAAGACCACACTCCTCAGCGCGCTGCTGGGTGTGGTGGGACCGGCGGAGCGCATCGTGCTGGCCGAGGACTCGGCGGAGCTGCGCCCGGACCATCCGCATGTGGTCCGCCTGGAGGGCCGGCCGGCGAACCAGGAGGGCGTGGGCCTCGTCGAGCTCCAGGACCTGGTGCGGCAGGCGCTGCGGATGAGACCCGACCGGCTGGTCGTCGGAGAAGTGCGGGGCCCCGAGGTGGTGTCCCTGCTGGCCGCGCTGAACACGGGGCACGAGGGCGGCTGCGGGACGCTCCATGCGAATGCGGCGGCGCAGGTGCCTGCTCGGCTGGAGGCGCTCGGCACCGCCGCGGGCCTGGACCGGGCCGCGCTGCACAGCCAGCTGGCGGCCGCCCTGTCGGTGGTCCTCCACCTCGTGCGCGACCGGACAGGACGCCGTCGGATCGCGGAGGTGCATGTGCTGGAGCGGGACGCGTCGGGGCTGGTGATGACGGTGCCGGCGTTGCGGTGGGGTCCGGAGGCATTTATGCGCGAACGGGGGTGGGAGCGGTTGCGGGACCTGCTGCGGAACGGGAGCGACGGAAGCGATGAGAGAAGTGATGGAAGGGGTGAAAACGGTGCAAGTGGCGGAAGTGACGCGAGTGATGTGGGCGATGAAGGCGACGGGAGTGTGTGGTTGTGATGGGGATCGGTCAGATGTCGGTCGGTGCGGGACTGGTGTGCGCCGGGGTGGCGGCCTGGATGATGAGCGGCTCGAACGCGGGGGCGCACCGCGCCCGGCTGCTGTTCGCGGATGGTGGCGCGGCAGCGGGGGTGGGCCCGCCGCCCTGGAAGCGGATCCTCGGCCGGGTGCGGAGACTGACGGCCGAATGGTGGTCGTTTGCCGTGGGCGCGCTTGTCGCGGTGCTCGGCGCGTCCGTGCTGCCCCTGCTGGTGGGGGCCGTGGGCGTGCCCGTCCTGCGCAGGGTGCGACTGGCGCGGGAGGCGCGACGGGTGCGGGACGGCCGCGGTGAGGCCGTGATCGCGCTGTGCGCGTCGCTCGCCGAGGAGGTGCGTGCGGGGCGCCAGCCGGGTGAGGCGCTGCTGCGGGCCGCGCTCGACTCGGGCGGGCTCGGCGAGGCCCACGCGGCGGTGCTGGCGGCGGCCCGGTTCGGTGGGGATGTGCCGGGTGCGCTCGCCGTCGCGGCACGGCAGCCGGGGGCCGACGGCCTGTCGGGGCTCGCGGCCTGCTGGCGGGTGGCCGTGGACCGGGGTGCGGGCCTGGCGGCCGGGCTCGACCGGCTGGAGGCGGCCCTGCGCGCCGAGCGCGACCAACGCGCCGATCTACAGGCTCAGCTGGCGGGCGCCCGGTCGACGGCGGTCCTGCTCGCGGGGCTGCCCGTCCTCGGCCTGCTGCTGGGCACCGCACTCGGCGCCCACCCGCTGCACGTGCTGTTGCACACCGGCGCCGGACTGGCCTGTCTCGTGACCGGCGGCGTGCTGGAGGTCGCGGGGTTGTGGTGGGCGTTGCGGATCGTGCGAGGGGCGGAAGCGGCATGAGCGCCGGAGTTGTCCACAGCCTGTGGGTACTGGGTGGGATCCCGGCGCTGGGGTGGTCGGTGTGGCTCCTCGCCATCACACGGCGCGAGCGGAGGGCGCGGCGGCGGCTGAGTGCGCTGCTGATCCGGGACGACGCGCCCGAGGGGCGGGGGGAGCCAGGGGGACGGGCGGGCGGCGCACTCCCTGAACGGTGGGGTATCAGACTGCGGCTGCTGCGGGGCGCCCCGCGACGGTGGCTGCCGGTCCTGGGGGCGTTGTGTGCCGGCTGGCTGCTCATCGGAGGGCTGGGCGGGGCGGCGGTCGGACTGGTCGCCGGGGTGGGCGTGGTGCGATGGCGTGCCCGGCAGGAGCGCGACCGCCTCGCCCAGGACTACGACACCGGTGTGGCGGCCCGCCAACTGCCGCTGGCGGCCGATCTGCTGGCGGCGTGCATCGCGGCCGGTGCGGGTCCTGTCGCGGCCGCTCAGGCCGTGGGTCAGGCGGTGCGGGGGCCGGTCGGGGAGCGGCTGGAGCGGGGTGCGGCCGAGATGCGGCTGGGCGGTGAACCGGCCGACGCCTGGCGGCGGCTCGGCTCCTTCCCCGGTGCCGCAGCACTGGCCCGGCTCCTGGAACGGACGGGTGACTCCGGCGTACCGACGGCCGCGTCGGTCGGGCGCCTCGCGACGGAGGCCCGTGCCGAGTGGGGCCGTGCCGCGACAGCTCGCGCGCGTCGGGCGGGTGTCCTGGTCACCGCCCCGGTGGGGCTGTGCTTCCTGCCTGCCTTCATCGCGGTCGGGGTGCTGCCCGTGGTGATCGGACTTGCGGGCGGGCTCCTGGGAGGAGGTGGCCGCTGAGGGCGGGCGGAGACCGGCGGTTGGGCGGCCGACGGGTGGGTGGGCGGATGGAGAGCGGAGAGCGGTGTGTGGCGATCGTACGGAAGCGCACAGCTCTCGAACGGATCAATGGAACGGCAACGGCAGAGCAACTGACGGGGGTTGGCATGAGCAAGGTGGTACGAGTACGGGCTCGGATGCGCGCGCTGGTGCGCCGAGTACGGCCGGCGGTGCGCGGAGATGCGGGCATGGTCACATCCGAGTACGCGGTGGGGATCATCGCCGCGGTGGCCTTCGCGGCGCTTCTCTACAAGGTGCTGACGAGCGGGCAGGTCAGCTCGGAGCTGCAGGACATCGTGAAGCGGGCACTCAGTGTCCGGATGTGACGGGTCGCCGGTACGCCGGGGAGGAGGACGCCGTCGGGACCGAGGATTTGTGACGGCGGAGACCGCGGTCGTCCTCCCCGCCCTGGTTCTCTTCGCGATGGCCCTTCTATGGGCCCTGCTGGCCGCGTCTGCGGAGATCGAGTGCGTGGACGCGGCTCGGGCGGGGGCCCGGGCCGCGGCTCGGCAGGAGCCCGCCGACGCGGTGCGGAGAGTGGCTCGGCAGGCCGCACCGGACGGAGCCAGGGTCACGGTGAGCCGCGAGGGCGACATGGTGCACGTGTTGGTCGTCGCCCACCCACCGGGCCCGAGCGCCCTGACTCTCGAACTGCGCCACGAGGCCGTGGCGTTGGCGGAGGAGACCGTGGGGGTGAATCGGTGAGCCGACGTGAACCGGTGGATCGGTGAGGACAGATGAAGGGGCGTGGCGGGAGATGGCGGATGAGCGGGGTGACGGGAGTGGAGGGGCCGGTGAACCAGTGGGGGGTGGTGGACATGGATGGGCCGGCGCGGGAGCGCTGGTCGATGGGTGAGCGTCGGTGCGGCGGCGCTCGCTCCCTGACCGGGCTGCTCGCCGTACTGAACGCCCATGCGGACAGCGTCCGAAAGGCGCGCTCGGCAGGCGCCCCCTCGGACGGTGGTTCGGACCGCGGTTCGGCGACCGTCTGGGTCGTGTGCCTGATCGGAGCTCTCTGTGCCGTCTTCGGCGTACTGCTGGCGCAGGGGGAGGCCGTGCTGGTCCGTCATCGTGCGGCTGCCGCGGCCGACCTGGCGGCGCTTGCGGCCGCCGACCACTGGACGGAGGGAGGTGAGGCGGCGTGTACCGGGGCAGGTCGTGTGGCGGGAGCCCAGGGGGATCGACTCCTACGGTGCGTCGTCGCGGGGGAGGTCTCCGATGTCACGGTGGCATCGGTCCGGGGTCCCTTCACCGCCGAGGTGAGGGCGAGGGCAGGGCCGGCGCAAGCGGCGGTGCCGGAGGGATTCCCGGTACCGCCGGCGGCCCCGCCGCGACCGTCCTATGCCCTTGCGTCGCTCTCCGCCTCCGCGGGTGCTCCCGCCTCGCCCTCCGTCTCCTCCGGCGCCCCGCGCAGCAGCACCGTGAGGAGGCGTACGGCGCCCCTCTTGTGCAGCGGATCGTTGCCGTTGCCGCATTTGGGGGACTGGATGCAGGACGGACAGCCGGCCTCGCACTCGCAGGACGCGATGGCCTGGCGGGTGGCCACCAGCCAGGAGCGGGCCGTGCGGAAGGCCCGCTCCGCGAAGCCCGCGCCGCCCGGGTGGCCGTCGTACACGAACACTGTGGGCAGCAGGGTGTCCGGGTGGAGGGGGACGGACACGCCCCCGATGTCCCAGCGGTCGCAGGTGGCGAAGAGCGGGAGCATGCCGATCGAGGCGTGTTCGGCGGCATGCAGGGCCCCGCCGAGGATCTCCGTGCTGATCCGGGCCTCGTCCAACTGGTCCTCGGTGACCGTCCACCACACGGCACGGGTGCGCAGCGTACGAGGAGGGAGGTCGAGTTTCGTCTCGCCCAGCACCTCACCGGTGATGAGACGCCGGCGCAGGAAGGAGACGACCTGGTTGGTGACCTCGACAGAGCCGTAGCAGAGCCGTCCCTCGCCCCAGGGCACCTCCAGGTCCGTCTCCAGGACGGAGATGGCCGTCGTGTCACGGGCGACCGTCGAATACGGCGGGTTGGCCTCCTCGACCAGGGCGACGGAGTCCTCCAGGTCGAGTGACCGCACCAGATAGGTCCGGCCCTGGTGCAGATGGACGGCGCCCTCGTGCACCGTGGTGTGCGCGGCGCCCGCGTCGACCGTGCCGAGCAGCCGCCCGGTGCCGGCCTCGACGACCTGGACCGGGCGTCCGCCCTCCCCGCGGATGTCCGCGAGGTCGGCGGCCCGCTCCCGGCGCGTCCAGTGCCAGGCTTTCGTGCGGCGGCGCAGCAGTTTCGCGGCCTCCAGCTGCGGCAGCAGCTCGGCGGACGCGGGGCCGAACAGCTCCAGATCCTCCTCCGTCAGAGGGGACTCGGCGGCCGCCGCGCACAGGTGCGGGGCCAGGACGTACGGGTTGTCCGGGTCGAGGACCGTGGACTCCACCGGCTGGTCGAAGAGGGCCTCGGGATGGTGGACGAGGAACGTGTCCAGTGGGTCGTCGCGGGCGACGAGGACCGCGAGGGCGCCCTGGCCGGAGCGGCCGGCGCGGCCCGCCTGCTGCCACAGGGACGCCCGCGTCCCCGGGTAGCCGGCGATGAGGACGGCGTCCAGGCCGGAGATGTCGACACCGAGTTCGAGGGCGGTGGTGGCGGCGAGGCCGAGGAGTTCTCCGGAGTGGAGAGCGCGTTCGAGGGCGCGGCGTTCCTCGGGAAGGTAGCCGCCGCGATACGCGGCCACGCGCCGGGCCAGGGAGCGGTCGACCTCGGCCAGACGCTCCTGGGCGATCACCGAGATCAGTTCGGCGCCACGGCGGGAGCGGACGAAGGCGACCGAGCGCACGCCCTGCACGGTCAGGTCGGTCAGCAGATCGGCCGTCTCGGCGGTCGCCGTACGCCGAACGGGTGCACCTTTCTCCCCGTGGAGCTCGGTCAGCGGGGGCTCCCAGAGGGCGAAGACCAGCTCGCCGCGCGGGGAGGCGTCGTCTGCGACCTCGACGACCGGGAGACCGGTGAGGCGGCGGGCGGCCACCGAGGGCTCGGCGGCGGTCGCGGAGGCCAGCAGGAAGACGGGAGAGGAGCCGTAGCGGGCGCACAGGCGGCGCAGGCGGCGCAGAACCTGGGCGACGTGGGAGCCGAACACGCCGCGGTAGGTGTGGCACTCGTCGATGACGACGTACTTCAGGGCACGCAGGAAGGAGGACCAGCGCGGATGTGAGGGCAATATGCCGCGGTGCAGCATGTCGGGATTGGTGAGGACGTAGTTGGCGTACTGACGCACCCATTCGCGTTCTTCGGGGGGCGTGTCGCCGTCGTACACCGCGGGGCGGACCGCCGTGCCCAGGGGTTGTGAAAGTTCCTTCACGGACCGGCACTGATCTGCCGCGAGAGCCTTCGTGGGCGCCAGGTAGAGGGCGGTCGCGCCCCGCCCGTTCGGGGCCTGGGCGCCGTCCAGCAGACAGGACAGCACCGGGACGAGGTAGGCGAGCGACTTGCCCGACGCGGTGCCCGTGGCGACCACCACCGAATCGCCGTCCAGGGCGTGCTCCGCGGCGAGCGCCTGGTGGGCCCAGGGGTGCTCGATGCCCGCGTCCCGCACGGCTGCGATGACCTCCGATCGGATCCGGTCCGGCCAGACGGCATGGCGGCCCTCTCGCGGGGGCAAGTGCTCCGTATGAGTGATGCGCGAAGCCCGGCTCGGGCCCGAGGCGAGCCGGCCCAGCACCGTGGCCGGCGCGAGGCGGGACACGGGGTCTGTCGGGGGTCGATCGGATCGGTGATTCTTGGCCATCGGGACCGAGTGTGTCACTGGCGTGACGGACAATGGGCCCAAGGCGTCGTGCACGCCTGCCGGTAAGTGATTGAATGCCATCGCGGCTGGCGAACCGTCCCGGGGCTCTGCCGAGGTGTCCCAAGGGGCGACCGCTCGATAGCAAGGTGCTGGAGGATCCGTGGACCTGTCCCTGTCGACCCGTACCGTCGGCGATCGTACGGTCGTCGAGGTCGGTGGCGAAATCGACGTATATACCGCGCCCAAGCTGCGCGAGCAGCTGGTCGAGCTGGTGAACGACGGGAATTTCCACCTCGTCGTCGACATGGAGGGCGTCGACTTCCTCGACTCCACCGGGCTTGGCGTGCTGGTGGGCGGCTTGAAGCGTGTGCGGGCCCATGAGGGCTCTCTGCGCCTGGTGTGCAACCAGGAGCGCATTCTCAAGATCTTCCGCATCACCGGTCTCACCAAGGTGTTCCCGATCCACACCTCGGTCGAGGAAGCGGTAGCGGCCACCGACTGACCCGTTTCCGGGCTGCAGGGCCCGGACGGCTGAAGTAAGAGCGGGGGACCGGGCCCTGGTGGCCCGGCCCCCTGATCGCACGCCCGAGTTCCGAGGGGGATGCATGGCCACCGTTGAACTCCGCTTCAGCCCGCTGCCCGAGCACGTCAGGACCGCCCGTCTGGTGGCGGCAGCGGTGGCACGCAGGGCCGGAGTGGAGGAGGCCGTACTCGACGAGGTCAGGCTCGCCGTCGGCGAGGCCTGCACCCGGGCCGTCGGACTGCACCAGAGCAACGGCATTTCGGCGCCGGTGCGGGTGCTGCTGACCGAGGAGGAGAAGCAGTTCTCCATCGAGGTCGGCGACGAGGCGCCCCACCTGGTGCCCGGCGACAAGGCGTCGGGTGCCACCGGTGCCGTCGACGACGCCGAGGCCGAGGAGGACGAGATGGGCCTCGCGGTCATCAGCGGCCTCGTGGACGATGTCGAGGTCTCCACCGGGGAGAACGGCGGACTGATCAGGATGAGCTGGCCGACCACGCCGCCCGCCACGCTCCCGGCCTGACAGGCCTCGTACGTTTCCCCTCATCCCGTAGCCGTCGTTACGGTTCCAGGGCCCTGCCGTGTGCAGGGCCCTTGTTTTTGTACAGTCGCGCCGCTATTCGTGAATTCCTTCACGATCAATCGCGCGATAATTTGATCAAGCGCTGATCCAGTCAATGCTTTTGGGGCATTACCTCTTTCGGGTTCTGTGTCGCGCGTGCGATCTTTTACTGAAGAGCACGTGAAGGCCAATTCCGCTTACCGTGCACTGTTTTGATCAGGTCCCGGTACCTACAATCCGTCCACATCTTGAGCTCAGCCCAAGCGTCAAGGAGGACGAATGGCGGGGCTTTCTACCCCTCAACAGTTTGACCACCCCACAACCCTCGCAGCGGCAGTACTGACCGACAGCAACCGTCTGATCGTGATCGCCATCGGCGTGGTGGCCCTCGCGGCCCTCGTGGTCGCCGGGATCCTGGTGCGCCAGGTACTCGCGGCGGGCGAGGGCACCGACAGCATGAAAAAGATCGCCGCGGCGGTCCAGGAAGGAGCCAATGCCTATCTGGCCCGGCAGCTGCGCACGCTCGGCGTATTCGCCGTGGTCGTGTTCTTCCTGCTCATGCTGCTGCCCGCGGACGACTGGAATCAGCGTGCCGGACGGTCGGTGTTCTTCCTGATCGGCGCGGCGTTCTCGGCGGCCACCGGCTATATCGGCATGTGGCTCGCCGTACGCAGCAATGTGCGGGTCGCCGCCGCGGCACGCGAGGCGACCCCGGCGAAAGGCGAGCCCGAGAAGGACCTCACCACCGTTTCGCACCGAGCCATGAAGATCGCTTTCCGTACGGGTGGCGTCGTCGGCATGTTCACGGTGGGGCTCGGTCTACTGGGCGCCTCCTGCGTGGTGCTGGTGTACGCGGCGAACGCCCCGAAGGTCCTGGAGGGCTTCGGTCTCGGCGCGGCACTGATCGCCATGTTCATGCGTGTCGGCGGCGGCATCTTCACCAAGGCCGCCGACGTCGGCGCCGACCTGGTCGGCAAGGTCGAGCAGGGCATTCCGGAGGACGACCCGCGTAATGCCGCGACCATCGCCGACAACGTGGGCGACAACGTCGGCGACTGTGCGGGCATGGCGGCCGACCTCTTCGAGTCGTACGCCGTGACACTGGTCGCCGCGCTGATCCTCGGCAAGGCCGCGTTCGGCAACTCGGGGCTGGCGTTCCCGCTGATCGTGCCGGCGATCGGGGTCGTGACCGCGATGATCGGCATCTTCGCGGTGGCGCCGCGGCGCGCTGACCGCAGTGGCATGTCAGCGATCAACCGGGGCTTCTTCATCTCGGCGGTGATCTCGCTGGCGCTGGTCGCCGCGGCCGTCTACACCTATCTGCCGTCGTCGTACGCCGACCTCAAGGGCATCTCCGACGCGGCGATCCGGGCCAAGGACGGCGACCCGCGGATTCTCGCGCTCGTCGCGGTGGCCATCGGCATCGTGCTCGCCGCGCTGATCCAGCAGCTCACCGGCTACTTCACCGAGACCACCCGCCGCCCGGTGCGCGACATCGGCAAGACCTCGCTGACCGGACCCGCGACCGTCGTCCTCGCTGGTATCTCCCTCGGCCTGGAATCGGCCGTGTACACGGCGCTGCTGATCGGGCTCGGCGTGTACGGAGCGTTCCTGCTGGGCGGCACGTCGATCATGCTCGCGCTGTTCGCGGTGGCGCTGGCCGGTACGGGTCTGCTCACCACGGTCGGCGTGATCGTCGCCATGGACACCTTCGGTCCGGTCTCCGACAACGCGCAGGGCATCGCCGAGATGTCCGGCGATGTCGAGGGCGCGGGCGCGCAGGTGCTCACCGACCTGGACGCCGTGGGCAATACCACCAAGGCGATCACGAAGGGCATCGCCATCGCCACGGCCGTTCTCGCGGCCTCGGCGCTCTTCGGCTCGTACCGCGACGCGATCACCACGGCCGCACAGGACGTAGGCGTGAAGGTCGGCGACGGCGGACCGATGAGCCTGGTCATGGACATCTCGCAGCCCAACAACCTGGTCGGCCTCATCGTGGGCGCGGCGGTCGTCTTCCTCTTCTCGGGGCTGGCGATCAACGCCGTGTCGCGGTCCGCCGGGGCGGTGGTCTTCGAGGTGCGGCGGCAGTTCCGTGAGAAGCCCGGGATCATGGACTACACGGAGAAACCGGAGTACGGCAGGGTCGTGGACATCTGCACCAAGGACGCCCTCAGGGAGCTGGCCACCCCCGGTCTGCTCGCCGTCCTGGCGCCCATCGCCCTCGGCTTCACGCTGGGTGTCGGCGCGCTCGGTGCGTACCTCGCGGGCGCGATCGGCACCGGCACGCTGATGGCGGTCTTCCTGGCCAACTCCGGCGGTGCCTGGGACAACGCCAAGAAGCTCGTCGAGGACGGGCATCACGGCGGCAAGGGCAGCGACGCGCATGCCGCGACGGTGATCGGCGACACGGTCGGCGACCCCTTCAAGGACACCGCGGGCCCGGCGATCAACCCGCTGCTGAAGGTGATGAACCTGGTGTCGCTGCTCATCGCGCCGGCGATCATCAAGTTCTCGTACGGCAGCGACAAGAGTCTCGGCGTCCGGATCCTGATCGCGGCCCTCGCCCTTGTCGTGATCGCGGGCGCGGTCTACATCTCCAAGCGGCGTGGAATCGCCGTGGGTGACGAAGACAACGCCGAGCGGGTCGCCAAGTCGCCCGACGCGGCGGTGGTTTCGTAGCCGGCCATACGGCACCCGCTCTTCCGCCTGGTCAGGTACGGGACAAAGGGCGGGCGTACGGCGCTCATCGCGAGCCCGTACGCCCGCCCTGTCCGTGTTCATGCCTCTCTGCGTGACCCTTCTCTCTCTTGGTGCAAATAGCCGCAAGGGCGGCCATCAGCGACAATCGCCACGCGGCCGTCGCCCGGTTGGCGTGTATCTTCCGGGGCCGAGAGAGCCATGGAAGGGACCGATCCGGTGAACAAGAAGCTCGCAGCCGCGCTGTCCGGCGGTGCGGTACTGGTACTGGCACTGTCGGGATGCACCAGCGGCGGCAAGAGCAGCGTCAGCGAGGACAAGCTCGGCACCTGGGCCAAGCAGGTCTGCGACGCGGTGCAGCCCCAGGCGAAGAAGATCGCCGACGCCAGTACCGCGATCCAGAAGCAGACCTCGGACAACAGCACGCCCGAGCAGGTCCAGAAGACGGACGCACAGGCCTTCCAGGACATGTCCGACGCCTACAAGGCGATCGGCGCGGGCGTCGAGAGGGCGGGCGCGCCCGAGGTCGACAACGGCGCGGCCAAGCAGAAGAACGCGGTCCAGGAGCTCAACAGCATCTCCACGGCGTACGCCGGCCTCAAGAAGCAGGTGGACGGGCTCGACACGAAGGACCAGGCGAAGTTCGCCGACGGGCTCAAGGGGATCGCGACCCAGCTCGACAAGCTGAGCAAGAGCGGGAACGACGCGCTCAAGCAGCTGGAGGCGGGTGAGGTCGGCGCGGCGATGACGAAGCAGGCGAGCTGTCAAGAGCGCCTCCACGTCCGCCTCGGCCCCGGCGACGACCGGCTGAACGGCGCGTTCCGGGTAGTCGGTGCTGCGGTCAGGGCCGGCCTCCCCGCGCCACAATGGGGGGCGTGAGTAACCCCAGTCTGTCCACGCTGCCCTTCACCGATCGAGCCGACGTCACCGCACAGCTACGGGACGCCCTGCTGGCGGCCTCCTTCACCGCCGACGGGCTGCTCGAACTGCTCGGTGCGCCCGCGTACGCGGCGCTCGCCCGGAGCGAGACCGTGCCCGCGCTCCGGGCCACCCGCGGGGACACACCGCTGGAAACTCTCGTACGGCTGTTCCTGCTGCAACAGCCGGTGGCGCACGCGCGCGTGGCGGGCGTTCTGCCCGTCGACGCGTGCGTGGACGCCGGCTGGCTCGTACGCACCGGGGGCGACGAGCTCGCCGCGACCGTGGACGTCCGGCCGTACGGCGGATCCGACGGCGAGGACTGGTTCATCGTCTCCGACCTCGGGTGCGCGGTCGGCGGAGCGGGCGGCATCGGCAGCCGGGACGAGCAGGTCGTCCTGGGGGTCGGCGGCGCCTCCACCACCCTCGCCGGGATCACCGTGCGTACCCCCGTCGGTTCCGCCCTCGATCTCGGCACCGGTTCCGGGATCCAGGCCCTGCACGCCGCCCAGCACGCCACGCGCGTGACCGCGACCGACGTCAACCCGCGGGCCCTGCACATGGCCGCGCTGACCCTGGCGCTGTCCGGCGCCCCGGCCGCGGATCTGCGCCAGGGCTCGCTGTTCGAGCCGATCCGGGACGAGGAGACGTACGACCTGATCGTCTCCAACCCGCCCTTCGTGATCTCACCGGGCGCCCGGCTCACCTACCGCGACGGCGGGATGGGCGGGGACGATCTGTGCCGCACGCTCGTTCAGAAGTCGGGGGAGCGGCTGAACGAGGGCGGGTTCGCGCAGTTCCTCGCCAACTGGCAGCACGTCGAGGGGGAGGACTGGCAGGACCGGCTGCGCTCATGGGTGCCGCGTGGTTGTGACGCCTGGATCGTGCAGCGCGAGGTCCAGGACGTCACGCAGTACGCCGAGTTGTGGCTGCGGGACGCGGGCGACCACCGCGGCGACACGGCGGAGTACCAGGCGCGGTACGACGCGTGGCTCGACGAGTTCGAGGCGCGCAAGGTCCGCGCGGTGGGCTTCGGCTGGATCGCGCTGCACCGGACGGACGCCGCCGAGCCGTCGATCACGGTCGAGGAGTGGCCGCACCCGGTGGAACAGCCGCTCGGCGCCACAGTGCGCGCGCACTTCGACCGCATCGACTATCTGCGGGAGCACGACGACGCGGCCCTGCTCGCCGGGCACTTCAGGCTCGCCGCCGAGGTGGTCCAGGAGCAGGTCGGGCTGCCCGGCGCGGAGGACCCCGAGCATGTCGTGCTGCGTCAGAACCGCGGGATGCGGCGTGCCACGAAGGTCGACACGGTCGGCGCGGGCTTCGCCGGCGTCTGCGACGGCACGCTGAGCGCGGGGCGTATTCTCGACGCCATCGCCCAACTCGTCGGCGAGGACCCCGTGTTGCTGCGCGACCGGACCCCCGCACAGATCCGGCTGCTGGTCGAGCAGGGGTTCCTGGAGCCGGCGCGCTAGCGGGGCGCGTACGGCGCGCCGGGCCGCATCCGTCCGGGCGGCTCGCGCCCGCGCGACCCGTTCGGGCGCTCACGCCTGCGCACCCTCCGGGCCGCTCGCCGTGGCGGAGACCCGTGCTCGGGGCGGCGGGGTCGCGGGCCGGGAGAGCCCAAGGGCGTGAAACCGGCCAACATCCGCCGGGCGCGGCCCGATTCCGGCGGCCCGCATGCGTGCGTGCCGCCGCCGGGGCTACGCACGCGTGCCGCTGCCGGGGCTACGCGGGCGCGGCGCAGGGGCCCCTCAGCGTGCCGCGACGGACTTCGCACGTGGGGCGACGGGATCAGGGGCGGTCCGGTCTGTCCCTGGAGCCGTGCGCGCCCGGATCGCACGGCGTACGCCTCGGGGTCCTGCGAGCCCAGCCCGCGAGCCCAGCCACGCGAGCTCAGTCCGTAAGCCTGGTCTACGAGCCGCGGTCCGCGGTCCACGAGCCCCTGCCTACGGTCCGCGGTCCACCACCCCGGGCTCCACGATTCCGGAATCCACGATCCCGAGACCGCGCCAAGGGGGCGCATGGGTGATGTATCGCGTGTCGTCCGCCGCGTGTTCACCCCGGGTTCCCGCACGCGCTTCCCGGATGTGTCAGCCTCCCGTCGCTGGGCAGTGGGGGAGCGGAAGGAACGGGACATGGAGAGCGGACCGGCGATCTTCGCGGGTACGGTGTTCGCCCTGTTCGGGGCCGGGCTGCTGACCTGGACCGCGACCCGGCTGCACCGCCGCGAACCGGTCGCCGAGGGTGTGAGCCGCGTCGCATCCGCCACCCTCGCGAGCCTCGTCGCCCTGGCCGCGCTCGCCGCCGGAGCATGGTGCCTCACGCGCCTCTGACATCACGGTTCCCGGGCGTTCGCCGACCGGGGCTCCGGTAACTGGGAGATCACAGTCCGGATAGGGCCGGAAGGGCTGTCCGCCACTCCGGGCGGCAGGAATGCCGGTAGTCGGGTTACCGTTCGAGTGGCCGTTGCGGGCTTTTCCCGTTTGACACGGGGGCGGGATGTACCGTCACACTCCGCAGCGTCACCATGACCCGACCCCGGGACGAAGGCCTGGGGAGGCCGAAGTCGACCGGAGAGAAGAGCGAAGTTGTCCCCGACCAGCGAGACCGCACAAGGCGGCCGCCGACTCGTCATCGTCGAGTCGCCTGCCAAGGCGAAGACGATCAAGGGCTACCTCGGCCCCGGCTACATCGTCGAGGCGAGTGTCGGGCACATCCGCGACCTTCCGAACGGCGCCGCGGAGGTGCCGGAGAAGTACACGGGTGAGGTGCGCCGCCTCGGCGTCGACGTCGAACACGACTTCCAGCCGATCTACGTCGTCAACGCCGACAAGAAGGCGCAGGTCAAGAAGCTCAAGGACCTGCTGCGGGACTCCGACGAGCTCTTCCTCGCCACCGATGAGGACCGCGAGGGCGAGGCCATCGCCTGGCACCTCCAGGAGGTGCTGAAGCCGAAGGTCCCGGTCAAGCGGATGGTCTTCCACGAGATCACCAAGGACGCGATCCAGCAGGCGGTACGCAATCCGCGCGAGCTGAACCAGAAGCTCGTGGACGCCCAGGAGACCCGCCGTATCCTCGACCGCCTCTACGGCTACGAGGTCTCGCCGGTCCTGTGGAAGAAGGTCATGCCGCGGCTGTCGGCGGGCCGTGTCCAGTCCGTGGCGACGCGGCTGGTCGTGGAGCGGGAGCGGGAGCGCATCGCGTTCCGCTCCGCCGAGTACTGGGATCTGACCGGCACCTTCGGCACCGGCCGCGCGGGCGACCCGTCCGACCCGTCGACCCTGGTGGCACGGCTTGCGACCGTCGACGGCAAGCGCGTCGCCCAAGGCCGCGACTTCGACTCGCTGGGCCGGCTGAAGAGCGCGAACACCTTGCACCTCGACGAGCGGAATGCCCGCGCGCTGGCCGCCGCCCTGGAGAACACCCGGTTCTCGGTCCGCTCGGTCGAGTCCAAGCCGTACCGCCGCTCGCCCTACGCGCCGTTCCGTACGACGACGCTGCAGCAGGAGGCCAGCCGCAAGCTCGGCTTCGGCGCGAAGGCCACCATGCAGGTCGCGCAGAAGCTGTACGAGAACGGCTTCATCACGTACATGCGTACGGACTCCACGACCCTGTCGGACACGGCGGTCACCGCCGCCCGCGCCCAGGTCACGCAGCTGTACGGGGCCAACTACCTGCCCGAGCAGCCGCGCACCTACGCGGCCAAGGTCAAGAACGCGCAGGAGGCGCACGAGGCGATCCGTCCCTCGGGTGATCGTTTCCGCACCCCGGCGGAGACGGGCCTGACCGGCGACCAGTTCAAGCTCTACGAGCTGATCTGGAAGCGGACCGTCGCCTCCCAGATGAAGGACGCCACCGGTAACTCGGTCACCATCCGCATCGGCGGTACCGCCGTCGACGGACGGGACGCCGAGTTCAGCGCGTCCGGCAAGACGATCACCTTCCACGGCTTCCTGAAGGCCTATGTCGAAGGTGCCGACGACCCGAACGCGGAGCTGGACGACCGCGAGCGCCGGCTGCCGCAGGTGGCCGAGGGCGACGCGCTGACCGCCCAGGAGATCACCGCCGACGGCCACTCGACCAAGCCCCCGGCCCGTTACACCGAGGCGTCGCTGGTCAAGGAGCTGGAAGAGCGCGAGATCGGCCGCCCGTCGACGTACGCGTCGATCATCGGCACGATCCTCGACCGCGGCTATGTGTTCAAGAAGGGGACGGCCCTCGTGCCGTCCTTCCTGTCCTTCGCCGTGGTCAACCTGCTGGAGAAGCACTTCGGGCGGCTCGTCGACTACGACTTCACCGCCAAGATGGAGGACGACCTCGACCGCATCGCGCGCGGCGAGGCGAAGGCCGTGCCGTGGCTGAAGCGGTTCTACTTCGGCGAGGGCACGGTCGAGGGCGTCGCCGCGGACGCCGGCAACGGTGACGGCGACCACCTCGGCGGCCTCAAGGAACTGGTGACCGACCTGGGCGCGATCGACGCGCGCGAGGTGTCGTCGTTCCCCGTCGGCAACGACATCGTGCTGCGCGTCGGCCGCTACGGCCCGTACATCGAGCGCGGCGAGAAGGACTCCGAGGAGCACCAGCGCGCCGACATCCCGGCCGACCTGGCGCCGGACGAGCTGACCGTCGAACTGTCGGAGGAACTGCTCGCGAAGCCGAGCGGCGAGCGCCCGCTGGGCACGGATCCGGAGACGGGCCGTCCGATCGTCGCCAAGGACGGCCGCTACGGCCCGTACGTCACGGAGATCCTCCCCGAGGGCACCCCGAAGACAGGCAAGAACGCGATCAAGCCGCGCACGGCCTCGCTGTTCAAGTCGATGTCCCTGGACACGGTGACCCTCGACGACGCGCTGCGGCTGATGTCCCTGCCGCGGACCGTCGGCACCGACGCCGACGGTCAGGAGATCACCTCGCAGAACGGGCGCTACGGCCCGTACCTGAAGAAGGGCACGGACTCGCGGTCGCTGCAGTCCGAGGACCAGATCTTCACGATCACGCTGGAGGAGGCGCTGGCGATCTACGCCCAGCCGAAGCAGCGGGGTCGCGCGGCCGCCAAGCCGCCGCTGAAGGAGCTGGGCGAGGACCCGGTCAGCGGGAAGCCCGTGGTCGTGAAGGACGGCCGCTTCGGGCCCTACGTCACCGACGGCGAGACCAACGCGACCCTGCGCTCCGGCGACAGCGTCGAGACCATCACACCGGAGCGCGGTTTCGAGCTGCTCGCGGAGAAGCGCGCCAAGGCGCCCGCCAAGAAGACGGCGAAGAAGGCTCCGGCGAAGAAGGCTCCGGCCAAGAAGACGGCGTCGACGGCGGCGAAGAAGACGGCTGCCAAGAAGACCGCCGCGAAGACGACGACGGCGGCCAAGACGGCTGCGAAGAAGACGACGACGAAGAAGGCCGCGGCCGCGAGGACGGCGGCGGCCTCGAAGGACAGCGCCGAGGACTGAGCCCGGTCCCCGTGCCTCGCGTGGGCGCCCTGCGGCAGGACAGCCGCACGGGCGCCCTCTGGCGTTTCCCCACACGGGCGTCCTCCGGGCGTGTCTCCGCGCGGGCGTCTTCCGGGCCGGGTTTCCCCGCGCAGGCGTCCTTTGGACGTACCGCCGCACGGGCGTCCCCGGACGGATTCCGCCCGCCCGGGCTCACGTCGGCTTCGCGAAACGCACGCTCCGGCATCAGTTCGATGACAGGCGGGCGCACGTTCGGGCGCCTGCGGCGGGCTGTCCGTGGCTGCCGATAGGCTGAAAGCATGACGCGAGCCGAGCAGCCAACGGCCCAGAATCCGGCCCCCGACGACGCCCTGGTCGCAGATTCCCGCGAGCGTGCCGTCCGCGCCCTGCTGCGCCGACCGCAGCTGAAGCGGCTGTGGAGCGCCCAGCTCGTGGGCGGGGTGGGTGACGCCCTGGCCCTCTTTGTACTTGTCATGCTCGCTCTCCAGGTGGCCATCGCCGACGGTTCCTTCGGTGGCGGATACCGGGGCGTGGCGTTCGCGATCGCGACCGTCTTCGGTGCGCGCATTCTCGCCGTCCTGCTCTTCGGGGCCGTTCTCCTCGGCCCGCTCACCGCGCTGACCTCCCAGGAGGGACCGCTCGACCGCCGCTGGACCATGGTCGGCGCGGACGCGTGCAGGGCCGCCCTGCTGATCGTCGCCCCCCTGTGGATCGACTGGACGCCGGGCAACGCCCTGCCGGTGCTGCTGGTCACCGCCTTCGTCACCGGTGTCGCCGAGCGCTTCTGGACGGTGTGTCGCGAGAGCGCGGCGCCCGCCCTGCTGCCCACGCCGCCGCTGGAGGGCGCGACGGTGCGCCCGCTGCCGGACCACATGGACGCGCTGCGGCGCCTGTCGCTGCGTACGGGCTTCGTGACGGTGCCGCTGGCGGCCGCCGCACTCGTCCTGGTGTCGCTCCTGAGCAACCTGCTGGGTACGGGGATCGCCTGGTTCTCCCTGCATCAGGCGGCCCTGGCCTCGTATGTCGCGGCCGGTCTGTTCGCCGCCTCGCTGTCCGTCGTCACCTCCCTCGAACTGCCCGACGCCCGCACCCCGCGCGCGCGGTCGCCGCTGGAGGGACTGCGCCGCCCGAGGACGGGTTCGGGTGTTGACAAGGGCCGTACGGGCGCCATCCCGCTGCTGGTCCCGGCCTGCGCGGCCGTCGCCGGGGCCGTCTCGGCCGCCGTCGCCGTCTCCGTGCTGCTGGCCAAGGACCTGGGCGGCGGCCCGGTGACGTACGGCCTGCTGGTCCTCGCGCTGTCCGGTGGCACGGTCGTCGGCATCCGTACGGCGCCCCGCATGCTGCCGTCGCTGTCGCGGCGCCGGCTGCTCGCCCTGGCGATCGCGTTCACCGGGGTCGCGCTGCTCGCGGGCGGCCTCGTCCCGGACGTGACCACCGTGCTGCTGATCGTGGCGCTCGCGGGCGTCGGCGCGGGCGTCTCGGCGAACACCGGGCACACGCTGCTCGACCAGGAGACCGAGGACCACCGGCGGGCCCGGACCACCGAGCACCTCCAGGCGGTCGTACGGGTCTCCGTGGCCCTCGGCGCCCTGGTGGCGCCGGTGGTGGCCGCGGCGATCGGGCCGCACCGGCTGCAGAACGGCAAGTTCGTGTTCGCGCACGGGGGCGCCGCCTTCACCCTGATGCTGATCGGCGCGCTGCTGCTGCCGGTGGCGGCGCTCGTCCTCGCCAAGGTCGACGACCGCTCCGGAGTGCCGCTGCGGCACGACCTGCGCGACGCGCTGCGCGGCGACGACCCGGTGGAGGCGTCCGCGGAGAACGGCTTCTTCATCGCTCTGGAGGGCGGCGACGGGGCCGGGAAGTCCACCCAGGCCGAGGCGCTCGCCGAGTGGATCCGGGCCAAGGGGCACGAGGTCGTGCTGACCCGTGAGCCGGGGGCGACGCCGGTCGGCAAGCGACTGCGGTCGATCCTGCTGGACGTCTCCAGCGCCGGTCTGTCGCACCGCGCGGAGGCGCTGCTGTACGCGGCGGACCGCGCGGAGCACGTTGACACGGTCGTCCGGCCGGCCCTGGAACGGGGCGCGGTCGTGATCTCCGACCGGTACATCGACTCCTCCGTGGCCTACCAGGGAGCGGGCCGGGATCTGTCCCCGACGGAGATAGCCCGGATCAACCGGTGGGCGACCAACGGTCTCGTCCCCCACCTCACCGTGCTGCTGGACGTGGCCCCCGAGACGGCGCGGGAGCGGTTCACCGAGGCGCCGGACCGACTCGAGTCCGAGCCGGCCGAGTTCCACGCGCGCGTACGGTCCGGTTTCCTGACGCTGGCCGCCGCCGACCCGGGGCGCTATCTGGTCGTCGACGCCGGTCAGGAGCCCGAGGCGGTCACGACGGTCATCCGCCACCGGCTCGACCGGCTGCTGCCGCTGTCCGAGGCCGAGGTGAAGGCCCAGGAGGAGGCGCGCCGCAAGGCCGAGGAGGAGGCGCGGCGCAAGGCCGAGGAAGAGGCCGCGCGCAAGGCCGAGGAGGAGCGGCTGGAACGCGAGCGCCAGGAGCAGCTCGCCAGGCTCCGGGCCGAGGAGGAGGAGCGCAAGCAGCGCGAGCTGGAGGAGGCGCAGCGCCGCGAGGCGGAACGGCAGGCTGAGGAGGCCCGGCAGCGGGCCGAGGAAGCCCGTCGGCGCGCCGAGGAGGAGCGGGCGCGCCTTCTCGCGGAGGAGCAGGTCAGGCAGGCCGAGGAGGCCCGGCGCAAGGCCGAGGAGGAGACGCGGCGCAAGCAGGCCGAGGAGGAGGCCCGGCTGCGGGCCGAGGCCGAGGAGCGCCGTCTGGACAAGCAGCGCAAGGCCGAGGAGGCGCTGCTGCGGGCCGAGGAGGCACGCCGGGCCGCGGCGGAGGCGGCGGCCTCGGCTGCTGCGGCGGCTTCGGGTACGGCTTCGGCTTCGGGTACGGCCGGCGGCGGTGCCGGAGCGTCCGGTTCCGGTGGCGGTTCCTCGCGGGGTTCCGCGGTCTCCCGGCCGGACAACGAGACCACCGTGCCCACGCCGCTCGTGACGCCGTCGAACGCGTCCGGCGGGCCGGCGGACGAGACCGCGGTCCTGCCGCCGGTACGGCCGGTGGAGAGCGAGGCGGAGACCACGGCCAAGCTGCCGAGGCCGCCGGAGCCGCAGGGTGCGGCCGACGAGACGGCCGTGCTGCGCCCGGTGGTGCCGGGTGCGGCTGACGAGACGGCCGTGCTGCCGCCGGTGGTGCCGGGTGCGGCTGACGAGACGGCCGTGCTGCCGCCGGTGGTGCCGGGTGCGGCTGACGAGACGGCCGTGCTGCCGCCGGTGGTGCCG
>NZ_JBFAWW010000006.1:0-114520 GCF_040680495.1 Streptomyces sp. NPDC052036 | reverse complement strand
CCGGGTGCGGCCGACGAGACGGCGGTGTTGCCGCCCGTGCGGGACGGCGGCGCCGGTGATCCGGCGGACCGGGTGCCGCCGGGCTTCTTCCGGGACGAGCAGGCGGCACCGCGGCCCGACGGGACCGAGGACCGCACGCGTGAGCTGCCGCAGATGGACCCCGAGGGCCGCCCGCGGCGCCGTCCCCGTCCGGACTGGGCGGAGGAGACCCCGCTGGACGACCTTCCGAGCCTGGCGGACGAACTGCTCGGCTCCCGCGAGGACGAGGACTGGGACGACGACGATCGGGGACGAGGCCGGCGCGGCTGAGAGGGCGTGCCGCCGGGGCCCCGCCGCCCCGCATGACGCCGACTGTTGGCTGCCCCGGCCGCCCGTAGGGGCTGTCGGGGCTGGCGCGCACCGTTGTCAGTGGCGGCCCGCACAATGGATCGCGGCAGGGCGAGTACGACGGAAAGGCGGTGTCCCGTGACCGTGTGGGACGACCTCGTGGGGCAGGAGAAGGTGAGCGAGCAGCTCGGCGCGGCTGCTCGCGACGCCGACGCCCTCGTCACCGCGGCCACCGCCGCCGCCCCGCCGCCCGAGGCGTCCAAGATGACGCACGCCTGGCTGTTCACGGGCCCGCCCGGCGCGGGACGTACGCAGGCGGCGCGGGCGTTCGCCGCGGCGCTGCAGTGCGTGAGCCCCGACCGTGCACTCGGGGGCGCCCCCGGCTGCGGGTTCTGCGACGGCTGCCACACCGCCCTGATCGGCACCCACGCGGATGTGACGACGGTGGCCGCCGTCGGCACGCAGATCCTCGCCGACGACATGCGCGACACGGTCCGCAAGTCGTTCACGTCGCCGGCGAACGGCCGCTGGCAGGTGATCCTCGTCGAGGACGCCGAGCGGCTGAACGAGAAGTCGGCCAACGCGGTCCTGAAGGCGGTGGAGGAACCCGCTCCGCGTACCGTCTGGCTGCTGTGCGCCCCGTCCCTGGAGGACGTCCTCCCGACGATCCGCTCCCGCTGCCGCCACCTCAATCTGCGCACCCCGTCCGTGGACGCGGTCGCGGACATGCTGGTCCGGCGCGACGGCCTCGACCCGGAGATCGCGTTCGCCGCCGCCCGCGCCACCCAGGGCCATGTCGACCGCGCCCGCCGCCTGGCCACCGACGAGGGCGCCCGGGCCCGCCGGGCCGCCGTACTGAAGCTCCCGTTGCGGATCGACGACATCGGCGGCTGCCTCAAGGCGGCCCAGGAGCTGGTCGACGCGGCCACGGAGGACTCCAAGCAGCTCGCCGAGGAGATGGACGGCAAGGAGACGGAGGAGCTGAAGGCGGCGCTGGGCGCGGTGCAGGGAGGCCGGATGCCCCGCGGCACGGCGGGCGTGATGAAGGAACTGGAGGACAAGCAAAAACGCCGTAGAACACGTACGCAGCGCGACAGCCTTGACCAGGCCCTCACCGACCTCACCGGCTTCTACCGCGACGTCCTCGCGCTCCAGCTCGGCTCCCGCATCGCCCTGGCGAACGTGGACACGGAGGACGCCCTGGAGCGCCTGGCCAGGGGCAGCACGCCCGAGGCGACACTCCGCCGTATCGAGGCGATCGCCGCCTGCCGGGTGGCCCTGGACCGCAACGTGGCGCCCCTGCTGGCCGTGGAGGCGATGACGATGGCGCTCCGGGCCGGGTGAGAGAGGGGCCGAGACGGTACGGCAGGTGACCGGACGCCCGCCCATGAGAGGGGGTACGACTCGCGGTGGATTGACCGGGTCACTCGTACGAAGGGCCGAGGCGACGGAGAGCGATCGAGCCATCTCTCAGGGTTACGCTCACGGGATGCAGACCAGGCGCATCACCGGACCGTCCCCCTCGACCCGTTCCCGCCGCCCTCGCCGTCTCCGCTCCCGTCCGTTCCCCCTCCTCCGACTCCTCCGTCCGCCCCAGGCGATGCGGACGGGCGGCGCGCTGCTCGCCGCCGCCGCGATGCTCGCTTCGGCCTGCTCCGCCAGAGGCGCGACGACGGCGACGACAACGGACGAAGGGCTGGCCGCGCTGCCGCGCGCCACGCCGTCGGCACTGTCCCCGTACTACGCGCAGAGGCTGACCTGGAGCCCCTGCAAGGTCCCCGGCTTCGAGTGCGCCACGATGAAGGCGCCCCGCGACTACGACAGGCCGGCCGCGGGCGATGTGACGCTGGCAGTGGCCCGCAAGCGGGCCAAGGGCCCCGGCGAACACCTCGGCTCGCTGCTGGTGAACCCGGGCGGGCCGGGCGGCTCGGCCGTCGGCTATCTGGAGCAGTACGCGGGCGCCGGCTACCCGGCGGAGATCCGTGCCCGCTACGACATCGTGGGCATGGACCCCCGCGGCGTGGGGCACAGCGAGCCGGTCGTGTGCCTCGACGGGCGCGAGATGGACGCGTACGCACAGACCGACCTCACGCCCGACAACCAGGCGGAGGTGAACCGGCTCGTCGCCTCGGACAAGAAGTTCGCGGAGGGCTGCGGGCGGCACTCGGCGAGCCTGCTGCGCCATGTCTCGACGGTCGAGGCGGCCCGTGACATGGACATTCTGCGCGCGGTGCTGGGCGACCAGAAGCTGAACTATGTGGGGGCGTCCTACGGGACGTTCCTCGGAGCGACGTACGCGGGACTGTTCCCGGACCGCGTTGGCCGGCTGGTGCTGGACGGCGCGATGGATCCGTCCCTGTCCGCCCGCAAGCTCAACGAGGACCAGACGGCGGGCTTCGAGACGGCCTTCCAGTCCTTCGCCAAGGACTGCGTCCGGCAGTCCAACTGTCCGCTGGGCGGCCCGGGTACGTCGCCGGCCAAGGTCGGCGACCACCTGAAGGCGTTCTTCACGAAAGTCGACGCCTCCCCCCTCCCGACGGGCGACGCCGGCGGCCGCAGGCTCGGCGAGGCCCTCGCCACGACCGGGGTGATCGCCGCGATGTACGACCAGGCGGCCTGGCCCCAGCTGCGCGAGGCGCTGACCTCGGCGATCAAGCGCCATGACGGGGCCGCGCTGCTCGTCCTGTCCGACAGCTACTACGAGCGGGACGCTCACGGCAGATACGCGAACCTGATGTCCGCGAACGCGGCTGTGAACTGTCTGGACCTTCCGTCGGCGTTCTCCGGCCCGGCGGAGGTGGAACAGGCACTTCCGGCGTTCGAGAAGGCGTCGCCCGTGTTCGGCAAGGGACTGGCCTGGGCGTCGCTGAACTGCGCGTACTGGCCGGTGCAGGCGACGGGCCGGGCACACCGCATCACGGCCCAGGGCGCGGCGCCGATCGTGGTGGTCGGCACGACCCGCGACCCTGCGACCCCGTACCCCTGGGCGAAGGCCCTGGCATCGCAGCTCTCCTCCGGCAGGCTCCTGACGTACGAGGGCGACGGACACACGGCGTACGGCCGCGGCAGCAAGTGCATCGACGCGGCGATCGACGCCTACCTGCTGCGGGGCGCACCGCCGGCAAAGGGAAAACACTGCTCGTAGCCGCTCCCGACCACCCCCGGAGGAGTGGCCTCCAGGGGTGGTCGGAGCACTCCCGGAAACTGTGTAGACTTACCGACGTTGCTGATCGCACCATAGTGCGGACGGCGCGCCGCCTTAGCTCAGATGGCCAGAGCAACGCACTCGTAATGCGTAGGTCTCGGGTTCGAATCCCGAAGGCGGCTCCACCGAAAAGGCCCAGGTCATGCCTTCTGACCTGGGCATTTCTCTTTTCCATGATCGGTACGCGGTCTAGGCCACTGCCCTCCGAGGCGGGAAAATGGGCCTGATGGGTCCAAGATGGGTCCAGCGTGTGGCCCAGCGGGACCCAGCGGGACCCACCATCCGTCAGGCCACCCGGCGGCGCTGCCTCTTCATCGCCCTTTTCGCGACCGCCTTCTCTGGCCGCGCAGGCTGCACCTGGTAGCCACCGGTCGCCTCCACCGGGGCGTGCCCGAGCCTCGCCGCCTGCTCGGCCTTCCGGTAGGCGGTGATGAGGTCCAGGGACGCCGAGGCGGTCGCGGCGTGCATCTCGGGCAGGACCGTCTGGTAGGTGTCGCTCGTCATTCGCAGGGACGCGTGTCCGAGCATCGCCTGCACGGCCTTCGGGGCGACACCGGCGGCCAGCGCCATGCGCCGCGCACGGAAGCGCGCGGCGCCGCCCGAACTCGGTCGCCAAGGTTCGGCGCGTACGCGTACGACGGACGGCCGCAGCTCACAGAGACTCGCACGCCCGCTGCTCAGCGACCTGTGTCCCCAACTCTGCTCAAACTTGGTCCCTTCTCACGTCCAGTGTGCCGAGGCCACCATGGACGTCAGTCGACCCGAGGAGGAAGAAAAGGATGAGCACCACCGCACAGCTCATGGCCGGCTATGCCGCCTACACCGACGCTGCAGAATTCGGCGCATCGGCAGAGGGCAACGTCCCCGCCACTGCGGAGACCACCATCACCATCTTCTCGACCCAGCACTGCGCCACGAGCATCACCCTCACCACGGTCACCCACCAGCAGGGTTGCTGATCACCTCCTCGTACGACCAGCTCTGGCTGCGCAAGCCTCTGCGCAACCAGAGCTGTTGTCGTTGTTGGCGATACGGAAACTGCTCCGGGGAGCCCTCGCCTGCGAGGTCGTCAGCGGGTCACGCCACCGACGTCAGCGCCTCGCGCCAGCGCACCGTCGTCCCCATGCGCAGGATCGACCGTCGGTAGACCCGTGCGGACAGCACCGCCAGCCCCGCCGCTGCGGCGATCATCAGCAGGGCCGCCAGCAGGTTGGGGCCCCATCCCGCATGGTGCGCGCTGACCTGCAACGGCATGATGAGCATGGAGAACGGCGGAACGTACTGGACCACCCGCACCCAGGTGGCGTTCAGGTCCTGCGCGGCGGCGATGGCCACGCCGAAGGGGACCAGGGTGGCCATGAGCACCGGCATGACCGCCGAGGACACGTCCTCCGCGCGTGAGACGAGAGAGCCCGCCGCGGCGAAGACGAAGGCGAAGAAGGCGAAGCCCAGGACGAACCAGGCGAGTGCGGCGCACGTCGCCGGCGTGGCCGGGAACTGTGTGGGAAGCACATGCCCGAACCGGACGGCCGCCACGGCCGCCAGACCGAACACGGCGGTCTGGAGCACCGCGGCGACGGCGATGCCCGCGACTTTTCCGATCACCAGCCGCAGTGGCGTGAGGGTGGCCAGGAGCACCTCGACGACGCGAGTGGACTTCTCCTCGACTACTCCCTGGGCCACCATCATGCCGTAGCCGAAGAGTTGGAAGAAGAGGACCGTCACGATGCCGATCGCGGCGCCCAGCCCCGCACCACTGTCCGCGCCCGCGGCGGTGCCGCCGGTCCCGTCGACCGTCTCGGTGCGGGGCAGTGCGGCGGTGACCTCACGTTCCAGACGGTCCACGTCGACGTGCTGCTCGTGCAGCGCACGGGTGGTCGCCCACTGCCGGACGGAGGCCAGGACGGTGGCGCGGATCTCCGCCGAGGTGTCGGCTCGGACCAGCATCCGTACCTGCGCCCCGTGCATCACCAGCGCGGCGTCGGCCTTCTTGTCGGCGACCTGGCGACGTGCCGCGGCTTCGCTGTCCGCACTGCGCCATCTGGTGGCGCTGTTCACGCTCGGTCCGGGGGCGACGGCGGTGACTGGTACGCCGGTGACGGTGACGGTCGCGGTGGCGTGGTGCTCGTCTGCCTGAGACGGTGCGAAGAAGTACAGCAGCCCCAGGATCACCGCGACGTTGAGCAACGTGCCCACGACGTAAGTGCGGTTGGCGACCCGGGCGGCCGTCTCCCGCTGCATGACGAGCCAGACGGCCGCCATCGCGGACCCACCCGTCCTGGTCCTGGGCGTGGTGGTCCCGTCGTTCATTCGGCTCATGCGGCCATCTCCGTGGACTCGTCGGCGTTCGTCACGTAGGCACGGAAGAGCTCGGTGAGCGTGGCCTGTTGCCGTCGGAAGGTGCGCAGCCGGCCCAGGTCGGCGACCTGCCGTACGAGTTCCCCCTCGTCGCAGTGGTCCGCGAGTCGTACCACGGTGCCCTGGCCCTGGTCGCGGAACGAGTCGATGCCACGCAGGGCGCGAGCCCAGTCCCGCGGTGCGCCCTCGATCTCGATGTACACGTCCTCGCCGCCGCGGGCCCGCAGTTCCTCGACCGAACCGCAGGCCATCATCGAGCCGGAGCGGACGATGCCGACCCGGTCGCACAACCGCTCGACCAGGTCGAGTTGGTGGCTGGAGAAGAGCACGGGGGCCCCTTGCTCGGCACGCTCCCGCAGTACGGCGCTCATGGTGTCCACGGCGAGGGGGTCCAGGCCGGAGAACGGCTCGTCGAGCAGCAGCACCTGTGGGTCGTGGACGAGGGCGGCGGCCAGCTGGACCCGCTGCTGGTTGCCGAGGCTGAGGGAGTCCACCTGGCGGTTGCGGTACTGGGCCACGTCCAGCCGCTCAGTCCACGTCTGCATGGCGGCCACGGCCTCCGCGCGGGACATGCCGTGCAGCCGGGCGAGATAGACCAGCTGTTTCGCCACGGTCATCTTGGGATACAGCCCGCGTTCTTCCGGCATATACCCGAACTCGGAGCGGGACGCGGCGTCAACGGGCCTGCCCCGCCAATACACGGCGCCGTCATCGCTCTTCAGGACGCCGACCGCGATACGCATCGTGGTGGTCTTGCCGGCGCCGTTGCTCCCGACGAAGCCGAAGACTTCTCCCGGCTTCACCTCGAAGGACATCTTGTCGAGGGCCATGTGGTCCCCGTAACGCTTCGTCAGGGCCTCTACTATGAGGCCCGGATTGTCGTGCATGTTCTGCATTCCTCCCGGTGTCGTGTTCCGGGTGTTTTAGTCGTCCCGGGACGTCAGTCGCCGCGCGTAAGTGCTTCGCGGTATCCCGAGGAGGCTGCAGAACCTCGAAACGCTGAGCCCACATTCACGCCGTATGGTTTCGAGGTCTGTGAAGGGACCGCGTGGTAGTCCACCATCTGTCGCCGGGCGCGGAGTTGCACGTAGACCTCGCCGAGCGCGGTCTTGAGCTCGGTGATCTGGGCGCGGAGCTTGCGCTCTCGTTCGCTGCTCAAACGGTCACCTCCCTCCAGGCCCTGGCTGCCGGCGGCGATGAACTGGCGTTTCCAGTTGCCGATGGCCTGCTCGGAGACTCCTGACTGACGGGCGGCCTGAGAGACCGTGATTTTCCCCGACAGAACACCGAGGACAAGCTTGTCCTTTTCTTCCGGGGGCATGACGGGCGGGCGCGCCACGATTCTAATTCCCTTCGGGCGGAAGTTCATGGAAAGTCGAACGATGTGACCCTGGTCGCTGTCGAGTCGAGAGGACAAGCGAGTTGATGAAAAGCTGAGGTAAGAGAGAGACCCGGAAGGTGTTCTTCAAATGTTTCCGGGCAGCAGTTTTCCGCGCGCCGACGACGAGCGGCTGCGTAAAGGTTTCCTCAATTTTCGTACAGATTCTTCGCCCCAGTTAAGGGAGGCGAATGGGTGCTCAGTCCCGCTGTGGCGGTGAAGGCACGAAGAAATGCACGGTGAACCCCCGTTCGTTCAGCCACGAAGGCTTGATGGCAGCAATGGGCTCGGCTGGTCATGGCGTTGCCCTCCGTCACTCTATCAGTCGACCTCGACAAGTGGATCACGTCACAGGGCAAGTATTTGCCATCCAGGAAAGTACATGCCATGCTGTCACCATGACTGAACCCATGCCGCCCTTGGAAGCCGACACGGCCCTCACCGCTGCCCGCAGCGCCGTCTCGGCCGCTCGCGCGGCGCGCCGGGTGCCCGTGTGGCATCCGCCGGCCGCCGGCCTGCTGTTCGCCGCCGGGTTCGGCGGCCTGGCGCTCTTCGACGCGCACCCCGATGCCTGGGCGTACCTGGTGGGCGGCCTCGTCTGCCTGATCGCCTTCCTCGTGCTGTCCGTCGTGTCCAGCAGGGCCGGCGGGGTGGCCCTGTGGCCGACCGGGGACACCCGGGGACGAGCACTGAGGCAGTCGGTCGCGCTGATTCCCCTGGCCGCCGCCGGCGTCGCGACCGTGTTCCTCGGCTTCCCCGCATTCCTCACCGTGTTCGGACTCGGCCTGGGTGCGCTGACCTGGATCCAGATGGCGCAGGCCCGCAAGGGGTTGCCGGCATGACCGTCCGGGACACCGCCCCGCAACTGGACGCGACCATCCAGCACCCCACCCGGCTGTCCGTCGTCGCCTTCCTTTCCGGGTGCGCGGAAGCCGACTTCAAGACCGTGCGTGACAGCCTGAGGATGTCGGACTCCGCCCTGAGCAAGACGCTCTCCGCCCTCGAGGCCGCCGAGTACATCAAGACCCGCAAGGGCTTCGTCGGCAAGCGCCCGCGTACCTGGGTCTCCCTCACAGCTGACGGCCGCATCCGGCTCGCCGCCCACCTCGGGGCGCTCCAGCAGATCGCCGCCCAGGCTCACCGCCACGGCGCGGAAGCCGGTCGGTAACAGCGTCGGCGGCCTCCGCATGCAAGAAGGCCGCCGTACGACTCATGGATCGGGGGACACCCATGGACGTACGGCGGCCGGTCGCGAGGCCCGACACATGACGCGTGGGGTGCTGCCGCATGCCCGGCGGCAGCACCCCACGTTCGGCGAGCGAAGTCAGCAGCCCGCGCCGTGCGTGATCGACACGCTGGTCAGGACGCCACTGGCGGCGCTGATCCCCCTGAGGAGGCAGGGCCTCTTTGCTTCGCAAGGGGTCTGCGCTGGAGGCGTTTTCGCGCCCGGCGCTGAGCTGCAGGCCCGCCCGGCGGGGGCCTGGCAGGCCGCCGGCGGACCCATTCTGGGTCCAAGATGGGTCCGGAAGGACAGTGAAACCCCGTGAATGATCAGTACAGCCCGGAGACCCCCATGCCTTCTGACCTGCACAGACGAGGAAAATAGGGGTAGGTAATGAACCCTGGAGCAACGCTCTGGCGAGCTCGTAATGCGTAGGTCTCGGGTTCGAATCCCGAAGGCGGCTCCACCAGAACCCCAGCTTAGAGTGACTCTGAGCTGGGGTTCTTTCGTTCAGCGGACGCGGCGACGACGGCGAGAGCGGGCCGCGCGGGTGTCGGCGGTCTCAGTTCTGGTCTCAGTGGGGCCGGGATCGGGGTCCGGGGAAGCGAGCACGAAGAACTCGCCCATGCGCCGCATCGCGTCCTTCGACAGGTGCTCTTCTTGGCCTTGGGCCGAGTGAAGGTGAGTCCGCCCTCCTTGCGCAGCGGGCAGGCGCTCGCGTGCCTGGTGCATGTCTTGGGGCACGGCTTCGGACAGCCCCGCTTGTAGTTCCGGTGCGTGGTGCAGTCGGGCGGGCACGACTCGAATCGGTGAAGGCGGGCGCCGCAGAGCCGCGGGTCGTCACAGCCGTGGCGCCACGTGAGGCGCTGGAGCTGCCACTCCGGGCGAAGCAGCTCCGCCCCCAGGTCGACGTACGGCCACCGCAGACCGAGCGTCTCTCCCCGCCGGAACCCCATGCCGACGCCCACGATCCACCGCATGAAGGTGGGGCGTTTCGCCGCCGCTTCGAGGAACGCCTTGGCCTCTTCCTTGGTGAAGGGGTTGGCCTCGGTCTCGTCGATGCTCGGCGTGTCCACGAGTGTGGCGACGTTCTCGCCGACGAGGCGGCGGCGGTGGGCAATCTCCAACGCGCGCGACATGGCTTCCAGGGACAGCACCGCCTAAGCGATATTGGCTCTGACCGCGACGTTTCCGGCAGCAGGGGAGGGCACAGTTGAGTGGGTCCGGAGGGTGGTTCGTTGTCATCGAGGAGATCGGACGCGAGTTCGGCGCCGTAAAGACAGTTCCGGTGGGGGGCGCTGAGGAGGCGTGGGACGCGGCGCTCGAGGTCGCCCGGTCGCGCCAGCACTCTTCACGACCTGATGCCACGCGCGAGATCTACCGGTTGTCCGAAAGGGAGCTCATGGTGGCTCTCCGGGAGATACAGGACCCTGAGTCGCCCCTTCCGCGTGTCAATCATCGTTGAATCCTTCCGCGTATCAGTCGCAGAACTCGCCGAAGTGCATGAGCCGCCCGAGCCACAGGAGATTGAGGAACCGCCCGATCAGAAGCGTCGTCTGTGGCGTCGATCGCGCCCATGACCCACATCGTCACACGCGGGCCTTGTGGAACGGCCGTACTGGTCTGTCAAGACCGCCCTCGACTCCTGACACCAGCGGCTGACACCAACAGCTGCGAACAGCGGCGGTCAGCGCCGAACTTCAGTGAACGATCAGGGGAGGTCCGGCACGAGTTGGTCCACGTCGACGACTCCCCATGATCGACCTGATAAGGATGAGCACAGACCTCAAAGCCTTTGCAGGGTGCCGTCGTCGCTGCCATGCCGGCGTCCGTCATCGGGTAGTCTGCGGTCCCCCCGCTGGATTGCCGCCTTCCTCACCCGCGAAGAGGACGCCGCCGTACACACCGTCCGCTCATTCAGGTGGTCTGAACCGAGCAGACCTCGGCCTTGATGCCGATCAGCTCGCACCTGGCCGCGTCCTGCGCTCCCCCGGAAAGCCGCTGGACGACCTCCGCAGCCGAGCGCGTCCCGGCATCAAAACAGGTCGGGTTTTGCTTCACGACCCCGGCAAGGATCTCGGTCTGCGCTGTGACCACTTGCCAGCGGTCATCTTCTCTCTGCACCTGCTTTTTGAGTTGATCTGCGCGCTTCGCGAATTCCCGCGTGGCCTCGTCGCATTTCGCGGTTGCGCCGTCGTGGCCGCCCGCGCCTATGGCGTACCCACCGCCCGCAAGCACAACTGCCGCCCCCGCGCTCAACAGGGCAATCACCGACCGTCTCATGACGCGGGATGGTATAGCTCCTGGTCAGGGGAGGATTATCGGCCCCCTCTCCGACAGATCGCACCCTCGGTCAGCGGGCCTTGGAGGCTCTGAGCCGGGCCGACTGTGGGCCGTCCGGGGGCGACCGACGGCGACAACTGACGACAGTCGACGACAGCCCCGCCGCTGCTCAGAGGCGGCACACCGGGAACTGGCGCAGGTGCCCGTCAGCGAAGGTAAGTTGAGGAGGTAGCAAGGTCCAGCCAGTCGCGGGCGGTTGCCTGCTTCCCAGATCGCCTGTCAGCGGGCGATGTCGGGGTTGGTCAGCATGAGCAGTGCCCGCAGCAGCACGGCCCCGTAACAGGCAGACGACCACCGCATGCACGGCGTGTACACATCAAATGTACAGTTGTGTCATGATCACCAGCTTTCCTTTACCCGGCCTCCCCGGACCCGGTACGCGTGAACAGCGCCACCGCGCGGCCGGCCTCGGCATCCGTGTCCGGCGAGAGTCCGGTGCCTGATGTCAACTGCCTTTCGCGCACCGGAATCGGGCACCGCCCCCGCCGCCAAGTCGCCGCGCGTTGAGCGACGGTGGGACTGGCCACTGCTGGTGGTCTGCGCCGTGTCCGCACTCGTGGTGGGCCTGCTGTCGCCCGCCGACACCTCGCAGGAAGCATGGGGCCTGGCCGCCGCATTGGGTTACGGCTGTGCCGCCCTGGTCGCGGCGAGGTCGTCCGCGCCGTGGGCGCCGGCCCCCGCCGTGGTCGCGGTCGTGGGTGCGGTCGTCCTGCCCCTGCTGTACCTGACGGTGATCAGCAAGGAGCAGATGGAGGTCGGTGTCGTGGAACGGGCGGCCGACCTGCTGTTCGCCTCCGGAAGCCCGTACCACCCCACACCGCACGTGGTGCGGGACTTCAATCCCTACCTCCCCGGCATGGCGCTCTTCGGCATACCGCACATGCTGTTCGGCGACACCCCATTCACCAGCGCCCGGTTATGGTTCCTCGTCGGTTTCCTGGCGGCCGTAGCGGGCGCGATACGGGTGCTGACCAACGGCCGGGACGCGGACGCCGGTCGGGTCAGCACCCCGGGCGGGGTCACGGGTAGGACGGGCGTGTTGTGGCTGTTCGCCTGTCCCGTCGTCGCGCTGCCACTCACCATCGGTGGTGTGGACCCGCCGGTCATCGGGTTGATGTGCCTGGCCCTGGTCTTCACGCAGCGGGGCGATGCCGGACGGGCCGGGCTGGCCCTGGGCGCGGCGGCCGCGCTGAAGTGGACCGCCTGGCCGGCCATCCCGGTGCTCGTCGCGGTGCTGGCGGTGCGCGGCGGGCGGCGTGCCGCGCTCAAGTGCGCAGTGGGAGCCGTGGGTATCGCCCTGCTCGCCGTCCTGCCCGTGGCCCTGGTGGACAGCGGTGCCTTTTACCGCAACGTCGTCCTCTATCCATTGGGTCTCGGCCCCACGGCATCGTCCGCGCAGAGTCCCTTGTTGGGGCATCTGATCGCTGTGCTGGTCCCGCACGGCGAGGCGGTCACGGTGGCACTCATCGCGCTGAGCGCCGCGGGTGTGGGCCTCTCGCTGGTGATCCGCCCGCCGCGAAGTGCCGTGGCCGGTGCCGACCGACTGGCACTCGGTCTGATCCTGGCGATAGTGCTGTCGCCGGCGACCCGCATCGGCTACGCGATCTACCCGATCGTTCTGCTGGCTTGGCCCCGTTTCGCCGCCGCCCTGTCGACGGGCGTGCCCGACAGGCAGCCTCACGGGACAGGCCAGGCGGTCGGCCGGCAGACCTGACGGTGCGCACCGACGTGTCCGCCTCCTGCCGTACCGCTCGTCCTTCCTGGCCGTTCACCCGCCCAGCGTGGCCACTACGGGCACGTCGGCCACCGTGGCAACGCCGATCAGGTCAGCGCTGATCGTCTGTCGGTGCCTGGGCTGCCGGGCGGCTAGGGCGCCTGCGCGCGATGCCGGTGATGTGTGGCGCACCTTCCGGGATGCCCGGCCGTGTCAGATCGACCTGCTTCGGCAGGGCGACGGTCCGGCGGCTCTTCCTCGTTCTGGTCTCGCCGTGCTTGCGCACGGAACGCCACACAGCGACGTGGGGCGGGCTGCCGTCCGTCGCCTCCAGGAAGATGTGATCCCAGGTGATGGGCCGCGCCGCTGCTGTGTGTATGCCGCTGAGAAGCGAGGGCATCACCGACACCGGCGAGGCGCCGCCGTCCGCGGGATCGGCCAGAACACCGGGCTCAGCAGCGTCTCCGCCGACCACCGCAGAGCCTGCGGCAGCCGTGGTGGACCGCGTCGGTATCCGCCGCGGCTGCAAGCCCTGTCACACATCAAAGCTCTGCCCGGTCCATTACCCAAAAGGTTCATATATCTGGGCGGATTGATCTCAGCAGGACCCGGCCGAGGTCGTCCCACGTCCTGCCGGGACCCTGGCCCAGCTGTCCACCCCGCCGTGGTCCTGGTCGCCGCAGCCGCAACCGACCTCCGTGAGAACGACAGTCACCCAGGTGAGGAGGGCAGCTCGATGACCAGTACTGGCAGGGTGACCCTTGGCAAGCGATCGAACACGCGCGAGGTATCAGAGTCGGCGGTCGCGATGCTCGACGAGCGGGGGACGGTGGTCGCCTGGACGCAGGCCGCCGAGCAGCTTCTCGGGTACTCCGCCGCGGACGTGGTGGGCCGGGCTGCCGCACTCGTGCTGCCGTCTTCCGAGGAAACATCGACGAGATCGGCGTTCGTCGAGCAGTGCCGTGCCCAGAATGACCGGTCGGGCACGATGACGGTGCGCCATCGCGACGGCCGCATGCTTGACATCAACTACCGGATCTCGATGTTGCGAGGACAGGACGGAACATTCCGGTGGCTTGTGTCCGTCACCGGCGTCGGCACGCTCTCCCGGGCAGCGGGAAACGGATCGGTGCGCGAGTCGCTTCTCACCCGCACGCCGATCGGCATCATCGTTCGTGACCCGCAGCTGCGTTGCGTCTGGGTGAACGACACGATAGAGAGCCACGACGGCATCCCCCGTGACCGGCGGTTCGGCCGGCGACTCACCAGTTCACTACCCGGCATCGAGGCCGAAGCCCTTGAAGCGGTGATGCGGCGGGCGCTGCGGAACGGCACCACCGCGGTCCACGAGTACCGGGCGTGGCCGACGGAAGATCCGCGCCGAGAGCATGCCTTCTCGGCCTCGTACTTCTGCCTCAAGGACGCGGACGGCAAGACACTGGGGGTCTGCGGCATAAGCGTGGATGTCACCGGCAATCAGCGGGCGCGCGAGCGCCTTGCCATCCTCAGCCAGGCCAGAACGCGTATCGGCAGCACCCTGGACGTCATGCGGACCGGGCAGGAACTGGCCGACCTTGCCGTGCCCGTGCTGGCCGACTACGCCTACGTCGACCTGGGGGAGTCCATCCCGTTCGGCGAAGAGCCCTCGACCCGAATCGACACGATGAGCGGTCGCCCTCCCGTTTTCCTCCGTGCCGGTCAGGCCTCGATCCACCCAGGAATCCCAGAGTCGTCCTTTGCGCGAGGAGAGACGGTTTTCGTCCCCCCGACCTCGCCGCTCGCCGGCGTTCTGCGCACGGGAAGGTCCCACCTGGAACCGGTGCTGGACGCCTCCCCCGGGACATGGATCGACCACGACCCGGCGCGGGCCCAAAAGATCCGTGAGAACGGGATGCACTCCCTGATCATCGTGCCCATCATTGCGCGGCGCGCCATCCTGGGTGTCGCGCTGTTCATCCGCACCGAGGACCCTGTTCCGTTTCAGGAGGACGACCTGCTCCTCGCCGAGGAGCTCGTCACCCGGGCCGCGCTGTCCTTGGACAACGCCCGCCAATACACCCGCGAACACACCACGGCCCTCGCGCTGCAACGCAACCTGCTCCCCCACCGTCTGATGGGCGGCGCGGCGGTCGAGGCGGCCTGGCGCTACCTGCCGGCCGACACGGAAGTCGGGGTCGGCGGCGACTGGTTCGACGTGATCCCGCTGTCCGGCGCCCGGGTGGCTCTCGTCGTCGGCGATGTCGTCGGACACGGCATCAACGCCGCCGCGACCATGGGCAGGCTCCGCACCGCCGTACGTACGCTCGCCGACATGGAGCTGTCTCCCGACGAGCTGCTGGCCCGTCTCGATGACACGTGCCAGCGACTGGCCGAGGAAGACGCCGACGCCGCGGACCAGACCCCCTCGGTTGTCGGAGCCACCTGTCTGTACGCCGTCTACGACCCGATCACCCGCCGGTGCACCATGGCACGGGCCGGGCATCCCCCGCCCGCGATCATCGGCCCACAGGGCCGGGTCACCTTCCCCGACCTGCCCACCGGAAGCCCACTCGGCATCGGGCTGGGTGTCCCTTTCGAGGCCGTGGAGCTGGAGCTGCCCGAGGGAAGTCTCCTCGCCCTGTACACCGACGGCCTGGTCGAAACCCGCGACGACGACATCGACGTGGGAATGCGCCGCCTGGGCACCGCCCTGGCACAACCGAGTCGCTCCCTGGAAGACCTGTGCACCCGAGCGACGGAGCCCTGGCCCGGCCGGGCGCCGTCCGACGACATCACCCTGCTCCTGGCGCGGCCGCTCTCACTCAGCCCCACCCAGGTCGCCTCCTGGACACTGCCGAACGACCGGACCGCTGTCCGCAGCGCCCGGCACATGGCAGCCCGCCGGCTGACCGAATGGGGCCTGGAGCGTCTCCAGGACCCCACGCAACTGATCGTCAGTGAACTGGTCACCAACGCCGTCCGCCACAGCACAGGCTCGATCGGACTGCGTCTGATCCGGCACCAAGTCCTGACCTGCGAAGTATTCGACACCGACGTCAACTCCCCGCGTCTGCGTCACGCACGCGCCATCGACGAAGACGGCCGTGGCCTCTTCCTGGTCGCCCAACTGTCCCGCAGATGGGGCGCCCGCTCGGAATCGGGCGGCAAAGTCATCTGGGCCGAACAAGGCCTGGACTCCGCGCCCTCACACGCACGGGCCTCCGGCACGCCACCCGCGCGCAAGGAGTAACCGGGCCATCGTCCCTCGACAGGTGTGACCCAACGCTGACCCGGACGCCGACGGCGGCGCACAACCGCGGCAGACCGAGGTCACGGTCGGTGCCGGAGTGGACCGTCAGGCAGGTCTGCGGACATCCTCTGGCCAGAGTGCCTCTCACACCCACTGCCGGAGGAACTGCCTCCGACCGGGAAACGGTCAGAGGCAGTGGTGTTGTCCGAGCAGGTTTCCCCTACTGCTCGTAAGGGTTGAAGCACTTGAGCGCGGCCCAGCCGTAGATCACCTTGTGGTCCTTGCGGACCACCTTGCCGTAGATCCAGGCCTTGTCCACCTTGATGTCTTTGTAGCCCTTGTAGTCCACCTTCGTGCCGTTCATGAGGTCGCCCTTGTAGGCAACGCCATTGATCTTCGCGCCGGCGTTGGAGTTCGCTCGTATGTTGACCGAGCTGCACGTGGCCTTCAGCTTCCACGTGGAAGCTGCCGACGCAGACTCGGCACTCAGCCCGAGCGCGCCTATCGCGAGGGCGGAAGCGCTCAGAACCGCCACCAGTGACTTCTTCAGCATTGCCGTGCTCCTTATCGACTATCGGCCTCGACTGTCCACAGAACGGGCAGGCGGCCGTGTCCGGCTGTCCGCATGGACAGACGCGACTGTCTAGTAAACCCCCGCGAACAGGTCGGATTTCGACAGGTTGTCGACGATCTTTCGACGGATCGTCAACGGCCTGACTCCTGCTCCACTCGGTCAGGTTCCTTGGCGGCAAAGGCAGTTGGTGAGGGGTCCGCGTTGCGCGGGCGGGGTCTCAGGGCGGAGGCCCGTCATCCGTGCCGCCGAAGCGATCGTCGAGCGGGGCCTCGTGGTGGGTGAGGCCGGTGCGGACGGCTGCCTCGGCCGGCGACGTTCCGGGCGTAGCAGGGCGGGTGGGGAGCAAGCCCTGCGCCGGTTCCCGACCATACTGCCGCAGGCGGCCCAGTCTCAGTCCTTGTTTCAACTGCCGCTCGTGGCGCGCAGGAAACACCGCTTCGCAGCTGTCACTGCCATGGCCTACGCTTCACCCACAGCAGCCGCGCCCCACACCGCCGCCGGTCGGCGAAGGTGCTCGGGCGTCGCGCGGCGCTACTCGTACCCGGTCAACCAACCGGCTTCCTTGTGGGGGGAAGAATCACTGTGCGTAGGCGCAGCATTTCGACCGCGACGTCGCTTGCGGTCCTCTTCAGCTCGGTGGCGCTGTGCGCCGTCTCGGCAGGGGTCGCCTCGGCGGTCACGCCTGCCTCCGTCTCCTCGCCCGGCGGCATCGTCGCGGACGGTGCCCTGCACCGTGTCTTCCTCGGTGACCGTACCGCCGGAAAGATCGTGGCGGCCGACTACACCGGCGCGCTCGTCGACTCGGTGAGCGGCATCAGCGGGGTCTCGGATCTCGCGGTGTCCGACGACGGCTCCACCCTGTACGCGACCGCGGAGACGACCCACGAGATCGTGGCCCTCGACGCGGCCACTCTCGACGTCAAGGCCCGCTACGCCGTGGCCACCACGACGGGTCCGCGCTACGTCGCCTTCGCCGGCGGCAAGGTCTGGTTCACCTACGGCGACCAGTGGGACGGCAACATGGGTTCCGTCGACCCGGCGGTCGATCCGGCCGACGGCACGAACCCGGTCGCGCTCGGCCGGTTCCCGCGGTCGGGCCCCGGTATCTGGGGTCCGGGGCTCCTCGACACGGACCCGTCCCAGCCCGGTGTGCTGGCTGTGGGGGAGACCGGCCTCTCGACGGACTCGATGGCCGTCGTCGACGTGTCCGGCGCCACCCCGAGCATGACCGCCTGGTACAACGGCGACTACACGCTGAACAGCGGCATCAGTGACATCGACCTCGTGCCCGGGGGTTCCCAGGTGCTGGTCGACGGCGCGCAGAAGGACGCCTACGCGGACGGGAAGTTCACCGCCGTCGGCGCCTACCCCGCCGGTCAGCGGGCCGACATCTCGGCGACCGGGCTGGTCGCCCAGGTCAACGGCACCAAGGTGGCCGTCTACCGGCCCGACGCCGGCCAGCCGGTCCGCAGCTACACGGTCGGTTCGTCCGGTGCGGTCGACCTCGTGTGGGCCCCCGACTCCTCGCGGATCTTCGCGCTCACGCAGACGAGCGGCGGTTACACCGTCAAGGTGCTCACCGACCCGTCGATGAACGTCCCGACCCTGACGGTGAACGCCCCGTCGAGCGCGCCGCGCGCCAAGGCGCTCACCGTGACGGGGAAGCTGTCGGCGACGGTGCCGCTGCCGAGCGGCGTCTCCCTGCGCGTCACCCGGACCGACCTGGACAACCCCGCCGGCAAGGCGCTGGCCTCCGTCGCGACGAAGTCCGACGGCAGCTTCTCCTTCAAGGACACGCCGCCGGACGGCGGGAACGTCAAGTACACGGTGTCGTACGCCGGCGATGCCACGCACACCTCGGTCTCGGCGTCGGACACGGTCGCGGTCTCCCGGACCACGCCGACGCTCACGCTGAACAACAACGGCAAGCTGTACGACTACGGCAAGAGCGTGGTGTTCACGGCGCATCTGGGGTCGACGTACAAGAACCGGACGGTCGAGATCTGGGCCGACCCCTACGGCAGCGACAAGCCGAACAAGCTGCTGAAGTCCGCGAAGGTCAACTCGAGCGGCAACCTGTCGGTGGCGGTGGGCATGACCCGGGACACCACGGTCAGCGCGGTGTTCAAGGGTGACGCCCGGACCGCGCCGAAGACGGTGAAGTCCACCGGCTACGCGCGGGTGAAGGTGTCGTCGACGCTGTCGAAGTACTACCGGACCGGCAAGATCGGGTCCACGACGTACTACTACTTCCACAAGAACACCGACGCCATCGACGCGACGACGATGACGTACTACAAGGGCCGCCGACAGCGCCTGGACCTTCAGGTGTTCTACCAGGGCAAGTGGTACACGACGGACTCCGAGTACTTCTCGGTCGGGACCAACGGACAGTCGATCGTCAACCTGGGGCACCCCGGCGAGTCGGGGGTCCGTGCCCGGGTGCGGTCCGCGTACATCAACGGGGGTTCCGGGGACACCGTGAACTCGACGACGTACGGCGCCTGGAAGTACTTCTACTTCACCAACTAGGCTCCGCGTCTCGTCCGTGATGGCGTCCGGATCTTGATCAGAAACTGGTGACGTGCGTGGCGCCTGGAGCTGAGCAGATCGACGATCAGGCTCCCGGCGGCGTCACCGGCACGCGGTGCGGCGGTGTCACCGCCGGTGCGAACGCCCGCTGGAAGAGGCGGCGCATGGCGGGGTCGGCGCCGACGACGCTGCACGCGAGGACCGCACCCTTCCGGGCGGGTACGAGCCAGTGCCCGCCGACGGCGTAGGTGAGGTCGGGCTCCGAGCCCTTGACGTCTTGATCCGGACGGTGGACGAACCCGAGCCCGCGCCCCGACCCGGTGCCTCCGGAGGTCACCGCCGTGCCCTGTGGCTCGCCGCGGTGGCCGTCGCGGCGCTGATCGCGGTCATCGGCGGCATCAGTGTGAGAGCCGGCCTGACCCATGCCCCGACGGTCACGGCACACCCGATGACCCTGACCGTCCCCGCGGAGGGCAGCGACCGATGCGCCGCGGTCGGCGTCGACGTTCTGAGCGGCATGCACACCGCCTTCGAGGGCACGGCGATCTCCGTCAGGGACGGCCAGGTCGAACTCCGCGTGGACCACTGGTACCGCGGCGGCGACGCGCCCACGGTGCGGCTGCGCACGGCCGTGCACCAGCTCCCGCAGCTCAGCTGGGTGACCTTCGCAACGGGCCGCCGCTACCTCGTCACCGCCGACAAGGGGCAGGTGTCGCTGTGCGGCGCCAGCGCCGAAGCAGACCCGCAACTGCGCCGCCTCTACGACCGGGCGTTCCCACCGGTGAGCCCGAAGTGAGCCTGACCCGTAGGCGGTGACAGTGGGGGAGCCGGAGGATCAGCTTCCGCAGCAGTGGTCCTCAGCGCTGTCCCGTTGCCATGCGCTGCCGTACGGCCTCGTAGGTGAAGAGGGCGGCCGACACCGCGACGTTGAGGGAGTCGACCTGTCCGAACATGGGGATCTTCGCCTTGGTGTGGCTGCCCGACAGCCACTGGTCCGACAGGCCGTACTTCTCGCTGCCCACCAGGATCGCCGTGGGGCCGGTCATGTCGACGTCCGCCATCAGGACGTCCGTGTCGGGGGTGGTGGCGACGACGTTCACCGAGTGCTCGTGCAGCCAGCGCACGACGTCCCCGGAGTCGGCCGAGGCGATCGGGACGGCGAACACCGTGCCCTTGCTGGCCCGGATCACATTGGGATTGCCCCAGTCGGTCACGGGGTTGGCCGAGATGACGGCGGTCACTCCGGCCGCGTCGGCGGTGCGCAGCACCGAGCCCAGGTTGCCGGGCTTCTCGACGCTCTCGCAGACGACGAAGAGGGAGCGGTTGTCGACCCCGATGCGGGAGAGGTCGGTCTCGATGTCCGGTACGACGGCGAGCCAGCCGTCCGGGCCCTCGCGGTAGGCGGCCTTGTCGAAGGCCTGCCGGCTCAGGCTGAACAGGGCGGCTCCACGCTCGGCGGCGCGCGCCAGGACGTCCCTCGGGTCCGAATCGCCGGTCAGCGCGGGGCAGAAATACAGCTCGCGGGGACGGACCCCGGCCCGCAGGGCGAGATCCAGCTCCTCATAACCCTCGACGAGGGTCACTCCGGAATTCTGCCTGTTCCGCCTGCGGCGGAGGGCGGCGAGTTCCTTCACATGAGGATTGCTGGGGCTGGAGATTTCCTTGGGCGAACCAGCCTGCGGGATGGACGGCATCGGCGGTGGGAATCACGGCGCCTTTCGGGCTCCGATCCTCCGTCCCCTTTCTCTAGGGTTTCTCTTGTTTGTTTCTCGCGTGCACTGCGCGCGGTCGTGGCCAGGGTACCGGACCCGTTGGGCCGCCGCTTCGCGGTGCCGGTCGGTCGGGGCGGGGCGGTAGGGCGACGGGGCGGTGGGCGGTAGGCGGTAGGCGGTGGGGGGTCCCGGTCTCGGTTACGGGGCCGGTATTGGATATGAGGAACCGGTATTGGATATGAGGAAACGGAAGAGACGGGGGCCGGGTCGTCGAGCGGGAATTCATGCTTCGGTTTTCGAGCCGGGTTGCCTTTTTTGCCAATCGACGACAATTCAGGGTCGGTGTCTTCGGTGTGTTCGGTGTCTTCGGTGTCTTCGGTGTGCTTGGCGTGTTCGGCGTGTTCGGTGTGCTTGTGCACCCCGCGTGGGAGGTGGTGGCGGTGGCCGGTGCCGGTGATGGTTCGGCGGGTGCTGGCAGGGAGGGCCGTGCTCGTGGGGGAGGAAACCGCCCGACTCGGTCGGAAAATCATCCGGTGCGAGGAGAACCGGAGGACACTGAGCGTCCTCTTGGTTAACGACTAGCATCGCGTGGACAGTCGTAGGCCGGGATGGGGTGGGCGTCGTGTCGCAGCAGGAGTCGGGGCCCCGTATCGCCGTAGCCGTCGTCACCATGGGCAACCGGCCCGTCGAGGTCGACGCCCTCCTCACCTCCGTCGCCAAGCAGGACCTCGCGCCGTCCCGCATCGTCGTCGTCGGCAACGGCTGTCCTCTGCCCGAGTTCGCCGCGCGTCTCGGTCTGCCCGGTGAGGTCACCAGCGTCGAGGTCGACGAGAACCTCGGCTGCCCCGGCGGGCGAAACGTCGCCCTCGCCCGGCTCCGCGAGTTCGGGGACGTCGACGTCGTGGTCGAGCTGGACGACGACGGGCTGCTCGTGGAAGCCGACGTACTCCGGCGCGTCCGGGATCTCTACGCGGCCCACCCCAGGCTCGGCATCGCCGGGTTCCGTATCGCCGACGAGCACGGCGAGACCCAGCGGCGGCATGTACCGAGGGTCGGCGCGGCCGATCCGATGCGCGGCGGCCCGGTGACCGGGTTCCTCGGCGGCGGGCACGCGCTGTCCATGGCGATGCTCGCCGAAACCGGGGACTGGCCCGCCGAGTTCTTCTTCGCACACGAGGAGACCGACCTCGCGTGGCGGGCCGCCGACGCGGGCTGGACCATCCTCTACGTGCCCGAACTGCTCCTTCAGCATCCGAAGACCTCGCCCGCCCGGCACGCCATCTACTACCGGGTCACCGCGCGGAACCGTGTCTGGCTCGTACGGCGTCGGCTGCCCCTGCCGCTCATCCCCGTGCATCTGGGGGTCTGGATCGTCGTCACTCTCCTGCGGACACGATCGGTCGGCGGGCTGAGGGCCTGGTTCGGCGGCTTCATGGAGGGGCTGCGGACCTCCGGCGGCGAGCGGCGGCCCATGCGCTGGCGCACGGTCTGGCGCCTGACGAGGCTCGGCCGACCGCCTGTCCTCTAGATAGAGGCGAAGGATGCGGGGCGTCGGGAGTGGGGGCCGCCGTGGTCGCCCCGTACACCCCCCACGATGACGAAAGACCCGGTCGTTCACCTCCGCCGACCGGGCCCTCGTGTTTCCGGAATCCGGCCGCGGCGGCGACACTCCCCCGAGCTGCGCATCTACGCGCGCACCGTCGGGCCAGATCCGATGGAGGGATCACATCAGGCCACGCCAACAGATCGCTAACATGGGGCCAATGGTTCTGAAAGGAGCCGTGAGCTGGCCGGTACCCCGGAGGGCTCGTGGGCCGGACGGTCGGAACTCGCCGCACGCGGATGCGAAGTCCGCGGCGCAACGAGGCGGCTGTGCCGCGTGGCAGAGCGGTGAGCGGCCGTCGTGCCGCACGGTGAAATGAGGGACGGCCGTCGGGCCGTACGGAAGGGCATCGGGGCGGCTATGCGGTACGGGCTGCGGTTCGGGCTGCTGGGTCCGCCCGTCGTGTACGACACCGACGGCGAGAACCATCCCATCGGCAGCGGAAAGATGCGTGCCCTGCTGGTCGCGCTGTTGCTGGAGCCGGGCCGGGTCGTCTCGGTCGACGCGCTCAAGGACGCCCTCTGGGGCGGCGCCCCGCCGGCCTCCGCGCAGGCGTCCCTGCAGAACCACGTCACCCGGCTGCGTCGCCTCCTCGGCGAGGACGGCCCCGAGCGGCTGCGCGCCGTGCCCCCCGGTTATCTCCTACGGGTCGACGAGGGCGAGCTGGACGTCCGTGTCTTCGAGGGGAACGTTGCCGCTGCCCGCGCCGCGCACACCGGTCGCGACTGGGAGCGCACCGTCGGCGAGGCGTCCGCCGCGCTCGCGCTGTGGCGCGGAGCCCCGCTGAGCGGACTGTCTTCCGAGACCGGCGGGTATGCGCTGGTGCAGCGCCTGGAGGAGGCACGGCTGCTGCTCCTGGAGTGGCGGTACGACGCCGAGCTGCACCTCGGCGGTGCCCGGCTCGGCGGCCTCGCGCCGGAGCTGGCAGCGCTGGTGGCCGAGCACCCGTTGCGGGAGGGCTTCCACCGGCTGCTCATGCTCGTACTGCACCGCACCGGCCGTTCGGCCGAGGCTCTGGCCGTCCACCGTGATCTGCGTGAACGGCTCATCGAGGAACTCGGGGTCGAGCCCGGCGGCGCGGTGCGCGAGGCCCATCTGGAGATTCTCCGGGACGACGGACCGGGCGTGCCCGGATCCCGGCAGAGGAGCGTCGGCCCGGGGCCCGCCGGGGGCGCGCGGGGCGCGCACGGGGACACCGGCGGTGGGGAGGCCGGCGGTACGGACATCGTCGGTACTCACGTCGGGGGTACGGATGCCGGCCGTAGGGAGGCCGACGGCGGCGGCGACCAGATCGCGCCCGAGGCCGCTCCCGACGTCGAAGTCGGTGCCCCGAGCCCACCCGCCGTGCCCCGGCCCGCCCAACTCCCGCCCGCGCCCGCCCACTTCACCGGCCGCGATGGCGACCGCGGCGAACTGCACTGCTTCCTCGGTGCCGAACGCGACACCCCTCGTGTCGCCGTGCTCAGCGGTATGGCCGGGGTCGGTAAGAGCGCGCTCGCGCTGCATGTGGCGCACGGGCTGCGGAAACGTTTCGTTGATGGCCAGCTCTACATCAATCTGCACGGCGCCACGCCCGGCATGACCCCGCTCACCCCCGAGCAGGCGCTCACCGCACTGCTGCGCGACCTCGGCGCGGAACCCCGCCGTATCCCCGCACACCCGGACGCGGCGGCCGCGCTGCTGCGTTCCCTGCTCGCCCCCACCCGCACGCTGATGGTGCTGGACGACGCCGCGAACGCCGCCCAGGTGAGACCGCTGTTGCCCGGCGGACCCGGCTGCGCGGTGATCGTGACGAGCCGTTCTCCGCTCACCGCTCTCGACGGCGCCCACCGGGTTCCGCTCGCCCCCCTCTCCGACGAGGACAGTGCCGCCCTGCTCCGCGCGGTCTCCGGCAGGGACGGGCTCGACGCCGCGCATCCGCTCGTCGAACTGGCGGGGCGGCTGCCGCTCGCCCTGCGCGTCATCGCCGCCCGGCTCGCCGCCCGCCGCGCGCTCGCCCCGGACGTCCTGGCCGGTCAACTGGCCGCCACCGAGGGGCGCCTGCACCACCTGGAGTACGACGACCTGAGCGTGCGCAGATCACTCGCCGTGGCCCATGACGCCCTACGGGCCTCGGACCGCGAGGCCGACCGGGACGCGGCGCGTGCCCTCGGCCGTATCGGCGCGATGGACCTGCCCGCCTACGGGGCGGCCCTGCTCGCACGCCTTCTCGGGACGGACGAGCGCCGTGCCGAGGCCGCCCTCGACCGACTCGTCGATGTCGCGCTTCTGGAGGAGACGGCGTACGGGCGGTACGCGCCGCACGACCTCGTCCGGGACTACGCCCGCGAGACCGCGGTGAACGAACAGACCACGGACCGACGCCAGGACGCCCCGGACCCCGGGGACCGCCCCGCCCCGGCTCCCGCGCCCCACCCCGCCAGGGGTCCCGCCGATGACTGTCCCGCGGAAGCCGCCCTCCGCTGGTACACCGCCATGGCCACCCGTGCCTACGAAGCCACCGCCGACCCCGGTGTCGAGCGCGAGGACCGGCTCCGGGCGACCCCGTCGCAGCCGGGGACGTATGCCGCGGACCTGGCGGCTGCGCCCGTCTTCGGCTCGGCCCGGGCCGCCGCCGACTGGATCGTCCTCGAACTGGACAACATGGTCGCCCTGGTGGAACGCCATGCGAACACCTCCGCCCATGTCCCGCTGCTCGTCCGCCTGATCGCTCCCCATCTCCAGAGCCGCGGCCCCGTCGCCGAGCTGGAGGTGCTCGCCCGTGCCGCCCTGCAGGGGGTGCGCCGGCTCGGTGACGCGCCCGCGGAGGCGTTCGCGCTGTTCGACCTCGCCGGGGTCAACTGTCTGAAGGGCCGCGGCAACGACGCGCTCGCCCAGCTCGACGAGGCGCTGGCGATCTGGCGGTGCCTCGGCCGTCTCTCCTGTCTGCTCCGGGGGCTCAACAGGCGCGCGGTGCTCCTGGAGCCGCTCGGCCGCTACGAGGAGACCGGTGAGACGCTGCGGCAGTGCCTGGAGTACACACGGGTCCTGAACGACCCGATGCAGGAGGCCATCACCTACAGCAACCTCGGCAACCTCTACGCGCACACGGACCCGAGGGCGGCCGTCGGCCACCACCGCCGGAGCCTGGAGATCGGCGAGAGGATGGGCCATGTCGTCGTCCGTCACACCGCGCACTGCAACATCGGTTTCGACCATCTCATGCTCGGTGAACCGGAGGCCGCCGTACCGCACTTCGAGGAGAGTCTGCGCATTCTCGGCGGCCATGGACACTGGCAGGGCGAGTCGCAGACCAGGCTCGGGCTGGTGCGGGCGCTTCGGGAGCGGGGCGACCTGGAACGGGCCTCGCGGGAGTGCGACGCGCTGCTGACGCTCGCCGGCCGCCGGGGCGACTGCTACGCCGGAGGTCTCGCCCGTCATCAGCGGGGTCTGCTCCACCTCGCGGACGGCGAGGTCGAGGAGGCCCGTCGGCAGTGGACGGCCGCCCTTGCCGCGCTGGACGGCACGGACAGCCCGGTGGTGGGGGAACTGCGGGAACGACTGGCGGAGGGGTGACCTGGACAGCCCGCCCGCCGAGTGCCTGCGCGCCCGCACCTCCACCGCTTACGCGCCCTCGCTTCCCGCGCCTACGCGCCCGCTTCCCGCCCGTCCCGGTCTCTCACTTGGCGTCCGCATAGCACTGCACGACCGCCGTGGTGAACGGAACACGGACCGGTGTCTCGCCGAACGTCAGCCGCATCGCCAGGTCCGAGGCCTCCTGGATCGCGGCCGCCACCGTGTCCGCCTCCTCGGCCGGGCAGTGCACGATCACCTCGTCGTGCTGGAAGAACACCAGCTCGGCGGCGAGGCCCGCGCAGGAGCGGCGCAGGGCGGCGAGCATCACCAGGGCCCAGTCGGCGGCGCTGCCCTGCACCACGAAGTTGCGCGCGAAGCGGCCGCGGGCGCGGGAGTTCGTCGAGGCGTACCCCGGCATCCACTGCTGGGGCCCGCCCGCCGTGTCCTCCGGGCTGTCCTCCTGCGGGATGCCCGCTTCCTCCGTGGCGTCCTCCGAGGCGCCGGCCGCCGGCGGGGACGTGCGCCCGAGCCAGGTCCGTACGAGCCGGCCCTCCTCGCCCGCGCGCGCCGCGTCGTCCACGTACGCGACGGCTGTGGGGAAGCGGCGGCGCAGGGCGGCGAGGTTCTTCAGGCCGTCGCCGGACGTCTGGCCGTAGATCGCGCCGAGGACCGCGATCTTGGCCTGGTCACGGTCGCCGGAGAACGCGCGGTCCGACACCGACTGGTAGAGGTCGGCCTCGCGGCCGGCCACCTCCATGAACGCCGGGTCGCGCGAGATCGCGGCCAGGACCCGCGGCTCCATCTGGGCGGCGTCGGCCACGACCAGCCGCCAGCCCGGGTCGGCGACGACGGCGCGCCGGATGACCTTGGGGATCTGGAGGGCGCCGCCGCCGTTGGTGACCCAGCGGCCGGTGACCGTGCCGCCCGGCAGATACTCCGGGCGGAAGCGGCCGTCGCGCACCCAGTCCTGGAGCCAGGACCAGCCGTGGGCGACCCAGATCCGGTACAGCCGCTTGTACTCCAGAAGGGGCTTCACGGCGGGGTGGTCGACGGACTCGATCTCCCAGCGGCGGGTGGACCGCACCCGGATCCCGGCCTGTGCGAACGCCTTGACGACATCGGCGGGCAGATCGGGTCTGACCCGGCGGCCGAAGGCGGCCGACACCTCGTCGGCCAGCTCGGCCAGCCGCCGGGGTTCACCGCCGCCCGCGTACCGCTCGCCGAGCAGTTCGTGGAGCACCTCGCGGTGGACGTCGGCGCTCCAGGGCAGCCCGGACCGGTTCATCTCGGAGGCCACGAGCATCCCGGCCGACTCCACGGCGGTGAGCAGCCGCATGCGGTCGGGGTGCGTGGCGGCGTCGTGCCGGCGCTGCTGGTCCGCGTACACCTCGACGAGGTCGTTCAGCGGGACGCGGACGGGGCGCGGCTCGAACAAGGAGGACTGCGAGCCGGGCTCGGCGGAGCGTGGCGGGGGATCCGGGGGCACGGGGCCGCCGCGCAGCCGGGCCAGCGCGGCGGCGGCCGACCGGGGCTCGCCGAGGCGGCCCTCGTGGCCGAGGAGGAGGGTCTCGGCGGCCTCGATGTCGTAGCACCGGTCGACTCGCACCCCCGTGGCGAGCAGACGGGACTGGACCTCGGCGGTGGACCGCCACACCCATCGGGTGACCTCGGGCCGTGACCGCACGGCCGCGGCGAGATCCCCCTCCCTGACCACGGGCCCGGAGGGCAGGCCGTCCGGGCCGAGGGCGGCGACCTCCACGCCACCGTCCTCGGCCGGAGCGAGAGCCCAGCGCCCGGTCATGTCTGCGAGTCTGACAGGGGGGTCTGACAACGGGCCGGACGTGCCGTCCCGGCCGGCCCAGTCCCTCCGGGACGACTCGGTCCTCCTGGCCGGCTCGGTCCTTCCGGGCGGCTCAGTCCTCCTGGCCGGCGGCTTCCTGTCCGGGGGCCCCTTGTCCGGGAGCCTCCTGTCCGGCGGCCGTGTGTCCGAGGGTCCTGCTGATCTCCTCCAACGCCTTCGCGAGGTGTCCCTCGGTCGTCGTCTTGTCGAGACCGAGGCCGGACAGCAGGCCCTCGCCGTTCTCCAGTTCGAGGAGCGCGAGGAGGATGTGCTCGGTGCCGACGTAGTTGTGGCCCAGGCGGAGAGCCTCGCGGAAGGTGAGTTCGAGGGCTTTCTTGGCGGCGGGGGCATACGGCACGAGTTCCGGGGCCTCCTCGGCGCGGGGCGGCAGTGCCGAGGTCGCCGCCTCGCGCACCGCGTCCAGGGAGACCCCGCCCGCGACGATGGCCTTGGCGCCGAGCCCGTCCGGTTCGGCGAGCAGGCCGAGGACGAGGTGCTCGGGCACGGTCTCGGCGTTGCCCGTCTGCTTCGCCGCGTTGTGCGCGGCCACGACCACGTTCCGCGCGCGTGGCGTGTAGCGGCTGAACCCCTGGCTGAGGTCGAGGTCGGCCGACTCCTTGGGGACGAAGCGCTTCTGGGCCGCCTGCCGGGTCACGCCCATGCTCTTGCCGATGTCGGTCCAGGACGCTCCCGAACGCCGGGCCTGGTCCACGAAATGGCCGATCAGATGGTCGGCCACGTCGCCGAGGTGCTCCGCGGCGAGTACCGCGTCCTGGAGTTGCTCCAAGGCGTCGGTGTGCACGTTCTTGATGGCTTCGATGAGGTCGTCGAGACGCAGATTCGCTGTGGTCTGAGGCTTGGCCGTCATGTGTCAACCGTAAGTTGACACCCGGGGACTGTCAACCCGAAGTTGACAATCGACGGTCGATGGTCGGCGGCCGACGATCGCAGGGCGGGCAGGATGCCCGGGACGGGTTCGAGCGGCGGCCATGTCACGATCGAACGCGTGAGTACGACGACCACCGTGGACCGCGCCTTCCGCGCCGCCCTCTATGACGACGCCGACGCGACCCTGGACACCGGCGCCTCGCTGCTCGCCGCCGATCCGGCGGCCGACGGCGAACTGGCCCTGCGCGGCGAGCAGTTCGTCGGCGCTGCCTGGAGGCGCGGCTGGCAGCCCGCCGACGTCGTCCGCATGGTGCGGCGCGAACTGGACGATCTGCATGTACGCCTGGTGTCGGCGCTGATCCTCAAGGAAGCCGGACAGCGGCCGTCCCCCGAACCGCGCTGGACCGCCCAGCTCCAGGAACTGGACCCGGAACCTCCGCGCGTCCCCGACCGTTTCTCGTACGCCACCGCCGTGCTGGAGCTGTACCGCCTACTGCTCCGCCTCCCCGCGCTCGAACCGCTCGACGTGCCCGGGCGTGCCGCCGGCCCGCAGCAGCCGGAGTCCCGGATGCTCACCCGTATCCGCGCGCTGCTCGCGAAGGCGGAGGCGACCGGTTACCCGGAGGAGGCGGAGGCGCTCAGCGCCAAGGCGCAGGAGCTGATGGCCCGGCACAGCATCGACGAGGCGCTGCTCGCCGCCCGGGCGCACACCAAGGACGCGCCGGGCGCCTGCCGCATAGGCGTGGACCCGCCGTACGAGACGGCCAAGGCGGTGCTCCTGGACGCGGTGGCGACCGCGAACCGCTGCCGGGCCGTGTGGCACGAGCCCTTCGGTTTCTCCGCGGTCATCGGTTTCGAGCCCGACCTGGAGGCCGTCGAGCTCCTCTACACATCGCTGCTCGTGCAGGCCACCGCCGCCATGACGAAGGCGGAGGCGGCGCAGCGCAAGGGCGGCCGGAAGCGTACGAAGACGTTCCGGCAGTCGTTCCTGGCCGCCTACGCACACCGCATCGGCGACCGGCTCCGGGCCGCCGCCGAGGCTCAGGTGGCCGGGTCCGAGGGGGATCTGCTGCCGGTGCTGGCGGCCCGGGACATGGCCGTCGTGGACCACATGGAGCGGATGTTCCCGGACACGGTCACCACCCGGCTGCGCGGGGTCGACGACGCGGCCGGCTGGGAGCAGGGGACCGCGGCCGCCGACCGGGCCCGGGTCGCGGAACGACCCCGGTCCGGGGAGCGGCCCCGGCTTCCCTGAGCGTGCCTCCCGCTGGACGCTGGACGCGCGCGGCCCTTCGCTCCGGTCAGTCGCCGGCGATCTGGATCGGGCTCACCGAGGCGTCGGGGGTGTCCGGGGTCTTCAGCGCCACCTCGCCGTACGACCACGGGTAGCTCTTCGCGGCGCCGGCGCCCGGGATGGTGATCTTCACGGTCCTTGCCGGCGCGCTGAGCGAGCCGCCGTCCCCGCGGACGTAGGTGATGGTGAAGGTCGCCGCCTCGCCCTTCTGGAGCGTCACCTTGGCGGGCTTGGCGTCCTTCTCCTTCGCGACACTCCAGGAGGAACTGTCGCCGTTCATCTCGATGCCCGGGAAGCCCTGGAAGGTGCACTTGTCGCTGCCGCGGTTCGTGACGGTGACCGGGACGTTCCCCGTGTCGCCTGCGGAGGTGGCGGCGTTGCCGGGACCGACCTTGACGGCGACCGCGCAGTCGGCGGCCTTCGCCCCGTCGTCGCCGCTCTTGCTGTCGCAGGCGGTCAGGGTGAGGGCCGCGGCGAGCGCGGTGACGGCGAGGGGGACGCGGATCGTACGCATGAAGGTCCTCTGGGCTCGTGACGGTGTCCAAGGATCATCACGCAGGCGGCCCGCGACCCGTTGCGCGCCCCCTGGATCCCGCATGCGCCCTGGGGTGCGAGGGGGGAGGTTCACTCCTTGTGTCCGCCTGTGTCCTCATGCGGTGCCGGAGATTCCTCCCGTACGCCGGCGGATGGACCTCGTACGCCGGTGGAACGAGCCGACCGCCGGGCGCTCCGGATCCGGCACGCGCCCATGGGTCACCGGCGCGGGGGCAGACCGCGGGGGCGACGAGTGGGATCAGGTGCCCGGCGACAGGCGGCGCGTCACTGGCCCAGGCTCGCCGTCGGCAGCCCGCTCGGCAGCTTGCCGCCCTCGGCCTTCGTGTAGGTCTCCGAGCCGACGCCGCCCCCCCACGTGACCTTCATGTGCGCGGAGTTCACGGAGTCGACCATGCCGGTCGCCCGGTTCTTGCTGCCGTCCGTGCACTTGAGGTGGATCATCTGCATGCCCGCCTCCTCACCCGCGGTCCCGCTGCACACGGTGCCGCCCGTCGAGAAGAGTGCGGCCTGCTTGCCCGTGATCACCAGGGCCACGGCCTTGCCGCCGGTCGTGGCCAGCCAGCTGCCCTCCAGCTTCCCGGCCTTGGCGCTCGGGGAGCCACCGGTGTCCGCCGTGGACCCGGCCGCGCTCGGCGTCGAGGAGTCGTCGGCCCCTGAGCCGCCGTCCCCGGAACCGCTGCTGCAGCCGGTCAGCAGGAGCGCGGCCGCAAGGCCCGCGGACGCGAGCGTGGCACGGGCCTGCCGGCGGGTGACGTGGATCGCCGTCATCACTGGAGTCTCCCAAGGTTGCCGGATGAGATCGGGAACGGCCGCAGCAAGCTACCAGGAGGACTTGTGCCCGCACGGGAGATGTCCGGCGTGCGCTTGCTCACGCGGGTTGATCAGGGTCGATCCAGGCCGGGTCGATCCGAGGCGGGTCGGGTCGGTGGGGCCGGTGGCTCGGGTGGAGGGGCGGGCGGGGCCGCGTCGAGCCGGAAGGTGAAGGCGGCGCGAACCGATGCGTAGGACATCCCCTACGTTTGACGCGTAGGGAATCACCTACTTATTGTGCCGCGTATGACCATCACCCATGCCTCCTTCGTCACCCTCCCCGTCTCCGACCAGGACCGCGCCCTGCGCTTCTACACGGACCTCCTCGGCTTCGAGATCACCGCCGATCGCGCGATGCCCCAGGGGCGCTGGCTCCAGGTCGCGCCCGAGGGCGCGCAGACCGTCTTCACGCTCTCCGGCCCGGACGTGGGCGGTTCCGGCCCGGCGAGGCCCGGGGGATCATGTTGGTGACGACCGATGTCGACGCCGCCTGCGCACGGCTGACCGCGGCGGGTGTCTCCGTGCAGGGCCCGGACGACCTCCCCTGGGGCCGGATGGCCTCCTTCCAGGACCCCGACGGCAACGGTCTGATGCTGCTCACGGAGAAGGAAGGCTTCTGATCACACCATGACCGGGACGGGTACGGGGGGTACGGCTGCCGACGTCCGCGCGGCCGACGAGGACCGGGTGTTCGCCGCCCTCGCCAACGCCACGCGCCGTGAGGTGCTGCGCCTCCTGCGCGACGAGGGACCCCAGCCCGTCCAGGCCCTGGCCGACCACTTCGCCATGCGCCGGCCCAGCCTCTCGGAGCATCTGAAGGTGCTGCGGGAGGCCGGCCTCGTCGCCGAGCAGCGCTCCGGACGCCAGCGGATCTACCGCCTGGAGGCGGCTCCGCTCGCCGAGGTGCAGGACTGGCTCCACCCGTACGAGCGGTTCTGGCGCGAGCGGCTGAAGGGCCTCGGTGAACTGCTCGACCGTATGCCCGACGATGACCGACCATGAGCACCGCACCCGGCGATCCGCGTCGACCAGTTCCTGCCGCATCCGCCGGCCAAGGTCTGGCGCGCCCTGGCGCCCTCACCGAACCCGCGCTGCTCGCACAGTGGCTGATGCCCGGGGCGGAGAACTTCCGTCTCGAAGCCGGTCACCGCTACACGATGACCTCGGTCCCACGGCCGAACACCGACTTCTCCGGCACGGCTGACGTGCGGGTTCTCGCTTTCGAGCCCGAGCGGATGCTGCGCGTCCGGTGGGCCGACGCCGACCCCGCCCGTCCCATGGACTGGACCATCACATGGACGGTGGAACAGGAAGGGCGCGGAACGCGTCTGTTCCTAGTGCATGAAGGGTTCGATCCGGACGATCCGGCACAGCGGATGGCGCGGAAGATCATGGACGGGGGCTGGAGGTCGCATGTGTTGCGGGCTCTGGGGCAGACGCTTGACGAGCTGTAGTCAGACAGTCGTCACGCTGTAGTCAAGGGACTGTAAAAGCTGTAATCACAGGAACACCCCCCGTGCACGTGCATCTGCCCATGCACCTGCATGTGAACGGAGTTATGATCCGGGGCAGTTGACCACTGCATCGATGGCCATATCAGCCAATGCACCACCCGGGAGCGACCTGTGGACCACGACGTGTGCGACGTGGATGACGTGTACAACGGCATGGCTGCGACGGAGCTGCACGGAGTGGCCTGGCAGAAGAGCAGGCACAGCAACTCTCAGGGGTCATGTGTGGAGTTCGCCCGACTGCCGGGGGGAGGGGTGGCGGTGCGCAACTCGCGCTTCCCCGACGGACCGGCGCTCGTCTACACCCGCGCGGAGATCGAGGCGATGCTGCTCGGCATCAAGGACGGCGAGTTCGACCATCTGATCGCGTGACACGCGCGAGCAAGAGGTAACACGTGTAGGCGTCCGTGCGACGCGCGTAGAGCGTCCGGGGTGCGGGGTGTGCTCCTGTGCTTCGGGCGTGCCCCGCACCCGAGGAAGTGCGCCACCGGTCCGGGCGGTCCCGGCCGGACCGTGACCGCGTACGTCCTGCGGCGCGTTGCCGCTCGCGCCGCAGGATGTAACACGCGTAGATCCGCCGCCTCAGAAAACGCCGCGGGGCGTCACTCCGCGCACGCCGACGGGGACGGCAGCCGGAACAGGGCCCAGACCACCTTGCCGTTCAGTGTGCCCGCCAGTGGGTGCCAGCCCCAGCTGTCGGCGAACGAGTCGACCAGGAACAGCCCGCGGCCCGATTCGGCCGAGAAGTCCTCGGAGTCGCCCGCGACCGGACTGTCGTGACTGGGGTCGCGCACGGCGCACACCAGGCGCGTGGTCCAGCGCATCAGGTGCAGCCGCACCGGAGGGTGCTGGTCGCACGAGTGCGCGGAGGGCGAGGGCAGGGCGTGCCGCAGTGCGTTGGTCACGAGTTCGGAGACCACGAGACAGACGTCGTCGAAGTGCTCGCCCACATCCCACTGGCTCAGGGTTCTGCGGGTGAACTGCCGTGCTTCCCTGACCGCTTCCAGGCGGGCCGGCAGAGCGCAGGAGGCTGCGCTGGACACGGTCGCGAGGTCGAGCGGCGGAAGTCCCTGCCGTAAGGGCTCGAGCATGGTCGATCCATTCGTCCCCATGCGAGGCACTCCCGGGTGTTCGCGGTCGGTGCGATGCAGCGGTGGCGCGGGACCATGGTTTCGGATGAGCCAGGCAGATGCAAGGGCAGATGCACGTGCACGCGCCGGAGTTGGCCGTTCCTGTACTGCTTTCTGCTTATTTCTTCGGCCACTTTCTTCCCGCTTGCTTGCCCTTCCTGATCTCTGCCCTGTCTCAGCTTTGACTGCTTTCCATTTCTGTAACCGCACGAGTACTGCTCGAAGTGTTTTAGTGGCAGACTGCGCGATCTGAAGGACGTTGGGGAGGCTGACAAGTGAGCGCTGGGGACTCGAGCGGGTCGGTGGTGCGGCGCATTCTGCTGGGATCCCATCTCAGGCGCCTCCGAGAGGCGCGCGGCATCACCAGAGAGGCGGCGGGCTACTCGATCCGGGCCTCGGAGTCGAAGATCAGCCGCATGGAGTTGGGACGGGTGAGCTTCAAGACACGTGACGTCGAGGACCTGTTGACGTTGTACGGGATCACCGACGAGGCCGAACGGACGTCCCTGCTCTCCCTCGCGAAGGAAGCCAATGTCGCCGGCTGGTGGCACAGCTACTCGGACGTGCTGCCGAGCTGGTTCCCCACCTATGTCGGCCTGGAGGGCGCGGCACATCTGATCCGTTCCTACGAGGTCCAGTTCGTGCACGGCCTGCTGCAGACCGAGGCGTACGCCCACGCGGTCGTGGCCCGGGGCATGAAGGGTGCGAGCGCGGCGGACATCGACCGGCGTGTGGCCCTGCGGCTGGAGCGGCAGAAGTACCTCGTCTCGGAGAACGCCCCGCAGTTTCACGTCATTCTCGACGAGGCCGCGCTGCGCCGCCCCTACGGCGACCGCGAGGTGATGCGGGGCCAGCTGCAGCATCTGATCGACATCTCGGAGCGGCCCAACGTCCGTCTCCAGGTCATGCCGTTCAGCTTGGGCGGGCACTCCGGTGAGAGCGGCGCCTTCACCATCCTCAGCTTCCCCGAGTCCGATCTGTCCGATGTGGTCTATCTGGAGCAGCTCACCAGCGCCCTGTATCTGGACAAGCGCGAGGACGTGCTGCAGTACGAGACCGCGATGAAGCAGTTGCAGCAGGACAGCCCCGGACCGGACGAAAGCCGCGACGTGCTGCGGGGGTTGCTCCAGCTTTCCTGAGACTCTTCCCGCAGTATGCACAGCGGCCCCACAACTCCCTTTAAGCACAAGTACGATGACGCGTGATCAGGCCGTGACGCGATCGCGGGTGTGTGAACGGGTGTCTGCTTCGGCTGCGAGGGATTGAGGGTTCACATGTCGTCCTACTTCACCGATCTGGCTCAGCAGTACATCGGCGGTGAGTGGCGCCCGGGAACAGGCTCCTGGGACATCATCGACTTCAATCCGTACGACGGTGAGAAGCTCGCGTCGATCACGATCGCCACGGTCGACGAGGTCGACGACGCCTACAAGGCCGCCGAGGGCGCCCAGAAGCAGTGGGCGGCCACCAACCCCTACGTCCGCCGTGCGGTGTTCGAGAGGGCCCTCAGGCTCGTCGAGGACCGCGAGGCGGAGATCACCGACCTGATCATCGCCGAGCTGGGCGGCACCCGGCTGAAGGCCGCCTTCGAGCTGCACCTCGCCAAGGAGTTCCTGCGGGAGTCGATCCAGCTGGCGCTGCGCCCCGAAGGCAAGATCCTTCCGTCCCCGATCGACGGCAAGGAGAACCGCCTCTACCGCGTGCCCGTCGGCGTGGTCGGCGTGATCAGCCCGTTCAACTTCCCCTTCCTGCTTGCGATCAAGTCCGTCGCCCCGGCGCTCGCCCTCGGCAACGGTGTGGTCCTCAAGCCGCACCAGAACACCCCCGTCGTCGGCGGCTCCCTGATCGCGAAGATCTTCGAGGAAGCGGGGCTGCCGGGCGGTCTGCTGAACGTCGTCATCACGGACATAGCCGAGATTGGCGACGCCTTCATCGAGCACCCGATCCCGAAGGTCATCTCCTTCACCGGCTCCGACAAGGTCGGCCGGCACGTCGCCACCGTGTGCGCGTCGCTCTTCAAGCGCTCCGTTCTCGAACTCGGCGGCAACAGCGCCCTGGTGGTCCTCAACGACGCGGATGTCGACTACGCGGTCGACGCGGCCGTCTTCAGCCGCTTCGTGCACCAGGGCCAGGTCTGCATGGCCGCCAACCGCATCCTGGTGGACCGCTCGCTCCAGGCCGAGTTCACCGACAAGTTCGTCGCCAAGGTGAAGTCCCTCAAGGCCGGCGATCCGCGTGACCCGGAGACCCTCCTCGGCCCGGTCATCAACTCCTCCCAGGCGGACGCGATCTCCGGCGCCGTGGAGCAGGCCATCGCGGAGGGCGCCACGGCGCTCGTGCACGGCACCACCACCGACAACCTGGTGCAGCCGACCGTCCTGACGGACGTCCCCGACGACTCCTCGATCCTCCGGCAGGAGATCTTCGGCCCGGTCGCCCTCCTCATCCCCTTCGACGGCGAGGAGGAGGCCGTCCGCCTCGTCAACGACACCCCGTACGGCCTCAGCGGCGCCGTCCACACGGCCGACGTCGAGCGCGGTGTGGCCTTCGCCAAGCAGATCGACACGGGCATGTTCCACGTGAACGACGGCACGGTCCACGACGAGCCGCTCGTCCCCTTCGGCGGCGAGAAGCACTCGGGCATGGGCCGGCTCAACGGCGAGACCACCATCGACGCGTTCACCACGCAGAAGTGGATCTCGGTGCAGCACGGGCGGAGCGCGTTCCCGTTCTGAGCTCTCCGCCGAGTTCTCTCCGTGCCTCTCTGCTCGTCCGCTCTGTTCGTCCCCGTTGCTCTCCACTCCTGCCGGTCCGGATCTTCTAGATCATGTCGCCGTAGGGCCCTTGCGGACAGAAGCCGACCGCAAGGGCCCCTAGCGTCGTCGGTGTCGGGCAGAGGGAGACCTCGCCAGAACCGAGGAAAGGCGGCCGGTCATGGTCATGCATGTACGCGCGGAGGAGCGGGGCGACGAACGCGGTGCACTGCTCTCCTTCCTGGAGGAACAACGCGGCGGTATCCGCCGGACCCTGCTCGGGCTGACGGACGAGCAGGCGCGGTCCCGCCCCAGTGCGAGCCAGTTGTCCCTGGGCGGGCTGCTCAAGCACGTCACCGAGACCGAACAGGGCTGGATCGCCCGGGCCCGGCAGGAACCGCCGGCCCTGCGGCGGACCGAGGCGAACTGGCACGAGAGCTTCGAGCTCCTGGCGGACGAGACGGTCGAGTCGCAGCTCGCGTACGCGGAGAAGGTCGCCGTCGAGACGGAGGCGTTCATCCGCTCGGTGCCGAGCCTCGACGACACCTTCCCGCTCCCCAACGACCCCTGGTTCCCGCCGGACGAGCGCGCCTCGATGCGGTGGCTCATGCTCCACCTGATCCGTGAGACGGCCCGGCACGCAGGCCACGCCGACATCGTCCGGGAGTCGCTGGACGGGAGAACGGCCTTCGAGCTGGTGGCCCTGGAGCGGGGCACGCCCCAGGGCTGACCCGGCGGGCGGCCCGGTCCGGCGGTGTCAGTGGTGGAAGCCCGTGGCGGCCTCCTTGTCGCGCGTCAGCGGATGCGGTTGCCGCCGCAGCTCGGGCAGAAGCCGGGCCAGGTCCTCGATGAACAGGTCGGACAGGTCCGTGGAGAAGCCGTTGCGGCACACGATCCGCAGCACGGACAGATCCTGGCGGTTGGCCGGGAAGGTGTACGCGGGCACCAGCCAGCCGTTCTGGCGCAGCCGCCGGGAGACATCGAAGACGTCGTACGCCGTCACGTCCTGTGCGGTCGTGAACGCGAAGACGGGCAACTGATCGCCGCGGGTGAGGAGCCGGAAGTCGCCCAGCGCCTCCACCCGCTCGGCGAGCCCCCGCGCCACGTTCCGTGTCGTCTGCTGGACCGCTCGGTAACCTTCCCGGCCCAGCCTCAGGAACGTGTAGTACTGGGCCACGACCTGGGCGCCCGGACGGGAGAAGTTGAGCGCGAAGGTCGGCATGTCGCCGCCCAGGTAGTTGACCCGGAAGACGAGTTCCTCCGGAAGGGCCTCCGCGTCGCGCCACAGGGCCCAGCCCACGCCCGGATACACCAGCCCGTACTTGTGGCCGGAGGTGTTGATCGACGCGACCCTCGGCAGCCGGAAGTCCCACACCAGGTCCTCGTCCAGGAAGGGCGCGATCATCCCCCCGGAGGCGCCGTCCACATGCACGGGGATGTCCAGGCCCGTGCGCTCCTGGAGCTCGTCCAGGGCCGCGCACAGCTCGGCGATCGGCTCGTAGGAGCCGTCGAACGTGGAGCCGAGGATGCCGACCACGCCGATCGTGTTCTCGTCGCACAGTTCGGCGGCGGCCTGCGGGTCCAGATGGAACCGGTCGCCCTCCATGGGCACCTGGCGCGCCTCGACCTCCCAGAAGTTGCAGAACTTCTCCCAGCAGACCTGGACGTTCACCCCCATCACCAGGTTCGGGCGGGCCTCCTTGGAGGGGTAGCGGTCCGCGTTGCGCTGGGCCCAGCGGCGCTTGAGAGCCAGCCCGGCGAGCATGCACGCCTCGCTGGAACCGGTCGTCGAACAGCCCACGGCGGACTGCGGGTCCGGCGCGTTCCACAGATGGGCGAGCATGGCCACGCAGCGGCGCTCCAGCTCGGCCGTGCGGGGGTACTCGTCCTTGTCGATCATGTTCTTGTCGCAGCACTCGGACATCAGCTGCCCTGCCTGGGGTTCCATCCAGGTGGTGACGAAAGTCGCCAGGTTCAGCCGTGAGTTGCCGTCCAGCATCAACTCGTCGTGGACCAGCTGGTAGGCGGTCGTGGGCAGTATCGGGCCCTCGGGCAGCCGGTGCTTGGGCGGTGCCTCGGTCATCTCGACGACCGGATTGGCCTCCCCGTAGAAGGGGTTCATCGACCTGGGGCGCTCCTCGGGTTTCCCCTGGCCCGTGTGCAGCGGCATGGTGTCTCGTCTCCCGTCGTGGCGTAACGGTCGTGCGTTTCCGGTCCTGCGTCGTGCGGTCGTGCGGCCGTATGCGCTGGCGTGCTCGGACTCTGATTCATCGGATGGGCGATGCCTGCCGGTTCACCCGCTTCCGGCCCTCGTCCCCCGGTGATCCTCGCCTCTGCCCCATCATCGGTGCCCGACCCCCGCCGGTTCACCGACCGAAACGTAAGGAAAGGAAACGTAAGGAAAGGAAGGGAAGCGAAAGCACCGTTCACCGGATCGCGGTTCCGTCCTCCCGGAGCTGCATCTGCGGGCGGCCCGTGACCAGGAGCCAGGCCGGCAGGGACGCGATGCAGAGCAGCGCCGGCATCGCGGGGGAGGGCGCCAGCACCGCGGCGGTGAACAGGCTCATCCAGCCGTGCCGGGTCACGGCGAGGAGCAGTCCGAGCACCCCGGCGGCCACACCGACCGACGGATGCACGGCCGGAAAGAGCGCGTGCGCGCACAGGCCGAGCGCGGCGCCGATGAACACGGACGGGAAGATGCGTCCGCCGCGGAACCCGCAGGACGCCGCGACCAGCAGGGCTGCGAGCTTCACCACGGCCAGCGTCGCGAACTGCCCGGCCGGCCAGGCGCCGGGGTCGCGGGCCAGCACCGCCACCTCGTCGAGCCCCTTGAAGAGCGTCAGCCGACCGCCGAGGGCGCCGAGGAGCCCCAGCACGAGTCCGCCCATCGGAAGGGCCACCATGGGATGCCGCAGCCGCCGGAAGACGCCGTGGACGTACGGGAAGGCGTACACGGCGGCCATCCCGAGCAGCGCGCCCGCGGAGGCCACCGTCATCGCGCTCAGCAGGTCGCTCCAGCGGGGCCGGCCGAACGCGGGCAGATCCAGGTCGAAGCTCGGCCGGGCCAGCAGCGTGGTGGTCAGCGCACCCGCGGCGGCCGCGACCAGCGGCCCGAAGACGTTGTCCCACAGCAGCCCCCTGAACGGCCGCCCGGCCAGGGCCTCGGAGAGCAGCAGCGCGGCCGCGAAGGGCGTGCCGAACAGCGCGCCGATGGTCGCCGCCTCGCCCAGCCCGGCCCACGCCTCCCCCGGCAGCCGGGGCACGGCCCTGCGGCCCAGCCGGAAGGCCAGTGCGGCATTGGTCAGCAGGATCGGGTTCTCCGGACCGAGACTCGGACCGCCGGCCAGCATCAGCGCAGCGGCCAGCAGCAGCCCCGGCAGGGTGGGGTACGGCAGCGGGGCCGTGCCGGCCAGCCCCAGGGTCGCGGGATCGGGACCCGCGTGCCCCGGTGCCTTCCAGACGACCAGGCCGACCAGGACGCCCGTCGCGGTGAGCACGACCAGCATCCAGAGCACCGAGTAGCGGCCGACGCCCAGCGCGTCGGGCAGGTTCTCCCACAGGGCGTGCTGGAGCTGCGTGGCGAGCCCGCTCACGCCGAGGTAGAGGAGACTGGCTCCGACCCCGACGACGAGCGCCGGGAGGACCAGCGGCAGCAGTCCCCGCGCGGGGGTCGCCGGGGCGACGGGTACCTGTCGCGCGGTGTCCTGGGCCACAGGCCCACCATAGGAGGGCAAAACGGCATGAATGCCCTGGCACGCGGGCGTCTCGCGCACTCAGGCGTTGGCCACATTAAAAGTACGTTCATGGGCATTTCGTGAGCATTCAAGGTCTTCCGGGCGTTCCATGGCGCCCGGGGAAATGCGCCTTGCACCTCACGCGGCGTGAGGCCCGAGCCTGACATGCGTACCCAGAAGGGAGCGGAAGTGAGTTACTCGGTCGGTCAGGTGGCCGATTTCGCCGGTGTGACGGTGCGCACGCTGCACCACTACGACGAGATCGGCCTGCTCGTACCCGGTGAGCGCACCTACGCCGGTCACCGGCGCTACGGTGACGGAGACCTCGACCGGCTGCAGCAGATCCTGTTCTACCGGGAACTGGGCTTTCCGCTCGAAGAGGTCGCCGCCCTGCTCGACGACCCGTACGCGGATCCCCGCGCGCATCTGCGCCGGCAGCACCAGCTGCTGACTGCCCGGATCGAGAGACTGCAGAAGATGGCGGCGGCCGTGGAGCACGCCATGGAGGCACGCGAGATGGGCATCAACCTCACGCCCGAGGAGAGGTTCGAGGTCTTCGGGGACAAGGACCCGGAGCAGTACGCGGAGGAGGCCGAGCGGCGCTGGGGCGGCACGTCCGAGTACGCCGAGTCGCAGCGGCGCACCGCGCGGTACACCAAGGACGACTGGAAGCGCGTCCAGGACGAGGTGGCCGCCTGGGGCGAGCGCTACGACGCCCTGATGGCCACCGGGGAGCCCCCGTCCGGGGAGCGGGCCATGGACCTGGCCGAGGAACACCGGCAGCACATCTGCACCTGGTTCTACGACTGCTCGTACGAGCTGCACCGCTGTCTCGGCGAGATGTACGTCTCCGACGAGCGTTTCAAGGCGTTCTACGACGCCATGCGGCCGGGTCTCGCCGAGCACCTCGGGGACGCGATCGCGGCGAACGCGGACCGTCACGAGGGGTGAGCGCGGGACAGCTGCAGTAAGGGGCGCCGGCCCATGGTCGGTGCCCCTTAGAGCTGCCCCGGTACCCGCGTCTCCGGGTCCCCGGCGCACGGCTCGGCCCGCTCCACGCACAGTGCATCCTGGAGTCACCGGTGGAACCCGGTGGGGACACCGTCCGTTGATAGCTTTGTCCGGCCATCGCCGTGGTGTCGGCCGTCCGTCAGGGCGCCGCGCCTCCCCTCACCCCCTCAGGAGCCCGGAACCGTGATGACGCTTGCCCTCGGCCCGAGCTGGCTGGATCCGAACCACCTCCTGGACACCTTCGGGATCTGGGGCCTGCTCCTCGTCGTCTTCGCCGAGTCCGGACTGCTCATCGGCTTCTTCCTGCCGGGCGACTCGCTGCTGTTCACCTGTGGTCTGCTGATCACCTCGCATCAGATGGACTTCCCCCTGGCGGGAGCCATCGCACTGATCTGCGTCGCCGCGATCCTGGGTGACCAGGCGGGTTACATGTTCGGCAAGAAGGTCGGCCCCTCGCTCTTCAACCGGCCGAACTCCCGCCTCTTCAAGCAGGAGAACGTCACCAAGGCCCACGAGTTCTTCGAGAAGTACGGTCCGAAGTCCCTGGTGCTGGCCCGCTTCGTGCCTGTCGTGCGCACGTTCACACCGATCGTCGCCGGCGTCAGCGGTATGCGGTACCGCTCGTTCCTGGTCTTCAACGTCATCGGCGGCGTCCTGTGGGGCGCGGGCGTCACCCTGCTCGGCTCCTGGCTGGGCAACATCGGCTTCGTCAACAACAACATCGAGGCGATCCTCATCCTGATCGTCCTCGTCTCGGTGGTTCCGATCGCCATCGAGTTCCTGCGGGCACGCGCCAAGGCCAAGAACGAGCCGGCGCAGTCCCCGGCCGCGCAGCAGCCGCCCCTCCAGCAGCCGTCCTTCCCGCAGCCGTCCTTCGGACAGCAGCCGCCGGTCATGGACGACGCGACGACGCAGCTGCGCGCCGTGCCGCCGGCCCACCGGGACCAGAGCCAGGCGTACGGGCGATCGGACCAGGCATACGGCCACCACGGCCAGACGTACGGCGACCAGGGCCAGAACCACGGCGGGCAGGCCCAGCAGCCGTACGGCACGAACCAGGGCGGCTACGACGAGTACTACGGCGGGCCTCAGCAGCCCTACGCCCAGCAGCACCCCCAGGGCTACCCGCAGCCGCAGCAGCAGCCGCAGCCGCAGCAGCCGTACGGCTCCGACCATGGCTATGCGCAGCCGCAGCACCCCCAGCAGCCGAACCCCTACGGCCAGGGCTACCCGCAGAACTGAGCCGCGCGTCCCCGAGCCCGGGCGTCCCGGAAGCCGGGCCCCGGAGCGTGCGTCAGAAGCCGCGCGTCCGCTTGGCCGCCCGGCGTCCCTCCGCGGAACCGCCCGGAATCCGCAGGAACAGCCGGGAGATCTCCGACCCGAGGTTCACACCGATGGCGATGGCCATGGCGAGGGAGGCGGCCTTCGCCAGGGACACCAGGCCCTTGTCGACGTGGTTCTGGGCCATGGACAGCAGCCCGAAGTAGGTCGCCGAACCGGGCAGCAGGGGCCCGATCGCGGCGGTCGTGTACGGCAGCGCGGAGGCGAACCGGTAGCGCGACAGCAGCTGCCCGAACAGGCCCACCAGACCGGCCGCGACGGCCGTGGAGGCGACCGGCGAGATGCCGCCGGGGTAGTGCATGGCGCCGTACACACACCAGGCGACTCCGCCGTTGAGGGCCACCATCAGCACGGTGGATCGTTCCTGCTGGAGCAGGATCGCAAAGGTCATGGACAACAGGATCGACGCGATGATCTGCACGACCGGCCGCTCGGAGAGACTCAGAGCGGCGTCCGGGTTCAGCTCGGCGCCCAGCTTCACACCGAAGTAGAGGATCACCAGCACACCCATGACGATGCCCACGAAGAAGTACATGACTTCCAGCAGGCGTGCCGCCGCCGTGATGTAGAAGCCGGTCAGCCCGTCCTGCACGCCCGCCACCAGGGCCCGTCCGGGCAGCAGCGCGAACAGACCACCGGTGATCACGGCGGACGCGTTCACATCGACATGGGCGACCGTGAGCGCGACGCCGATCGCGGCCGGGGGCATCGCGGCCACCGTGAACTGGTAGAACTCCGGCAGTCCACGCCCGGCGCACAGCCATGCCAGTCGGTCGCCGAGCATGGCGCCGATCGCCGCGGCGATGAAGACCAGGACGTCACCGCCGACGAGGACGGAGGCCGCACCGGCGAGCAGCCCGCTCGCCCCGGTCAGCACCCAGCCGGGGTAGGGGTGCCGGTTGCGGCGTATCTCGGCGAGCCGGCGGTAGGCCTCCTCCAGGGAGATCGCGGTCGCCGGGTCGCTGAGGTCGTCCACGAGCCGGAAGACGGCGGACAGACGGGTGTAGTCCGTACCGCGGCGGCGTACCGTCCGCGACGCCGACACGGGGTCTTCCACCAGGGACGGCTGGTACGAGACGGACAGCAGCGTGAAGGTGACCGTCGGCTCGCAGCGGTCCAGCCCGTAGGACCGGCAGACCGCGAACATCGCGGCCTCCACGTCCTCGGCGCCCTCGCCGCCCGCCAGCAGCAGTTCGCCGATACGGAGGGTCAGGTCGAGCACACGCGGCACGGCGGGGCCCGTATCCCCGATCTTGTGCACGGGCTCCAGCGCGGGCCGCTCGGCGACCGGCAGGCGCAGCATCGTGCGCATACGGTCCTGCCAGGGCGCCTCCTCGGCCAGCCGGACGACGGGGATGCCGGACGGCGGGGTGAAGGCGGCCGGGGCGTGCCGGACGCTGTAGGTGCTCGGCGGACTGAACGCCGATCCCTCCGGCTCGGCCCCGGGCGGCTGGGGGGCCTCCAGGCCGTCCGGTACGGCGAACTCGGACGTCGTCTCCGACTCCGTGCCGACGGCCGGCACCTCGAGGCCCTCAGGAACGGCGAACTCGGAGGTCGTCGAGGAGTCGGCAGCGCCGCCCGTGGGCACCGGGAACCCCAGCGGGATCGTGAACTCGGACGTGACCACGGAGTCGTCGCCGCCCTGCTCCGGGGGCGTGTACGCGCTCCTGGCCTCGTCCGACCGCGGCTTGCGGTCCTCCGTGTCCGGCTCCGCCACCTGCTTCCCTCTTGCCTTTCCTCAGCCCGTGTCCCCCCGAGTCTGCGGTCCCTGCTTGCCTGCCGTACGCCTCGGCCTGTCCCCTGCGTACTTCCCGTACGCCTCAGCCTGTCCCCTTCGTACCGCTCGTACGCCTCAGTATGCGCACCGGTACGCGAACGGGCCGCGTCACCCGTTGGGGATCACGCGGCCCGTCCGTTGCCGACCACGGGAGTCAGTGGCCGCCCTGCTCCTTGAGCCGCTTGTACGAGCGCTCGATCTCGGCCTCGGCGTCCGCGCGGCCCACCCAGTTGGCACCCTCGACCGACTTGCCGGGCTCCAGGTCCTTGTACACCTCGAAGAAGTGCTGGATCTCCAGGCGGTCGAACTCGGAGACGTGGTGAATGTCCCGCAGGTGCTCCACGCGCGGGTCGGACGCCGGCACGCACAGCAGCTTGTCGTCGCCGCCGGCCTCGTCCGTCATCCGGAACATGCCGATGGCGCGGCACTTGATGAGGCAGCCCGGGAAGGTCGGCTCCTCGAGGATGACCAGCGCGTCCAGCGGGTCACCGTCCTCGCCGAGGGTGTTCTCGACGAAGCCGTAGTCGGCCGGGTAGCTGGTCGAGGTGAAAAGTCGACGGTCCAGGCGGATACGACCGGTCTCGTGGTCCACCTCGTACTTGTTCCGCGAACCCTTCGGGATCTCGATCGTGACGTCGAACTCCACCGGTGGCTCCTCCATGATCAGCACATAGTTCTGGTGGTTAAGTGTCCCTCACGCAGGTGTGTGATCGCGAAAGGGGCTGGTGGTCGTGCCGGAGCTGAGGGCCTGGCGGGCCGCGAGGCCGCGTCTGGCGCGGGCCGCGCAGGCCGTGAGACCACGCCTCACACGCGTGGCCCGGGCCGTGCGACCCCGCGCGCGGCGGGTCGCCGAGACCGTGAGGCCACGCGTGGCACGGGCCACCGGAACGGTGAAACCGCACGTCACACGGGTCGCGCACTTCGCACGCCCGCGCGCCGGGAGGTTCACCACCCCGCAGCTGGCGGCTGTCGCCACCGTCATGGGCCTGGCGCTCGCGGTCGGGGCCGCGAGCGCCGCCGGTCCATGGGACTCCTCGGGCCAGCGTACGGCCGAGCGCGAACGGGCCGCAGCGTGGGACCGCGAGGGTGGCGCAGATCACGGGCGGGGCGCCGGCGCGACGGCGCAGTCACCGGCGCCCGCGCCGAGCGCCGCGCCCGTGCTGGCCGGCGTCGGCGCCGCCACGGCACTTCAGTCGGCGCCGGGCGTACGGCCCCTGGCGGCCGCCCTCGACAAGCTCCTCGGGGACGCCTCCCTCGGCTCCCGGCGCTCCGCCGTCGTCGTCGACATCGCCACCGGCAAGCGCCTGTACGGCAAGAACGCGGACGACGCGTTGACCCCCGCCTCCACCACCAAGATCGCCACCGCCGTGGCCGTGCTCTCCGCGGCCGGCCCCGACCACCGCTTCACCACCCGCACCGCGCTGGAGCCCGGCACCGACAAGCTGGTGCTCGTCGGCGGGGGCGACCCGACGCTCACAGCCCGCGCCAAGGCCGAGGGCTGGGCGAGCCTGCGCACCCTCGCCGGCACGACCGCCGCCGCCCTGAAGAAGCGGGGTCTGTCCTCGGTGTCGCTCGCCTACGACGCCTCGCTGTTCACGGGCGACGCGCTGCACCCCATCGGGGTCAACCCCAACCTCGCCCCGGTCACGGCCCTGACGGCCGACGAGGGCCGCCGGGACAACTCCACCGACGGGCCCGCCGACCGCAGCACGGACCCGGCCGGGGACGCGGCCCGCACCTTCGCCGGTCTGCTGCGCGAGCGCGGCATCAAGACCTCCGCCTCCGGTGTCCCGGCGGCGAAGGCCACGTCCCGCGCCGAGACCGTCGCCTCCGTCCAGTCGCCGCCCCTGTCCGCCGTGGTCGAGCGGATGCTCACCAACAGCGACAACGACATCGCCGAGGCTCTCGCGCGCCAGACCGCCCTGGCCACCGGCGGCCGGGCGAGCTTCGACGGGGGCGCCGCGGCGATCGCCGCCCAGCTCGGCAAGCTCCGGCTCCCGCTCGCGGGCGCGGCGTTCCACGACGGCAGCGGGCTGAACCGCGATGACCGGCTCACGGCGGACCTGCTGACGTCTCTGCTGGCCACCGCCGGCTCCGCGTCCCACCCCGAACTCCGTACGGTCCTGACGGGGCTGCCGGTGGCCGGCTTCACGGGCACCCTCAGCGACCGCTACGCGGATGCCGCCGAACGCTCGGGCACCGGCCTCGTACGGGCCAAGACGGGCACGCTGACGGGCGTCAACACCCTCGCCGGGACGGTGGTCGACGCCGACGGCCGGCTGTTGGCGTTCGCCTTCCTGACGGACGGTTCGATGGACCAGACGGCCGCCCGGACGGCCCTGGACCGCACGGCGGCGCAGCTCGCGGGCTGCGGCTGCCGGTGACGCGCCACCCCTGCGGTGCGCTGCCCTGCTGATGCGCCATCCCCTTGCGGCGCGCCGCCCCGGTGGCGCACCGCCGCACGTTGCGCTGCCCTGCCCCGAGTGGCGGCGCTCACGTACCGTTGACGCATGACGAGCATCGGTGGTGCGGGATCTGCTGGGATGGTCGACTGGAATCTCGCGGTGGCGACCGCGACCCGACTCGTGCGGCCGGGCCCCGAGGTGAGCCGCGACGAGGCCCGCGCCGTCGTCGCGGAGCTGCGCCGCCACGCGAAGGCCTCGGAGGAACATGTCCGGGGCTTTACTCGTATGGGCCAGACGGGCGTTCACGACACCCCCGTCCTCGTCGTCGACCGGCCCGGCTGGGTCCGGGCGAACGTCGCCGGATTCCGGGAGATCCTCAAACCCCTCCTCGACAAGATGGAGCAGCGGCGCGGGGGCACCCCCGGCGGTGCCGTCCTCGGTGCCGTCGGCGGCAAGGTCACCGGTGTGGAACTGGGCATGCTGCTGTCGTTCCTGTCCTCCCGGGTCCTCGGCCAGTACGAGACCTTCGCCCCGGCCACCCGCGAACTGCCCGCGGGCGAGAACGGCGGCGGCCGTCTCCTGCTGGTCGCGCCGAACATCGTGCATGTGGAACGCGAGTTGGACGTCCAGCCCCACGACTTCCGCCTGTGGGTGTGCCTGCACGAGGAGACGCACCGCACGCAGTTCACGGCGGTGCCCTGGCTGCGCGATCACCTCGAGGGCGAAATCCAGTCTTTCCTGGGGGAGACCGATGTCGACCCCATGACGGTCCTGGAGCGCATCAGGGAAGCGGTCCAGTCGCTCGCCGGGGGCCGCACGGAGGGCGAGGAGGGCGAGGAGGGTCACTCGCTCGTGGAACTCGTGCAGACGCCCGCCCAGCGGGAGATCCTCGGGCGGCTGACCGCCGTGATGTCCCTCCTGGAAGGGCACGCGGACTTCGTGATGGACGGCGTCGGCCCGGACGTCGTGCCGTCCGTCGCCGAGATCCGGGAAAAGTTCCAGCAGCGCCGCGCCAGGGGCGCCTCCCGTCTCGACCTCGCCCTGCGCAAGCTGCTGGGCCTGGACGCCAAGCTCAGGCAGTACCGCGACGGCGAGCGGTTCGTGCGTGCGGTCGTCGAGCAGGTCGGCATGGACGGCTTCAACCGGGTGTGGACCTCTCCCAACACCCTCCCCACCAAGGCGGAGATCGCCAAACCGGCGGACTGGGTCGCGCGGGTGCATCGCAGGGCGGAGCCGTGAGCCGTGCGCGAGCGGGGTGAGACGAATCCGGCCGTCGGCAGGTGAACGCCCCGCCAATCACTCGTCCGAGGGACCGTGAGCCATGGGTAGGCGTGCAATGCTCGGGGAACGGCCCGTTTCTGTCACCATCTACACACTCTGAGTGACCAGCGATCGGGCTCACCCCCCGACAATTTCATGAAGGGAACCGGACATGGGTCCCCATCCTGCGGTCGCGGCGATACGCCTGGCGGTCCGCCGCGTCCTCCACGACATCCTCACCGAGCAGACCTCGGCACAGAACACCGGGCAGATCACACAACTGAGCAGCCATTCCCCCTCCCACGAGCGCCCCGTCACGCCGCTCGTGCTCGTGGCATGCTCGGGGGGCGCCGACTCGATGGCGCTCGCTTCCGCCCTCGCCTTCGAGGCCCCCAAACTCGGCATCCGCGCCGGCGGCATCACCATCGACCACGGACTGCAGGCCGGCTCCGACCTGCGCGCCGACGAGGTGGTCCTGCGCCTGCGCGAGCTGGGCCTCGACCCCGTCGACTCCGTCGCCGTGAGCGTCGGCCGCGTCGGAGGTCCCGAAGCCGCCGCCCGTGACGCGCGCTACGCCGCCCTGGACATCACTGCCGAGCGCCACGGCGCCACCGCTGTCCTCCTCGGCCACACCCGCGACGACCAGGCCGAGACCGTCCTGCTCGGCCTCGCCCGCGGCTCCGGCGTCCGCTCCCTCTCCGGCATGGCCGCGGTCTCGGGGGCCGGCGGCCGCTATCGCCGCCCCTTCCTGCAGATCGACCGGCAGACCGCCCGCAAGGCCTGCATGGCCCAGGCCCTGCCCGTCTGGGACGACCCCCACAACACGGACCCCACCTACACCCGCTCCCGGCTCCGCCACGAGGGCCTGCCCGCCCTGGAGAAGGCGCTCGGCAAGGGCGTCGTCGAAGCCCTCGCCCGTACGGCCCAGCTCTCCCGCGACGACGCCGACGCGCTCGACGCCTGGGCCAGTCAGGCCGAGACCGCCGTACGCGACGCCACCGGCCTCCTGGAGTGCGCGAAGCTCTACGCCCTGCCGCCGGCCGTGCGCCGCAGGATCCTGCGCCGCGCCGCCATCGAGGCCGGTGCTCCGGCCGGTTCCCTCTTCGCCCGTCACATCGAGGAAGTGGACCGGCTGATCACGGGTTGGCGCGGCCAGGGAGCCATCAATCTCCCGGGCAAAGTCGTCGCCCAGCGTCAGGGTGGCAGACTGGTGATTCGGCACGGCTGAAAACCCGCCCCCTTCGGGAGGCGCCCGGTCACCCCTTCGGGGCGGGACCGGTCAGCCGCGCAAGCGAGCCGAAGGGGCGTGCCGCTGTCGCGAGAGACAGCGGACACCGACCGTGAGGGCTGCAGCCGTTGCGGCTGCCCCGCGCGGGTGTCCGCGGACGGGTGACCGTCCACCGCGGCACAGGCGCCCCGCGGGCGAGCGGGCAATCAGAGCGGCGGGACGACCGAAAGTGATGCGGGTGGACGCGAAAGACATGGGTGCCGACCTCCAGCAGGTGCTCATCACCAAGGAAGAGATCGACGCGAAGCTGGCTGAGCTGGCTGCGAAGATCGACGCGGAGTACGCGGGCAAGGACCTGCTGATCGTCGGTGTCCTCAAGGGCGCGGTGATGGTCATGGCCGACCTCGCCCGGGCGCTGTCCACCCCGGTCACCATGGACTGGATGGCCGTGTCCTCCTACGGCGCGGGCACCCAGTCCTCCGGTGTCGTGCGCATCCTCAAGGACCTCGACACCGACATCAAGGGCAAGCACGTCCTGATCGTCGAGGACATCATCGACTCCGGTCTGACGCTGTCGTGGCTGATCTCCAACCTCGGCTCGCGCGAGCCCGCCACCCTGAAGGTGTGCACGTTGCTGCGCAAGCCGGATGCGGCCAAGGTCGCCATCGACGTCGAGTGGGTCGGCTTCGACATCCCGAACGAGTTCGTCGTGGGCTACGGCCTCGACTACGCGGAGAAGTACCGCAACCTCCCGTTCGTCGGTACGCTCGCGCCTCACGTCTACGGCGGCTGAACCTCAGCGGTCCGGCCGTCGGCGACGGCGGCCGGACCCGAGGTCCGGGCTCTTTCAGGACGTTCGGGAACCCCAGCGGGTCTCGCGCCGTTGGAGCATGCGTGGACGGTATTGCCAGCGGTCCCCGCGGCTGCGGGTGACAATCCTGGGGTACCGTCAGAAGAACTGTCTTTATCAAACTCACTATGGCAGGAGGGACGGGGCGACACCGCTCCGTATGGATGGACGTGAAGCGATACTTCCGTGGGCCGGTCATGTGGATCGTGCTGGCCGTCCTTGCCGTGGTCGTGTTGATGCAGGTCGTCGGCTCTTCCGGCGGCTACAAGACGGTGGACACCGGCCAGGTCGTGGCGGCGATCAATGAGAACAAGGTCCAGCAGGCCAAGCTGACCACAGGCGACGAGCAGATCATCAAGGTCTCCCTGAAGGACGGCCAGAAGGTCCAGGGCAGCTCGAAGATCCAGGCGAGCTACATCGGCAACCAGGGCGTCTCCCTGGCCAACATCCTTCAGGACAAGTACCAGACCAAGCAGATCCCGGACGGCTACACGGTCTCGCCGTCCAAGCAGAACCCGTTCGTCGGGATCCTGCTCTCTCTGCTTCCCTTCGTCCTCATCGTGGTCGTCTTCCTGTTCCTGATGAACCAGATGCAGGGCGGCGGCTCCCGGGTCATGAACTTCGGGAAGTCCAAGGCGAAGCTCATCACCAAGGACACTCCGAAGACGACCTTCTCGGATGTCGCGGGCGCGGACGAGGCGGTCGAGGAGCTCCAGGAGATCAAGGAGTTCCTCCAGGAGCCGGCCAAGTTCCAGGCCGTCGGCGCCAAGATCCCCAAGGGTGTCCTCCTCTACGGCCCTCCCGGTACGGGCAAGACGCTTCTCGCGCGTGCCGTCGCGGGCGAGGCGGGCGTCCCCTTCTACTCGATCTCGGGTTCCGACTTCGTCGAGATGTTCGTCGGTGTCGGTGCCTCCCGAGTGCGTGACCTGTTCGAGCAGGCCAAGGCGAACGCCCCGGCGATCGTCTTCGTCGACGAGATCGACGCGGTCGGCCGTCATCGCGGCGCCGGCCTCGGCGGCGGTCACGACGAGCGTGAGCAGACCCTGAACCAGTTGCTCGTCGAGATGGACGGCTTCGACGTGAAGGGCGGCGTGATCCTCATCGCCGCCACGAACCGCCCCGACATCCTCGACCCGGCCCTCTTGCGCCCCGGCCGTTTCGACCGTCAGATCGCGGTCGACCGCCCGGACATGCAGGGCCGTCTGGAGATCCTCAAGGTTCACCAGAAGGGCAAGCCGGTCGCCCCGGACGTCGACCTGGCGGCCGTCGCCCGCCGCACCCCCGGCTTCACCGGCGCCGACCTGTCGAACGTGCTGAACGAGGCGGCCCTGCTCACGGCCCGCAGCGACCGCAAGCTCGTCGACAATCAGATGCTCGACGAGGCGATCGACCGCGTGGTCGCGGGCCCGCAGAAGCGGACCCGGATCATGTCGGACAAGGAGAAGAAGATCACCGCGTACCACGAGGGCGGCCACGCCCTGGTCGCGGCGGCCTCGCCGAACTCCGACCCGGTCCACAAGATCACGATCCTGTCCCGCGGCCGTGCCCTCGGCTACACGATGGTGCTCCCGGACGAGGACAAGTACTCCACGACGCGCAACGAGATGCTGGACCAGCTCGCCTACATGCTGGGTGGCCGCGCGGCCGAGGAGTTGGTCTTCCACGACCCGACCACGGGTGCCGCGAACGACATCGAGAAGGCCACGTCCACGGCTCGCGCGATGGTCACGCAGTACGGCATGACCGAGCGTCTCGGCGCGATCAAGTTCGGCGGCGACAACACCGAGCCGTTCCTCGGACGTGAGATGGCTCACCAGCGCGACTACTCGGAAGAGGTCGCCGCGCTCGTGGACGAGGAAGTCAAGAAGCTCATCGAGAACGCGCACAACGAGGCCTGGGAGATCCTGGTCGAGAACCGCGACGTCCTCGACAACCTGGTGCTCGCGCTGCTCGAGAAGGAGACGCTGGGCAAGGAGGAGATCGCCGAGATCTTCGCCCCGATCGTCAAGCGCCCGCCGCGGCCCGCCTGGACCGGCTCCTCGCGCCGCACGCCGTCGACCCGCCCGCCGGTGCTCTCCCCGAAGGAGCTGGCACTGACGAACGGAGCGAATGGCGCGACCCCGGCGATCGCCAACGCGACGGAGTCCCTCCCCGCAGACGCGGCTCCGGAGGACCGCCGGGAGAGCTGACCGATCGCTCCCCGAGGGCCCCACAAGGCCCGGAATTTCTGCCGCGCCCCCCAGGGTTTTAGCCTTGGGGGGCGCGGCCTTTCCTTCAGGCCGCCCATCAGACGCGCGACGGGTGCGCGTCGCAGGCGCAGGAACGAGGCACCACATGACCGACCCGGTGACGCTGGACGGCGAGGGCACGATCGGCGAGTTCGACGAGAAGCGCGCGGAGAACGCCGTACGGGAGTTGCTCATCGCGGTCGGAGAGGACCCGGACCGGGAGGGCCTGCGCGCGACTCCGGGAAGGGTGGCCCGGGCGTACCGGGAGATATTCGCCGGCCTGTGGCAGAAGCCCGAGGACGTCCTCACGACGACCTTCGACCTCGGCCATGACGAGATGGTGCTGGTGAAGGACATCGAGGTGTTCTCGACCTGCGAGCATCACCTCGTGCCGTTCAGGGGCGTTGCCCACGTCGGCTACATCCCGGCCACCAGCGGAAAGATCACGGGTCTGTCGAAGCTGGCCCGGCTCGTGGACGTCTTCGCGCGCCGCCCGCAGGTGCAGGAACGGCTGACGACGCAGATCGCCGACTCGCTCATGGAGATCCTGGAGCCGCGCGGGGTGATCGTCGTCGTCGAGTGCGAGCACATGTGCATGTCGATGCGCGGCATCCGCAAGCCCGGCGCGAAGACGATCACTTCGGCGGTGCGCGGTCAGCTGCGGGACGCGGCCACGCGCAACGAGGCGATGAGCCTCATCATGGCGCGCTGAGGCCCCGCCGGCCGCCGCGGCCTAGGGCGTGCTTCGAAAGTCCCGTCTGGCCCGCGACTCCCCCAGCCTGGCGGCTGGGAGGTGCCCCCAGGCACGGCACCTCGCCGCGTTGTCGGGGTCGTCCGCGTACGCCCAGTACGCGGACGGCCCTCCGCCTTGCGATGCACCGCACCAGACGCCGCGGGCCCCGCCCTTCGGGCGGACGACCCTACTTTCGAAACACGCCCTAGTGCCCCCGGCAGGCAACGTCGCGCTCACGTCACCCGCCGGGGCGCTAGGACACCGATGTCGTGTCGCCATTCTGCTCGTCGTCGTCCGGGAGGCGGCAGACGCGCTCCAGGAAGAAGGCGGCCGCTATGACGGCGATACCCGCGAGAACCGAGAAGCCGGCGTAGATGGCCTGGTCGCGCGTCGTGGGGACGTCCAGCGACTCCAGGAGGAAGACACCCGCGCCGCCGTACATCCCGGCGACCAGGGCCGCCACCAGGGCGCTCGCCTGGCCGAAAACGACCGCACGGGCCGCCATCAGAGGGTCGACGCCCTTCGCCTCGAGGCGGCGCTCGCGCTGGGCCTTGAACCGGGCCCGCAGGGAGAGCGCCGTGGCCAGCAGGACCACGGCGATCAGGGCGAGGACGATGGGCGCGGCCAGGGGGACCCGGGGGAGTGTGCCCACCGCGCTCCACAGCCGGGCCGCCGCCCAGGACAGCACTCCGGCCATCACGAACACCGCTGCCAGCGTCCTGATGCGCAGCTCTCTCACGATGCCCCTTCGTCAGCCGGACGGTCGCCCGTCCGCGGTCGTCGAGCCGGGAGCATCCCGGCCCGGTAGACCTTAACGACTATTCCGGCAGCCGGAGTTCCTGGTCGGGGCGGGGAATGACGCCTTCGCGGGTGACGACGGCGAGCAGATCCGCCACCGGGCCCCGGGCGGGGAGCTGGGCCGCCGGGTCCAGGTCGTACCAAGGGGCGAGGACGAAGGCCCGCTCGTGGGCGCGCGGGTGGGGGAGGGTCAGCACCGGGTCGCCGGAGACGACTTCCGCGTACGAGATGATGTCCACGTCCAGGGTGCGCGCGCCCCAGCGCTCGTCCCGCACCCGGTGGAAGGCCTCCTCCACGGCGTGGGCCCGCTCCAGGAGCGAGGACGGGGGCAGGGTGGTCTTCACCACGACCACCGCGTTGAAGTACGTCGGTTGGCTGCCCGGAGCCACGCCCCACGGCTCCGTCTCGTACACCGGGGAGACCGCCTTGACGCGGACGCCCGGGGTGTCCTCCAGGGCGTCGATGGCGCCCTGCAGGTTCTCCAGGCGGTTGCCCAGGTTCGAGCCGATGGAGATCACGGCGCGTTTGGGGTTCTGCAGGGTCGTGTCGGCGGCGTCCACCTGCTCCACCACGGAGGCGGGCACCGGCTGTACGGTCGGGTCGCTCTGACCCCCGGCGAAGAAGGCGCTCATACTCGGCTCCGGGTGATGGTGACGGTCACGTCGTCGAACGGGACCGTGATCGGTGCGTCCGGTTTGTGCACGCAGACCTCGACCTCGCGGACGGGGGCGTGCTTGAGGCAGGCGAGGGCGATGCGCTCGGCGAGCGTCTCGATGAGGTCGACGGGCTCTCCTTCGACCAGGGCCACGATCTCCTCGGCGACGATGCCGTAGTGCACGGTCTTCGACAGGTCGTCGTCGGCCGCGGCCGGCCGGGTGTCCAGGCCCAGGACGAGGTCCACGATGAAGGTCTGCCCCTCCTCGCGCTCCCGGGGGAACACGCCGTGGTGCCCGCGGGCCTTCAGGCCGCGCAGCGCGACACGATCCACGCGAATCACTCCTGCAATCGTCGGTAGCGACAGGTGCGCACCGAGTGCGGTCGGTGCACCAGCCGCGAACGAATCTACCTGCGGGCACCGACAGCGTTTGCTACCGGGAGCGTGTGCCCCTGCCACGACCGAAGCCTTCATCGGGCGTTTTCCCTGGCGAACAGGGTGGCTCACGGGGCGGCAGCTGATCGCTACCCGAGGGTAGGTGATTCCCGCCACGTCAGGCCGCCTACCCAATCCGGCGGCCTATGCCACCTGCTCAGGCCGACGAGTCGTCCTCCTCTTCGTCGGCGGACTCGGTCAGGACCGGGGAGGCGTGATGGGACCAGAGCTTCCAGCCGTCGGGGGTGCGCCGGAACACGTTCGTGGCGACGACTATCTGGCCGACGAGGGGGCCCAGCTCCTCGCCCTCCCCCGGGGCCGGGCCGCCGCTGAGGATGTTCTCGGTGCAGCTCACCAGGGCGCTGTCGCCGGTCACCGACACATGGACGTCCGTGAGGAAGAACTGGATGTAGTCGGTGTTCGCCATGATCAGGGCGTACGACCGCAGCACCTCGCCGCGGCCGGTCAGCACGGGCCAGCCGGGGTGGACGCAGGAGATCACGCCGGCATCCGCCGGGTCGTGGTACTTCTCGTCGACGCCCAGGTCGGCCGGCGTCAGCCAGAGCGAGGACAGCTCCTCGAAGTCACCGCGTTCCATCGCCTCGTAGAAGGCGGTGTTGGCCTGCTCGACCTGTTCGACATCGGTGTGGGCGGCGCTCACCGGGCTCCTTCGGCGGATCCGGTGCCCGGGCGTCCGCCGTCGGGGCCGCTGCCCGGGCGTCCGCCGTCGGGGTCGCTGCCCGGCGCGGGATCGGCCGCGCGCGCCGCCTCGACGGCGCGTGCGACGCGTACCGCGTCCGCCGTCGCGTGGACCTCGTGCACACGGACCGCCCACGCGCCGGCCTGGGCGGCGAGTGCGGAGACGGCGGCCGTGGCGGCGTCGCGCTCGCGGGCCGGCGGGGGCGCCCCCTCGGGGCCGGCCAGGACACGGCCCAGGAACCGCTTGCGGGAGGCGGCGACCAGCAGGGGATGGCCCAGGACGTGCAGGCGGTCGAGGTGGGCGAGCAGCGCCAGATCGTGCTCGGCCTGCTTGGAGAAGCCGAGGCCGGGGTCGACGACGATCCGGTCGGGGGCGACGCCGCCCGCCAGCACGGCCTCCACGCGCGCGTGGAGTTCGTCGACGACCTCGGAGACGACGTCCTCGTAGACGCCGTTGACGTTGCCGCCCTCCAGGAAGCCGCGCCAGTGCATCACCACGAAGGGGGCGCCGGAGGCCGCGACGACCGGGACCATCGCGGGGTCCGCGAGGCCGCCGCTGACGTCGTTGACCAGGGCGGCGCCGGCGGCGAGGGCCTGTTCGGCGACGGAGGCGCGCATGGTGTCCACGGAGACCGTGACGCCCTCGGAGGCGAGGCCGCGGACGACGGGGACGACACGCCTGAGCTCTTCGGTCTCGTCGACGCGGGTGGCTCCGGGTCGGGTGGACTCGCCGCCGACGTCGACGAGGTCGGCGCCCTGCGCGACCAGGTCGAGGCCGTGCTTGACGGCGGCGGTGGTGTCGAACCAGCGGCCGCCGTCGGAGAAGGAGTCGGGGGTGACGTTGACGACGCCCATGACCGCGCAGCGGTCCCATGTCGGAAGGCCCGCCACGTGGCCCCGCCCGGTCTTCGTGCTCATATGTTCAGCGTAGGCCCCCGACGGAGCCGCCCTGGGCTCGCGGGTCCTGGGCGGGGGCCGGATCGGGCCGGGTGCGGGGGCCGGTGCCGCGGGGTGCCTCGGTCGCAGGTGTGCCGTGAGGGCGGCGGGGTACCTGGGGGACGGTCCGGTGGGTGGAGGTCCGGGCGAGGGCTCCCCGGCTGGAACGGAGCCCTCGCCCGGACCTGTACGACCTCCCAGGGGGCGGACACGGAAGTCCGCCCGGGTCCGGGGCGGTCAGGCCGCCCGGACCCCGTGCTCCGCCACCGTGTGGGCGCAGGGGCGCTGCACCGGGGCGGAGCGGCGCAGCAGGCGCGGCAGCGCCAGGTTCACGAAGCCCTCCGCCTGCATCATGGCCAGGCCGATGCGCGGCAGGTCGCGGGAGGACGCGTACACCACGAAGCGTGGCTCCCAGCGCGGCTGGAACTTCGCGTTGAACTTGTACAGGGACTCGATCTGGAACCAGCGGGACAGGAAGACCAGCAGTCCCCGCCATGCCCGCAGCACCGGTCCCGCGCCGATCTTCTCGCCGCGCGCCAGGGCCGCGCGGAACATCGCGAAGTTCAGCGAGACGTGCTCGATCCCGAGCTTCGGGGCGGCCTGGAGGGCGGCCACGATGAGCAGTTCGTTCATGCCCGGGTCGGCGGAGCGGTCCCGGCGCATCAGGTCCAGCGAGACACCGTCGGTGCCCCACGGGACGAAGTGCAGGATTGCCTTCAGATCACCGTACGGGCCCTCCGCGGCGTCCGGCTTGTGCGCCGTGGCGATGAGGCAGTCGACGTCGGCGGGGTCGCCGATGCGGCCGAGCGCCATCGAGAAGCCGCGCTCGGTGTCCGTGCCGCGCCAGTCCTCGGCAGCGCGCCGTATCCGCTCCAGCTCGCCCTCGCTGAGGTCACGGATGCGCCGTACCCGGGTTTCGTAACCCGCCCGCTCGATGCGCTTCACCATCTGGCGCACGTTGCGCATCGCACGCCCGGTGAGCGAGAAATCCTTGACGTCCACCACCGCCTCGTCGCCCAGCTCAAGGGCGTCCAGGCCGGTCTCTCGGGTCCAGACCTCGCCGCCCGTCTCCGAGCAGCCCACGACCGCGGGGGTCCAGGAATGGGCCTTGGCCTCGTCCATGAACCGCTCGATGGCCCCGGGCCACGCCTCCACGTCACCGATCGGGTCACCGCTGGCGAGCATCACGCCGGAGACGACGCGGTAGGTGACCGCGGCCTTGCCGCTCGGCGAGAAGACGACCGCCTTGTCGCGGCGGAGCGCGAACTGGCCGAGGGAGTCGCGGGCGCCGTGCTTGTCCAGCAGGGCGCGCAGCCGGGCCTCGTCCTCCTCGGTGAGCCGGGCGGCGGGGTGTTCCGGGCGGAAGGCGAGGTAGATCGTGGTGACCGCGGTCAGCAGACCGAGCGCGCCGAGCGAGAAGCCCACCGTCCAGGAGGTGTCGCCGGTGTAGTCGACCGGGCCCTCGAAGCCCAACAGGCCGTACAGCACATGCTCGATGCGGTCGGACACGCTCGGGTCGCCCACCATGCGGTTCGTGTGGACGCTGACGATGACCAGGCCGAGCCCCAGTGAACCGGCGCCCATGAGCACGAAGTTGGCGAGCGCTCGCCAGCGGCTGCGCGGGTCGGGCAGGGCCGCGAACTCCTTTCGATGGCGCAGCAGCGGCAGCAGCAGTGCCATCGAGATCAGCATGCCGATGACGGAGTGGCGGTAGACGAACTGCGCCACGGCACCCGCCGGGAGCAGGAGCACGGCCGCGCGCCACGCCCTGCGCTTGCGCCGCCGCAGCCCGTGCGCGAGGAGCAGCAGCAGAACGCCGGCGCTCAGCGACAGGGCGGCCGCGAACGGACCGAACGCGCCGGGCAGAACCTCGACGATGCGGTGCATGCGGCTGTGCCGGAAGCGTGGGAAGACGCCCGCGGCAATGTCCAGGACCCCTACGAGCGTGCAGGCCCCGGCGACCAGTGCAGGGACGGACTCAGGGCGCGGGCCGTGGAGGATGCGGCGCACCCCACGCGATCGCTCCGGAACCTCGCCCGACTTTTCCCCATCTATCCTGACAGACATCGCATCCCGTAGTTCTGCGAGAGACCTTGTGTCCGGTGCCTATTCGGGCATCCGGCGACATTGCGCCCTCTAGGACGGTGTCGCGGGGAGAGAGGTTCACTCCCCACCTCAAAGCCGGTTCAAAGGCGAAGGAAAGTCCGGGGCAAGCCCTCGCGAAAGTGCGGGTGACGCCCCATGGGTCGGAAAGCGCAGACAGGAAAGAGCCATGGGTCTCACGAGCAACAAAGTGCTGGTGTTGGCGGTCTTGTTCGCTGTGTTGCTGTTCGTCGGCACGGTGTGGTTCTGGCCACGGCTGGCGCGGCGCACCTGGCGGGCCGTCGGCGGACGGGTCGGCCTGCTGTTCGCCACCCAGGTCGCGATCTTCGCCTCGGTCGGGCTCGCCGCCAACCAGGCCTTCGGGTTCTACGCCAGCTGGGCCGACCTGTTCGGCCAGGAGAGCACCCCGGGTGTGGTCGTCAACCATGGTCTGGCCGGTTCGGCCGGGGCCCCCCTCCAGGTGGTCGACACCAGCGAGGTGCAGGTGAAAGGTGGTGCGCGGCCACAGATCGGCGGCCAGATCCAGCGGGTTGACATAGTGGGGCGCACCACGCATGTCACCACGCCCGCGTATGTGTATCTGCCGCCGGAGTACTTCCAACCGCAGTACCGCACACGGACGTTCCCCGCGGCCGTCGTCCTCACCGGGTACCCGGGTACGGCCGAGGCGCTCATCAAGGGTCTGCACTATCCGCAGACGGCGCACGAGCTGGCCAAGAGCGGCAGGATGCAGCCGATGATCCTGGTGATGCTGAGGCCGACCGTGGCGCCTCCCCGGGACACCGAGTGCGTGGACGTCCCGGGCGGCCCGCAGACCGAGACGTTCTTCGCGAAGGACCTCCCCGGCGCGGTCGGGGCGCACTACCGGGTGGGCAAGAAGCCAGGCAGCTGGGGTGTCATAGGGGACTCGACGGGCGGTTACTGCGCACTGAAGCTTGCGATGCACCACCCGGACGCCTATGCCGCCGGGGCAGGCCTGTCGCCGTACTACAAGGCGCCGATCGACCCGACCACGGGCGACCTCTTCCAGGGTGACAAGAACCTGCGCAACCGTGCCGACCTGTGGTGGTGCCTGAAGCATCTGCCCGCCCCGGACACCTCACTGCTCGTCAGCAGCAGCCGGGTCGGCGAGGGCGACTACCGGTCCACGCTCAAGTTCATACAGCAGGTGGGGGCCAGGAAACCGACCCGGATCTCGTCGATCATCCTCGACAGCGGCGGCCACAACTTCAACACCTGGCGACGGGAGATCCCGGCGGCGCTGCAGTGGATGAGCGGGCGGCTCAGCGACCGCTGAGGGGACGAAGACGAATGCGTGGGGGCTGCGGCGGAATTCCGTGCCGGTGTTGTCTCGGCGCGGGTCCGGAATTCGTCTCCAGTCGTGCCCCCGGGTCGCTTTCGGGCGGGTGATCCCGTGCGGGGGAGACAGGGATCGCGCACGGGAAATGATCTTGAAAAGGGGGCCGACGACTGCCGGAGGGGTCGCGGAGCAGCCGCGAGGGGCCGACCGGAGGGGCGCCGGCGCCCTCGGGTTCCGGTGTCGTGGGCCCGGCGGAAGGGAATGCACGGGATTTGAGGGCGGCTCTTCCGTTTCCGGTGTCCCCGGGGCGGTATGAACGCGTAGGAGTGGCCGTGTTTTTACCGGGCGGGGCACCATCATTCGCCTACGCGCGGTAAGTTTCTGGCCATGCCACGTGGACGTCACCGCCATTCTCCGCCCTTGCACAGGCTGTTGCCCTCTTCGGTGATCGCCGGCGTCTCGATCGTCTGCGCCGTGGGGCCCTGGCTGTTCACGGAGCCAGTGGTGCTCCGTGTGCTGGCCGCGGCTGCCGCGGTGACGACGATGCTGGGCGCGGTCGTCATGCGCCGCTGGGACGTGGCCGCGGGCAAACACGTCGCGGACCTCGCGCGCGCGAGGGCAAGCGACGAATGGCGCCACGAGGAGCGGGTCGCCGAACTGGAGTCGGACCTGGAGGAGTCGCGCGAGCTGCGCACCAAGCTGGAGCAGAGGCTGCGTGCCAAGCGCGCGGAGCTGGCCAAGCTGCGCAACGAGCACGCGGCCCTGCTGCGGCGGTACGCCACCGCGGAGACCGAGCGCGCGACCGCCCTGGAGGGCCGCCGTCTGCTGGCCATAGAGACGACGGTGCCGCAGGCGCGGGCGCTGCCCGCCGGGACGACGGGCGCGCCGGACGACTCGACGACGCCGGACGACTCCGCGGCGCCGGACGACTCCACGGAGCGGGACGGCCTGGAGGCGCCGGGCGCCGCCGAGAGCGGGACGCCGGAGGGCAGGGACGTACGAGAGGCCGAGGGCGGGACCACGGCCGCGACCGAATCGGAGCCGGCGGTCGCAGGGGTGTTCTCCCCGGAGGGATCCGCGCTCTTCCTGCGGGCCGACTCGGCGCTGACGCGGCTGGTCGAGGACGGCGGCGACGAGACGCCGGAGGACGTCGCCGCGTCCGAGCAGGACGCCCCGGAGGAGATCGCCGCATCGGCGCGGGACGACGACCCGGAGCAGGACGAGGACGCGGCGCTGGGCGACGACGCGGCGCTGGGCGACGACGCGGCGCAGGCCGCGGAGGACGACACCGCCGGGTCCGTCGACGGGAGCGGCCCCGTGGAGGCGACCGCCGACACCCCGGCCCCGGGCGACGCCCACCGGCAGTCGGCACTCTCCGCGCTCACCGCGGCCCGGGCCAGGACCTCCCCCGAGTCCGTTCCCCCGAAGGACGACGGCCCCGGCAACGGCGGCGGCCGCAAGGGCGGCTCGGCGGAGACCGGCGCCGTACGGGACCGCTCCGGTGCGCAGGACGAGGCGGCGGGGAAGCCCACGGCGGTCGCCGGGCGGGAGCACGGGAGCGCCCCGACCGCGCAGCAGCCCCTGCCGGGCGCGACCAAGCCGGCCCACACCACCGGGCACTTCACCGTGCCGACCGCCGTCGCCGTCGTACCGGCGGCCCCGCCGCGGCGCCCGGCCGCGGAGGGCGGTTTCGACTTCTTCGGCACCAAGGGCCCGGGGGAGACCCTGACCTCGATGCAGAACGAGGACCTCGCGGACGTCGTGGGCCAGGAGGCGCTCGCGATGCACAAGGAGGAGTCCGAGTCCGGCTTCAAGCCCGCGGACCCCGAGGCGCGCGGCATCGGCCAGGTCATCGACCTGACGGCCCACGACGAGACCGAGCAGATCGACCTGCAGGGGCTGCGCACAGCGGCGTCCTGAGTACAGCCTGTACGGGTGAGGGGCGGCGGCACTCCGAGTGCCGCCGCCCCTCATGTCGTTCCCCCTGGCGCTCGGCCTGCGAGGCCGTCCACGCTGTGCGGTCTACGAGGCCATCCACCGCTCCGGCCGAGCGTCCCGTCGCCCCGTCCGTGACCGGTCCGCCTGTGCGTACAGCAGGGCCGCCGCCTCCTCCGCGTCCCGCAGCCGGGCCCGCACCGTCTTGTCGGCCCCGGTGTCCACCTCCACGTCGGCGACCTTCCTGAACCGCTCCCAGGGCCCCTGCGTCAGCCGCACGCTCTGCACCTTCGCATGCGGGACGAGGGACAGAGTCCGGCGCAGCAGCCCGTGCCGCGCGGCGAAGACCGTGTCGGTGACGGCGACTCCGTGGCCGCGCCACCACAGCGGCAGGCACCAGCCGGCGCGGCGCGGCGGCCGGGCGAGGGCCGTGGGGACCGTCACCCCGGGCAGCACCTGCGCGATCAGCGACTCGGCGAGGGGGCGGGGTGCGACCGGTACCAGCACCGAGTTGGAGGAGCCCGCCACATTCAGCTCCACCCGGACCCAGCCGCGCCGCCGCCACAGCAGCGGCTCCACCATCCGTACGGTCTGCACCCGCCCCGGCGGCACCGTCTCGTGCGCCCGGTCGAGCAGCCCGTGGTCGATCCGGAGCCCGTCCGGCGACTCGCCGACCGTCCAGTCGTAGGCACGGACGAACCGTCCCGCGCTCCGCGTGGCCGCCCCGCCCACCAGCGGCAGCCCGGCCACGAGCACCGACCAGACGCTGTGCGTGCCGAACCACACCAGCGTCGGCACGACGAGGGCACCGAACAGCGAACCCCAGGTGGCGCCGATGAGCAGCAGGGAGACGGCGAGCATGCCCGGCGGCACGTGCAGCAGCGGCCGCATCGGTGCCTCACCGACCGTGTGTGCCGTCTCGGGCGCGAAACCGGCCGCGCGCGCCAGGAGTTCGGCGCGCAGGACGCGCGCGTCGTCCTCGCCGAGATAGGCCAGTTCGTCCTTCTTGTCGGTCCCTATGACGTCGAGTTTCAGCTTGGCGACGCCCGCGATCCGGGCCAGCAGCGGCTGGGTGACGTCGACGGCCTGCAGCCGGTCCAGCCGGATGTGCGCGGTGCGGCGGAACAACAGGCCGGTCCGGATGCGCAGTTCGGTGTCGGTCACCGCGAAGGAGGTGAACCGCCAGCTGAGAAAGCCGTACAGGGAGGCGGCCGTGACGAGGACCGCGAGTGCGGCGAGGAGCGTGGTCGCGGTCAGTCTGGTCAGCTGCTGCTGGGCCTGTCCGGGGTCGTGCGCGGCCCAGCCGGCGATCACGGTGACCGGCGCCCAGGCGCGCCGCAGCGGCGTGACCGGGTGCAGCCGCCGCTCGGTCCGCTCGCGTCCCTCCGCTATCGCGGGCAGGTCCCCGGGCGCGCTCACAGTCCTGCCGATCGGGCCTCGCCCAGCTCGGCCAGCCGGTCCCGCAGTCGTTCCGCCTCGGCCGGGGCAAGGCCCGGAATGGTCGCGTCCGTCGCCGCGGCCGCGGTGTGCAGCTGGACGCTCGCCAACCCGAAATACCGCTCCACCGGCCCGGAGGTGACCTCGACGAGCTGCATCCGCCCGTACGGCACCACGGTCTGCTCGCGCCACAGCACGCCCCTGCTGATCAGCAGGTCGTCGACGCGCTCGGCGTACCGCCAGGAGCGCCAGTTACGGCCGAGCAGCACCCAGCCCCAGCCCAGCGCGGCCAGCGGCAGCACCGCGAACAGGGCCCACTTAGGCCCGGCGAGCAAGCCGAGGAGCAGTCCCACGGCGAGGGCCGACAGCCCCAGCCACACCACCAGCAACAATCGCCGCATACGCAGCAGCCCGGGCGGCAGGCTTCGCCACACCGGCACGCCGCCCCTGTCTCGAGTCCCCGTTTCCATGGCGCAAGGGTACGTACGAGAGACTGGTGCCATGACTCCCACGAAGGAGACCATGGTCGGGATCGGCGGTGCCGCGGAGAGCACCGACATGGTGCTCAACATCGGTCCGCAGCATCCGTCCACGCACGGTGTGCTGCGGCTCAGGCTGGTGCTGGACGGCGAGCGGATCAGGCACGCGGAGCCGGTCATCGGCTATATGCACCGCGGCGCGGAGAAGCTGTTCGAGGCGCGCGACTACCGCCAGATCATCATGCTCGCCAACCGTCATGACTGGCTCTCCGCCTTCTCGAACGAGCTGGGCGTGGTCCTGGCCGTGGAGCGGATGCTCGGCATGGAGGTTCCCGAGCGCGCGGTGTGGATGCGCACGCTCCTCGCGGAGCTGAACCGGGTCCTCAACCACCTGATGTTCCTCGGCTCCTACCCGCTGGAGCTCGGTGGCATCACCCCGGTGTTCTACGCCTTCCAGGAGCGCGAGGAACTCCAGAACGTCATGGAGGAGATCTCCGGCGGGCGTATGCACTACATGTTCAACCGGGTCGGGGGACTCAAGGAGGACCTCCCGGCCGGCTGGACGGCACGCGCGCGTACCGCGGTGCGGGACGTGCGCTCCCGTATGGACCGGTTCGACGACCTGGTGCTCGGCAACGAGATCTTCCGGGGACGCACCCGGGGCGTGGGCGTCCTCGCGCCCGCGACGGTGCACGCGTACGGCGTGAGCGGCCCCGTCGCGCGCGCCTCCGGGGTGGACTTCGACCTGCGCCGGGACGAGCCGTACCTGGCCTACGGGGAACTCCAGGACACGCTGAAGGTGGTCACCCGGCAGGAGGGCGACTGCCTCGCCCGCTTCGAGTGCCTCCTGGAGCAGACGCACAACGCGCTCGACCTCGCCGACGCCTGCCTGGACCGGCTGGCCGAGCTGCCGCCCGGGCCGATCAACCAGCGCCTGCCGAAGGTGCTCAAGGCACCCGAGGGCCACACCTACGCCTGGACCGAGAACCCGCTCGGCATCAACGGCTACTACCTGGTCAGCAAGGGCGACAAGACCCCGTACCGGCTGAAGCTGCGCTCGGCCTCGTACAACAACATCCAGGCACTGACCGAGCTGCTGCCGGGGACTCTGGTCGCGGACATGGTGGCGATCCTCGGGTCACTGTTCTTCGTGGTCGGGGACATCGACAAGTAGCCCCCCGAGCGAGGCCCCCGCGATGTCCACGGGCTGGAGCAGCCAGCCGAAGTCGCCGAGGCCGCCCGGCGCGGTGAGTTCGGCGGCGGCTCCGGCGTGCGCGAGGGCGCGTACATAGGCCGCGGGGTCCGTGGACGCGAGCGTGAGCGGGGGGCGCGCGCCGGTGACCCCGAGCGTGCGCAGAGCGGTGCGCTGGGTCAGCAGACGCGCCCCGGGCAGGGCGCACGCGTCCAGCGCCACATGCGCGGTGATGTCGCAGGAGCCGTCCGGTACCGGGGCGACCTCCCGGCCCGCGCGGAACCCGGTGAGCGTCCCGAAGGGCGGCCGGGCGGCCGCGCGATGGGCGTAGTCGACGGCAACGGCGAGTCCACGGCCGACGGTGGCGACGGCCGTGGCCCAGGCGGCATCCCTGGGCAGCCCGATCTCGGCGCGGCAGCCCTCGGCGGGCAGCGGCCACCAGCGCCGGAGCCACTCCGCCTCCGCGCCGGTGACCGGCTCCCCGAGGCGCTCAGCGCCGTCCTCGTGCACGAGGACCAGCCGCGCCACGCCGTCGGAGCCGGCCTCCGCGACCTCGACCGGCACATTGTCCAGCCACTCGTTGGCGAACAGCAGTCCCGTGACCTCCCGCGGAGGCTCGTCGAGCCACTCGACCCGGGAATCGAGCCCTCCGGGACGCTCGGCGATCTCCACGGCGTACGCGCGCGTGCGGGCGGCGACGTCCCGGGGCAGCGCGTCCAGGACACCGGTGACCAGCTCGCCCCGGCCGGCCGCCATGTCCACGAACGCCAGCTCGGTGGGGCCTCCCAGGGCCTCGTCGACCGCGCACAGCAGCCGGGCCACCGCGACCGCGAAGAGCGGGGACGCGTGCACGGAGGTACGGAAGTGTCCCGCGGGACCCTCGGGCCGCCGGTAGAACCCGTGCGCCCCGTACAGCGCCTCCTCGGCCGCCGCCCGCCAGCTCCGCCACTCGCCGTCCGCCTGCTCTGCCAGCTCTGCCACGGGGCCAGGCTAGGCCGGGTGCGGGGGACCGCGGGGGAGGGGGAGGGGGCGACGGCAAGGTGGGCGCGTGCCCTGGAGGGGATCGAGGGTCGGGCGGGCGCGTGCCCTGGAGGGGGCCGACGTCCGGGCAGGCGTGTGCGACCGGAGTGGGCCGGGAGGAGGCCAGGCGTGTGCGCCCGGCGTGCGGTGTCCGCGCTCCGCGCCCGGGTCGCGGGGCCGGCGTTCCGTGCGAGGCGCCCGCGGTGCCGGGCAGCCGGCCACCCCGCACCGCCCACGGGCTTCCGCGGCTCCGACGTGCCCGCCCGGGGTGCCGTAGCCGTTGGGGATCATGGAGCATCCACCTTGCGGAGTACACATGTCCGCCTGGGATCGGTCCTCCGGTTGACCCCTGCACACGCAGCGCTTCCCTACGCTGGGTTATGTGCAGCGCCTCTATGACTTCCTCCGCAGGCACCCGACGTGGGTCGACAGCTTCTGGGCCGTCGTCCTGTTCGGGCTCTCCTGCGTGAGCGTGACGAACCTCAGCGGGGCGCGGGACTACCACGGATCGGTCGCCGCGGGGCTCTCGATCTCCGCCGTCCTGTGCGGGGTCGTGGCGCTGCGCCGTCGCCTGCCCGAGAAGATGCTTCTGGTGGCGCTCGCGACGGGGCTGGTCCAGCTGCTGGTGGACCAGCAGCCGACGGTCGCCGACTTCGCCATGCTGGCGATCATCTACACGGTCGCCGCGGACGGCGCCGGCTGGGCCTCCCGGACCGGCCTCGTCGGCGGCCTGTGTGCCGGTCCCCTGACCATGATCCGCTGGCCGGACGCCCACTCGGGCCCGCTGGGCAACGTCGCGATCGCGGTCTTCCAGACCGTCCCCTTCGCGCTCGCCTGGGTGCTCGGGGACTCCCTGCGCACCCGCCGTGCCTATTTCGCCCAGCTGGAGGAGCGCGCCGCCCGGCTGGAGAAGGAGCGCGAGGCGCAGGCCAAGGTCGCGGTCGCCGCCGAGCGCGCCCGGATCGCCCGCGAGCTGCACGACGTGGTCGCGCACAACGTCTCGGTGATGGTGGTGCAGGCGGACGGCGCCGCGTACGTTCTCGACGCCGCTCCCGACCAGGCGAAGAAGGCCCTGGAGACGATCTCCGGCACCGGTCGCCAGGCCCTCGCCGAGATGCGCCGCCTGCTCGGTGTGCTGCGCACCGGCGAGCACAAGGAGGCCGGCGAGTATGTGCCCCAGCCCGACGTCGAACAGATCGACGAGCTGGTCGAGCAGTGCCGCAGCGCGGGCCTGCCCGTCGACTTCAAGGTGGAGGGCACCCCGCGCCCGCTGCCCAGCGGCGTCGAGCTGACGGCGTACCGCATCGTCCAGGAGGCGCTGACCAACACCCGCAAGCACGGGGGCCCCAACACCGGGGCGAGCGTGCGCCTGGTGTACTTCGACGACGGCCTCGGACTGCTCGTGGAGGACGACGGCAAGGGCGCCCCGCACGAGCTGTACGAGGAGGGCGGCTTCGACGGCCAGGGCCATGGGCTGATCGGAATGCGTGAACGCGTCGGCATGGTGGGCGGCACCCTGGACGCCGGTCCCCGCCCCGGTGGAGGCTTCCGTATCAGCGCCCTGCTGCCGCTGAAACCGACCCATTGACACGTGCGCCCGCCCCGACCGCCCGCCCCTCACGACACCGCCCAGCCCACCGACCGAAGCCCGACCGGAGGACCCCGCCATGCCGATCCGCGTGATGCTCGTCGACGACCAGGTGCTGCTGCGCACCGGGTTCCGGATGGTGCTCGCCGCCCAGCCGGACATGGAGGTCGTCGCGGAGGCGGGCGACGGAGTCGAGGCCCTGCAGGTGCTGCGCGCCGCCGAGGTCGACGTGGTCCTCATGGACGTCCGTATGCCGAAGCTGGACGGCGTGGAGACCACCCGCCGCATCTGCTCGGAGCCGGACGCCCCGAAGGTGCTGATCCTGACCACCTTCGATCTCGACGAGTACGCGTTCTCCGGGCTGAAGGCGGGTGCCTCCGGCTTCATGCTGAAGGACGTGCCGCCCGGGGAACTGCTCGCCGCCATCCGCTCGGTGCATAGCGGTGACGCCGTGGTCGCGCCCTCCACCACCCGCCGCCTCCTCGACCGGTTCGCACCCATGCTGCCGGCCGGCGCCACCGAGCCCCGGCACAAGGAGCTGGAGCGGCTCACCGAACGCGAACGCGAGGTCATGGTGCTGGTCGCGCAGGGGCTGTCCAACGGCGAGATCGCGGCCCGGCTCGTGCTGTCCGAGGCGACCGTCAAGACCCACGTCGGCCGCATCCTGACCAAGCTGGGCCTGCGGGACCGGGTGCAGGTGGTCGTCCTCGCCTACGAGACCGGTCTTGTACGGGCGGGCGGCCACGGCTGAGCGGTCTCGGCTTCCGGGCGGCCGGCTGACCGGTCCCGGCCTCCGGGCGCCCGGCCACGGTTGAGTCACTCCCGGCCTCCCCGTGGCTGGTGCCCACTAGGGTCTGCGCATGCTCCTGTGGATCAACGGCCCCTTCGGGGGTGGCAAGACACAGACCGCACACGAGATCCAGCGACGTCTGCCCGGCAGCGTCGTCTGCGATCCCGAACACGTCGGCTTCGGACTGCACCGCATGCTGCCGCCCGAACTGCGGGGGAACTTCCAGGACCTGGCGGCCTGGCGGCAGGGCGTGGTCGAGGTCCTGGACCTCGCGCTGACCAAGCGCGACGGTGTGGTCATCGCGCCCATGACGGTCACCGACCCGGGCTACTTCGCGGAGACGGTGGGCCGGCTGGGTGAACGAGGCCATGACGTGCGGCACTTCACTCTCCTCGCCGAGCGCGAGACCGTGCTGAAGCGGCTGCGGGAGCGCGGCTTCGGGCATCTCCTGACGTACGTGGCCGGCAAGGACGCGCCGTTGCGCAGGGAGAGTTGGGCCGTCCGGCAGCTCGACCACTGTCTGGAGCGGCTGCGCGAGCCGGAGTTCGCCGAGCACCTGTGGATGGACAACACCACGGTGCCCAAGACGGCGGACCGGATCGCCGTCCTCGCCGGGCTGACGCTCCGGCCCCACACGGACGGCGCCCTGCGCACCCGGCTGCGGCAGGCGAGGATCGGGCTGAAGCACATCCGCTTCGACTGACGGCCTCTGCGACTGACGACTACGACTGCCCGCGGGCCCTGTGTGCGGGCCCTGTGTGCGGCCACTAGCGAAGAATGCCCTCCAGGAAGTCGCTCCCCAGCCGGGCCACCGCCGCCACATCCAGCTGGTGCAGGACATACCGGCCGCGGCGGCGGGTCGTGAGCAGGCCCGCCTTCTTCAGGGTGCCCAGATGCCGGGATATCTCGGGCGCCGTCATCCCGTAGTGCTGCGCCAGCTCACCCGTGGTGAACGCGCTGCGGGCGAGGCTGCGGCACAGGCGCATGCGCACCGGATGAGAGAGGGCGGCCATCCGCAGGGTCAGCTGCTCCAGCGACGACGGCGCCGCCATCTCCGGCGAACTGACGGGGTAGTGCAGCACGGGCTGCCAGCCGCGCCGGTGCAGCACCATCAGGTGCGGCCAGCCCAGGCTGGTCGGGACGAGCAGCAGACCGCTGCCCGCTGTGGCCGTATGGCCCTCGCCGAGCTTGTCCACGGTGATCCGGTCCGCGGCCTCGTCCAGCGTCACCGCGGGCGACACCGACGCCAGCGCCTCGGCCAGGCCCTTGTGCCGCAGGAGGTCCGTCTTGTGGCGGGCGTCCGCCGCGAGCTCGTGGCTCAGCCGGGACCAGGTGTCCGCGAAGAACGCCGCGTCGCAGTCCTCCAGGAACTGCCGCAGCCAGGCCCGGGTGCGCGGCGGGTCGGCCAGCAGCCGCTCGCTGAACAGCAGACTCTGCGGCCCTCGCGCGGCGGCCAGCTCCAGGGCGCGCCGTCGGGACTCCGCGTCGGTGAGCGCGGCGGAGCCCGCGTCGCTGTACGGCAGCGGGCAGGTGAACTCCAGCGCCGCGTCCACGAACTGTTCGTCGCTCAGCTTGTCCAGCAGGTCCAGTTCCTCGGCGAGGGTGGCGCGCGGGAGCGTGTTCCCGCCCGGCAGGCCCGCGTACGGCAGGAAGAGGTCCGAGAACGTCGTACGCCACAGGAAGTCGGCCTCGCACATCCGGTCGGCGAGATGCGGGTCCAGGCGGCAGGTCAGGCCGGTCGCCCAGCCCCGCAGCCTGGGGTGGTGGCCGGGCTCGGACAGCGCGTGCAGGGCCATCCCCAGCTCGGCCAGCGGGGAGGGCACGACGGCGATCTGCTCCTGCCGCAGCCCGGTGATGTCGATACGCACGCTCATGACCCCATGGTGCACGGGGCCACCGACAACCCGGCCGTCGGTTGACGACAGTCGTCAATCGACACGACGGGGGCGGCGGCCCGGGCACAGTCTGGGTGGGCCGGGGCATCCGCGGAGCCTACGGATCCTGTCCTCACGTCCCGAAGAGGCGATATCCCATGAGCATCACCCAGCAGTACCTCCTCGACACCTACCGCGCCCGGCGCCTGGGCGAGCCCGCCCCGCCGGCCCCCGGCGCCCGCGACTGGCAGCTGGTGCGCGAACTCGGCGACTACCGGGCGTTCCGTGCCGTCGTGGCCGGCCGCCCGGCACGCGGCCGGCTGCGGACGGCGCTGTCCCGATGGGTCCACGGCCGCCGCCCGCGCCCCAGCTGCTGACCGCTCCCCGACCGCTTCCCGTCCGAGATATCCGAACTGTCCGAACTGTTCGAACGGGCGAGAGCCGTCCGGATCCCCGGCCTCCTAGGGCAGACGCGCCACGAACTCCGTCACCGCCGCCTTCACGTCGTCCGCCGTCCACGCCAGCCCGTCGGCCCGTACGGAGACCTCGGTGAAGGCGAGGCCAGGGCCGCCGTGCTGCCACGGGTTGGCGAACAGCAGGGACCCGGTCTCCTCGCCTTGCCGGAACGCCGTCTCCGTGAGGACGTCGGCGTCGTACGGCAGCCAGAGCCGGAAGTCGTGGGTGTGCGGCTCGGTAGGGTGCACCCGGGTCCAGGGCAGCCCGGCCGCCGCGAACCCCTCGCGCAGCGCCGCGGCCACCACGCGCGCGTGGCGCACGTACTCCGGCAGCCGGGGCAGTTGCCGCTCCAGGCCGGCGAGGGCCGAGAGCACCGTAGGGAACTGCTGGAAGACCATGCCGCCGTAGCGGTGGCGCCACGTCTTGGCCTCCTCGACCAGCGTTCCGGGGCCGGCGAGGGCCGCGCCGCCGTACCCGTCGAGCGACTTGTAGAAGGAGACGTAGACGCTGTCCGCGAGGCCTGCGATCTCCGGCAGCGAGCGGCCGAAGTGGACCGTGGTCTCCCACAGGCGCGCGCCGTCGAAGTGCACCACCGCGTCGCGCTCGCGCGCCGCCTCCACGACCTCGGCCAGCTCCTCGAAGGCGGGCAGGACGAAACCGGCGTCCCTGAGGGGCAGTTCGAGCATCAGCGCCCCGAAAGGCTCCTCGAAGTCGCGCACCTCGTCGGCGGTCGGCAGCCGGGGCTCGCGTGTGATGTGCACCGGGCGCAACCCGCTGACCTCGGTGAACGCCTTCCGTTCATGCAGTTCCGGGTGGGCGAGCGGGTGCAGGGCGACCGTGGGGCTGCCGGTGCGGCCCGCCCAGCAGCGCAGGGCCACCTGCTGGGCCATCGTGCCGGTGGGGAAGAAGGCGGCGGCCTCGGTGCCGAGCAGCCCGGCGACCTTCTCCTCCAGGGCCTCGACGACGCCCGTCCCGTACATGTCCACGGTCTCGTCGAGGTCGTACAGGTCCGCCACGCCGTCCAGCAGCGCCAGCCGCTCCCGGAGCGTGCCCAGGAAGCCCGGACGCGCCAGCACGCGTTCCGCGCCGCGCACGACCCTTGTCCGGCGCTCCCGCCGCAGCCGCGACCGCTCGGCGGGCGTCTGCGTCGGCAGTTCCTCCGCCTCCTCGCCGTGCGCCTGCCCCGGCCGCTCCTCCGCCTCCACCGTCGGCCGCCCCTGCTGCGGTCCGGCCCCCTCCGTCGTCTCTGCCGTCTCCGTCATGCCGCCCTCGTCCCCCTCCGCCCTCGTCACCGTGTTCACGCCCTGGATGATGCCGCGTGCCCGCGCCGTCCGGCACCCGGAATTTCCCACCCCGCCGGACCTGCGGAAACTCCAGGGCCTGTGGACAGCCGGCCGCCCGGCCGACGGATAGCGTTAACATGACGAGAAATCGTCCGGTACCCAGAGCGGACTGGAACGGGAAGGCCACCGACGAGTGAGTACATTCCAGCAGCCAGACCCCAAGGACCGCCCCGCGCGGCTCACCGTGGGCGTGGTCGGAGCAGGCCGGGTCGGTCCGGCGCTCGCCGCGTCCCTGCAACTCGCCGGACACCGCCCGGTCGCGGTCTCCGGGGTGTCCGACGCCTCCCGGCGGCGGGCGGCACTGATGCTCCCGGACGTGCCGGTCCTCCCGCCCGCCGAGGTCCTGGAGCGTGCCGAGCTGGTGCTGCTGACCGTCCCCGACGACACCCTGCCGGGCCTGGTCCAGGGCCTCGCCGAGACCGGGGCCGTACGGCCGGGACAGCTGCTGGTGCACACCTCCGGGCGCTACGGCGCACGTGTGCTCGACCCCGCCCTGCGCGCGGGAGCGCTGCCGATCGCCCTGCACCCCGCGATGACCTTCACCGGCACCCCGGTGGACGTCCAGCGCCTGGCCGGCTGCTCCTTCGGGGTCACCGCGCCCGAGGAGCTGCGGCTGGCCGCCGAGGCGCTCGTGATCGAGATGGGCGGAGAGCCCGAGTGGATCGCCGAGGAGCGGCGCCCGCTGTATCACGCGGCCCTGGCCCTCGGCGCGAACCACCTGGTCACCCTGGTCGCCGAGTCCATGGACCTGCTGCGCGCGGCGGGCGTCGAGGCACCCGACCGCATGCTCGGCCCGCTGCTCGGCGCCGCCCTGGACAACGCCCTGCGCTCCGGTGACGCGGCCTTGACCGGCCCCGTCGCGCGCGGTGACGCGGGCACGGTCGCCGCGCACATCGCCGAGCTGCGCGAGCACGCCCCCCAGACCGTGGCCGGCTATCTGGCGATGGCCCGCGCGACCGCCGACCGGGCCCTCGCTCACGGACTGCTCAAGCCGGAGCTCGCGGAGGACCTCCTCGGGGTACTCGCCAACGGCACCCACGTGCCGGGGAACCCCGGGAGCCCGGAGAGGTCCGAGGGCCCCGGGCGCCCCGAGAGTCCCGAGAACCCTGAGAACGAGGAAGACCGATGAGCCGCCGCCCCTTCGAACTCGCCCCCACGGTGGACGACCTGCGGTACGTCCAGGACCACCACGGGGCGTCGGGGCGTACGGCCGTCGTGATGACCATGGGGGCCCTGCACGAGGGCCATGCCACCCTGATCCGGGCGGCCCGCAAGCACGTCGGCGGCAAGGGCTTCGTGATCGTCACCGTCTTCGTCAACCCGCTGCAGTTCGGCGCGGGCGAGGATCTCGACCGCTATCCGCGCACCCTGGACGCCGACCTGAAGGTCGCGGAACAGGCCGGTGCGGACGCCGTGTTCGCCCCCTCCGTGGAGGAGGTCTACCCGGGCGGCGCGCCCCAGGTGCGGATGTCCGCGGGCCCGATGGGCGAGCGCCTCGAAGGGGCCCACCGCCCCGGGCACTTCGACGGCATGCTCACGGTCGTCGCCAAGCTGCTGCATCTCACGCGCCCCGACGTCGCCCTGTTCGGGCAGAAGGACGCCCAGCAGCTCGCCCTGATCCGCCGGATGGTGCGCGACCTGAACTTCGGCGTGGAGATCGTCGGCGTGCCCACCGTGCGCGAGGACGACGGGCTCGCCCTCTCCAGCCGCAACCGCTACCTCTCGCCCACCGAGCGGCACACCGCGCTCGCCCTGTCCCGGGCCCTGTTCGCGGGACGCGACCGGCACGCCGCCCAGGAGGCGCTGCGCGCGCGTGCTCGTGAGGTGCCCTCCACGCGCGCGCGGGCCGAGGCCCTGAGCGCGCTGGGCGAGTCGCGCGCCGCAGCCGACGCGCACGCCGTGGCCAAGGCCGCGCCCGGGGGTCCCGCGGCCGTCCGCGCCACCGCCCGGCTCGTGCTCGACGAGGCCGCCCACCTGGACCCGCCGCTGGTCCTGGACTACCTGGCCCTGATCGACCCGTCGGACTTCACCGAGGTCCCCGACGACTACACCGGCGAGGCCGTCCTCGCCGTCGCCGCCCGGGTCGGGACGACCCGGCTGATCGACAACATCCCTCTCTCCTTCGGAGCCCCCGAGCCCGTCGACCCCCACGGAGCCGCCTCGTGAGCAGCACAGGCATACGACTGCACGCGCCCGCACCGGGCTGGTCCATCTCCGCGGACGTCGTCGTCGTCGGTTCCGGCGTCGCCGGCCTCACCACGGCCCTGCGCTGCGAGGCCGCGGGCCTGCGGACGGTCGTCGTCACCAAGGCCCGGCTGGACGACGGCTCGACCCGCTGGGCGCAGGGCGGTATCGCGGCGGCCCTCGGCGAGGGCGACACCCCGGCGCAGCACCTTCAGGACACGCTGACCGCCGGGGCGGGCCTGTGCGACGAGGAGGCGGTGCGCATCCTGGTCACCGAGGGCCCCGACGCGGTACGGCGGCTCATCTCCACCGGCGCGCACTTCGACACCGACGACGAGGGCGGCATCTCGCTCACCCGGGAGGGCGGCCACCACCGCCGCCGGATCGCGCACGCCGGCGGCGACGCGACCGGCGCCGAGATCTCCCGGGCGCTGGTGGAGGCCGTACGCGCGCGTGGCCTGCGCACGATCGAGAACGCGCTGGTCCTGGATCTGCTCAACGACGCCGAGGGCCGCACCGCGGGTGTCAGCCTGCACGTCATGGGCGAGGGGCAGCACGACGGCGTGGGCGCCGTGCACGCGCCCGCCGTGGTCCTCGCCACCGGCGGCATGGGCCAGGTCTTCTCGGCGACCACCAACCCGTCGGTGTCCACGGGTGACGGCGTGGCGCTCGCCCTGCGCGCCGGCGCTGAGGTCAGCGACCTGGAGTTCGTGCAGTTCCATCCGACCGTGCTGTTCCTCGGCCCGGACGCGGAGGGCCAGCAGCCGCTCGTGTCCGAGGCGGTGCGCGGCGAGGGCGCCCACCTGGTGGACGCGGACGGGGTGCGCTTCATGGCCGGTCAGCACGAGCTGGCCGAACTGGCGCCCCGTGACATCGTCGCCAAGGCGATCATGCGCCGGATGCAGGAGCAGGACGCCGAGCACATGTTCCTCGACGCCCGCCACTTCGGCGCCGAGATGTGGGGGCACCGCTTCCCCACGATCCTGGCCGCCTGCCGCGCCCATGGCATCGACCCGGTCACCGAGCCCATCCCGGTCGCCCCGGCGGCGCACTACGCCTCCGGCGGTGTGCGCACCGACTCCCACGGCCGGACGACCGTGCCGGGCCTGTACGCGTGCGGCGAGGTCGCCTGCACGGGTGTGCACGGCGCCAACCGGCTCGCCTCCAACTCCCTGCTGGAGGGCCTGGTCTACGCCGAGCGTATCGCCGCCGACATCGCGCGGGGGCGGACGGAGGACGGCCTGCACGCGCGCGTGCCCGAACCCGTCCCGTATCCCGAGCGGCCCGCGCACCCGCTGCTCGCCCCGGAGGACCGGTTCACGATCCAGCGGGTCATGACGGACGGCGCCGGAGTGCTCCGGTCCGCCGCGTCCCTCCAGCAGGCCGCGGACCGGCTCCAGCGTCTCCACAGCGACGCACGCGACGCCCTCGCCGAGAACGGCAAGACCTCCGAGCCCGGTGTGGACACCTGGGAGACCACCAACCTCCTGTGCGTGGCCCGGGTCCTGGTCGCCGCGGCCCTGCTGCGCGAGGAGACCCGCGGCTGCCACTGGCGCGAGGACCACGCCGACCGCGACGACGACGCCTGGCGCCGCCACATCGTCGTACGGCTGAATCCGGACCGGACGCTGGCCGTACACACCACTGACACCGCAGACTTCCCCCCGACCCTCCCCGGGTCGCCCGGCGCCGCGCGCGCCGGAGAGCCCTCCCCGCAGCACCGGCCTCAGGAGCAGTGACGAACGTGAGCACCCCCGACCTTCCCCTCACCTCGACCGGTGGCTGCGGCGACGGCTGTGCCTGCGGCGCGGACACCGACGAGGAATATCTGGAGTGCGGGCTCGACCCGGCACTCGCCCAGCTCCTGGCCGACGCCGGGCTCGACCCGGTGGAGGTCGAGGACATCGCCAATGTCGCCATCCAGGAGGACCTGGACCACGGCGTCGACGTGACGACGGTCGCGACGATCCCCGAGGAGGCGGTCGCCACCGGCGACTTCACCGCGCGCGAGGCCGGTGTGGCGGCGGGCCTGCGGGTCGCCGAGGCAGTCATCTCGGTGGTCTGCACGGACGAGTTCGAGGTCGAGCGCCACGTGGACGACGGCGACCGGGTGGAGGCCGGCCAGAAGCTGCTGACCGTCACCACCGGCACCCGTGACCTGCTCACCGCCGAGCGCAGCGCGCTGAACATCCTGTGCCGTCTGTCGGGCATCGCGACCGCCACGCGCGCGTGGGCGGACGCCCTGGAAGGCACCGGGACGCGCGTACGGGACACCCGCAAGACGACGCCGGGCCTGCGCTCCCTGGAGAAGTTCGCGGTCCGCTGCGGCGGCGGTGTGAACCACCGGATGTCCCTGTCGGACGCGGCGCTGGTGAAGGACAACCACGTCGTGGCGGCCGGCGGTGTCGCCCAGGCGTTCGAGGCGGTCCGTGAGATGTTCCCGGACGTCCCGATCGAGGTCGAGGTCGACACCCTGCACCAGCTGCGTGAGGTGGTCGACGCGGGCGCGGATCTGATCCTCCTGGACAACTTCACGCCGGGCGAGTGCGAAGAGGCGGTCGCTATCGTCGACGGCCGTGCCCTGCTGGAGGCGTCGGGCCGGCTGACCCTGCAGAACGCGAAGGCGTACGCGGACACGGGCGTCGACTTCCTGGCGGTCGGAGCGCTGACGCACTCCTCCCCGATCCTGGACATCGGCCTGGACCTGCGAGCGGCGGAGTAGGAAAAAGCCATGCTGCTGACCATCGACGTAGGCAACACGCACACCGTCCTCGGCCTGTTCGACGGCGAGGACATCGTCGAGCACTGGCGGATCTCCACGGACGCGCGCCGCACGGCGGACGAACTGGCGGTGCTCCTGCAGGGCCTGATGGGCATGCACCCGCTCCTCGGCGAGGAGCTGGGCGACGGCATCGACGGCATCGCGATCTGCGCGACCGTGCCGTCGGTGCTGCACGAGCTGCGCGAGGTGACGCGCCGTTACTACGGCGACGTGCCCGCGGTGCTCGTGGAGCCGGGGGTGAAGACCGGCGTGCCGATCCTCACCGACAACCCCAAGGAGGTCGGCGCCGACCGCATCATCAACTCGGTCGCCGCGGTCGAGCTGTACGGGGGGCCGGCGATCGTCGTGGACTTCGGCACGGCGACTACGTTCGACGCGGTGAGCGCCCGCGGGGAGTACGTCGGCGGGGTCATCGCGCCGGGCATCGAGATCTCGGTGGAGGCGCTGGGCGTCAAGGGCGCGCAGCTGCGGAAGATCGAGGTGGCGCGGCCGCGGAGCGTGATCGGCAAGAACACGGTGGAGGCGATGCAGGCGGGCATCGTCTACGGCTTCGCGGGCCAGGTCGACGGGGTTGTGAGCCGGATGGCCCGCGAGCTGTCAACCGACCCGGACGACGTGACGGTCATCGCGACGGGCGGCCTCGCACCGATGGTCCTCGGCGAGTCCACGGTGATCGACGAGCACGAGCCCTGGCTGACCCTGATCGGCCTGCGGCTGGTCTACGAACGGAACGTGTCCCGCATGTGAGACGCGGCAAAGGGCCGAAGGCCGCCCCCACCTGAGGGAACCCGAAGGCGACACGGAGCCCCGATCAGCCCGTTTTGTCCGATTAGCGGTAGCGTCACCGCATGCCCACGCCATACGGATCCCGCGGCGGCCTGGCTTTCGGCGCGGAGGAGCTGCGCGTGCTCCGCCGGGCCCTCGCCCTCGCCCTCCATCCCCGCACCGTTTCCGCCGAGGACGTCCAGGACTGCCTCCGCCTCGCCGAGTCCGTCGACGAGGCGGTGCGGGAGGGGGTCCGTCTGCGGGCCTTCCTGCTGGCCGACCTCGCCCGCTACCGCGCCGCCCTCCCCGGCGCCGCAGTCGGCTACTTCGCCCTCCTGGAGGACGCCCTGCGGGCCGGCTATCGCCCGGTCCCGGACGATCTCGCAGCCCTGCGCGCCCTGCGCGGCACCCCGGCCGCAGCCGCCCTTCTCGACCGCTGCGACCCCCTCGCCGAGCGCGACGTGCGGGCCCGTCCCGCCTCCCGCGGCGTCACGGTCCCCGCCTGCCGGGTCCGTCTCACGGCCCTTCCGGGCGGTCGCGGCGGCGCGGGGGAGCAGGCCGAGAAGCCCGCCCGCAAACCCGGCGACAAACCGGCCGAGAAGCCCGAGAAGCCCGGACCGCGCCCCGAGCCGCAGTCCCCTCGCCCGCAGCGCCCCATCCCGACCCCCGGCGAGGTCTTCCCGCCCAAGCGCAAGCCGGGCCCCCCGCACGCACGGCAACAGCTCGCCGTCGGCTGACCGCCCCCGCCCGCGCGGCAGCGGCCCGCCGCGGGCGCCCCGGCGCCGCACCCCTCGTACCCGCCCCTGTCCGGTAAGACCCACCCGACCGGAATCCATCGGACAGGGCCTGGCTACTCTGGACCCATGGACTATGTCTCCGCGCTCGTGCCCCCGGTCGTCATGGCCGTGTTCTTCATCGGGCTCATCAGGGTGATCGTGAAGACCCAGGGCGGCGCCGCCAAGGCCAAGGAGGACGCGGCCGCGGACGCGGCGCTCGCGCGCGCGGAGAGCGCCTCCCAGGCCGCCCCCCACGTCACCAAGGGCTGACCGAGCCGGCTCGCACCCCGCCCGGCGCCGGTCCGCACCGGCCGCCTCGCACTCGCCCGGCCCCGTCCGCACAGGCCGCCCCGCCGCGCACCGTCCGGCGTACGTCGCGCCCGTTTTTCGAGTCGTACGCCCTTTTTGCCGCCTTTCGCCGTATGAGTACCCGTCCGGCAGGCCATTGGTGACATCTCCCACTATTGTGCTGAGGGTGCCCCGCCCCTTGGGAGAACTCGAAGACGCGGTCATGACGCGGGTGTGGAAGTGGAACCGCCCGGTGACCGTTCGAGAAGTCCTGGAAGACCTTCAACAGGAACGGTCCATCGCATACACCACGGTGATGACCGTGCTGGACAATCTCCATCAGAAGGGCTGGGTCCGCCGCGAGGCGGAAGGCCGGGCCTATCGATATGAGGCCGTCTCCACCCGCGCCGCCTACGCGGCCGCACTGATGAACGACGCCTGGTCGCAGAGCGACAACCCGGCCGCCGCACTCGTCGCCTTCTTCGGGATGATGAGCGACGAACAGCGACAGGCGCTGCGGGACGCCATGCGCATCGTGCGCCCGTCAAGTGTCCCGGAGCAGGAAGACGGCGAAACGGCCGTCGCGGAAGCCGAAGGCACCGAAACGGCGACCCCCGTGGAAGCCGAATCCCCCGAATCCGCATCCCCCTCCGAACGGCCGGCCGGGAGCACCGGCGGCAAGCCCCGCACAGCCCCGGCAGAGAACCCCGCCAAGACGCGGGACGAGAAGAACCCCGGCTCGGACGGGGGCGGCACCGGGCGATAGCGTCCGCTCATGCCAGCAGAGAGCCCCACCGCAAAAGCCGTCACCGTCCGGCGGGCCCGGACGACGGATGTCCCGGCGGTGCGCCGCCTCCTCGACGCCTACGTCCGGCGCGGCATCCTGCTGGACAAAGCGACGGTCACGCTTTACGAGGACATCCAGGAGTTCTGGGTGGCGGAACGCGACGACAACAGCGAGGTCGTCGGCTGCGGAGCCCTGCACGTCATGTGGGAAGACCTGGCGGAAGTGCGCACTCTCGCGGTGAAGCCAGAGGCCACGGGTCTCGGTGTCGGGCACCAGTTGCTGGGGAAGTTGCTGCAGACCGCCCGCTGGCTCGGCGTTCGCCGCGTATTCTGCCTGACCTTCGAAGTCGAGTTCTTCGGGAAGCACGGCTTCGTCGAGATCGGTGAGACGCCTGTCGACACCGATGTCTACGCGGAGCTGTTGCGTTCCTATGACGAGGGCGTTGCGGAGTTCCTCGGTCTCGAACGAGTGAAACCGAACACCTTGGGCAACAGCCGGATGCTTCTGCATCTGTGATCGTCAAGGCATCCCCCGGACTATTCGACCCCCGCTTCAGTCGGACAGCGTTGCCCAGGTTCCCTATGTCCGAAACGCGTATGTTTCCGGGTCGCCCTCCTCAGGTTGACCTCTCCCAGGGGTTTGTGTTTTTCCAGCAAAAGCGGTTTGCTTTCCGACGTACTGCAGTACTGCATATAACAGGGGACGCGAAACAAGCGGCGCAGGCCGCACTCCCTCAGCCCTGAAGTTATCGATGAAAGGAAATCCGGTGGCACAGAAGGTTCAGGTCCTTCTTGTCGACGACCTCGACGGTGGCGAGGCGGACGAGACCGTCACGTTCGCGCTGGACGGCAAGACGTACGAGATCGATCTCACGACCGCCAATGCGGACAAGCTCCGTGGCCTTCTCGACCCCTATGTGAAGGGTGGTCGTCGTACCGGTGGCCGCGCGGCGGGCGGTCGCGGCAAGACCCGCGCAGCCGCTACGGGTGGCAGCCAGGACACCGCGCAGATCCGTGCCTGGGCGAAGGAGAACGGTTACGAGGTCAACGACCGCGGCCGTGTTCCGGCGTCCATCCGCGAGGCCTACGAGAAGGCCAACGCCTGAGGGCACGCGCGGCGCAGCCGTACCCGGTGGCACTGCGTGGCCATCGTGTCGACCAGCCGCACCAGATCGGGGGCGCCCCCAACGCCCCCCACGGCCGACAGAGTCGGCAGCAGCAGTTCGATATCGCTTCCCGGCTCGGGGGGCCGCAGCCAGACGGCGGCCCCCTGTGAACCGGTCCGGTCCGGGGAGAGCGGCCGGATCGCGCGGTCCGGGGTCAGCGGGCCGACGGCCGGGACCGGGGCGCCGGTGTCCGGGGAGCCGTCGGCGGGCGCCCGATCCGGTGGCAGCGGCGCCTCGATGTGCCCACCCGCTCCGACGGCGGTGAGATCCACCGCCAGGGAGCCCCACTCCAGCCAGTCGAGCAGCCCCGGCAGCTCGTCCGCGCTGCCCGCGGCCACCAGCAGCCGCATGCGGTCCCCGTGCAGCGCCACCGGGGACAGGGGACCCAGATGCCGCAGCGCGGCCGAACCGGCCGCGGCGGGAACCTCCAGGACGTCGAAGCGCACGCCTGTGACCAGCCGCAACGGCTCTCCGGGAACGGTGGCCCAGCCCAGCCCGTCCTCGTACCAGCGGCGTGCCGTCCCGTCCGGGTCGCGCGGTCGGCGGGGGAGGGGCACCGTGGAAAGCAGGGGCACTGTGTGGACCATGCCCGGAGCAACAGCCCGAGTAGGCCCCGAGTTACGCTGGGTGGTGCCATGACTGCGCAGAGTGTCGGGAACAAGGGCGTGCGGGGTTGTTCGGCAGCGCAAGGATGTTCGCCCGTAGCGGAGGGAACCGGTGCGCGCGGCATGGAGTGTCCGTGCGTACGGGTAAGACATCCCTAGTGGGAGGGGGCGACACGCAGGACGGGCCGCCCCACGTTCGCCAAAGGCGTACTGGCGAGTGGGGTATCTGCCTGGCCTGCGGGAACATCGTCTCGCACCATCGGGTTGGAGCAGATGTCGGCGTTCGGGGTCAGGAGGCCAAGGACGGTGTCGGCAGTTGGAATGAGCGGTCCCCGCTTGCGGGACTAAGCTGCGGAAGGACAGGGAGGGGAGCGTCCCCTTACTGCCTGACCGCTCTGAGGAGCGATTAACGATGTTCGAGAGGTTCACCGACCGCGCGCGGCGGGTTGTCGTCCTGGCTCAGGAAGAAGCCCGGATGCTCAACCACAACTACATCGGCACCGAGCACATCCTCCTGGGCCTGATCCACGAGGGTGAGGGTGTCGCCGCTAAGGCCCTGGAGAGCCTCGGGATTTCGCTCGAGGCGGTCCGCCAGCAGGTGGAGGAGATCATCGGCCAGGGCCAGCAGGCCCCCTCCGGCCACATCCCCTTCACCCCCCGTGCCAAGAAGGTCCTGGAGCTGTCGCTTCGCGAGGCCCTTCAGCTGGGCCACAACTACATCGGCACGGAGCACATCCTGCTCGGCCTGATCCGTGAGGGCGAGGGCGTCGCCGCCCAGGTCCTGGTCAAGCTGGGCGCAGACCTCAACCGTGTCCGCCAGCAGGTCATCCAGCTGCTGTCGGGCTACCAGGGCAAGGAGACCGCCACCGCCGGCGGACCGGCCGAGGGCACGCCTTCGACCTCCCTCGTCCTGGACCAGTTCGGCCGGAACCTCACCCAGGCCGCTCGTGAGTCCAAGCTCGACCCGGTCATCGGGCGCGAGAAGGAGATCGAGCGGGTCATGCAGGTGCTGTCCCGCCGGACCAAGAACAACCCGGTCCTCATCGGCGAGCCCGGCGTCGGCAAGACGGCGGTCGTCGAGGGCCTGGCGCAGGCCATCGTCAAGGGCGAGGTGCCCGAGACCCTCAAGGACAAGCACCTCTACACCCTCGACCTGGGCGCGCTGGTCGCCGGTTCCCGCTACCGCGGTGACTTCGAGGAGCGCCTGAAGAAGGTGCTCAAGGAGATCCGCACCCGCGGCGACATCATCCTGTTCATCGACGAGCTGCACACGCTGGTCGGTGCGGGTGCCGCCGAGGGCGCCATCGACGCGGCTTCCATCCTGAAGCCGATGCTGGCCCGCGGTGAGCTGCAGACCATCGGCGCCACCACGCTGGACGAGTACCGCAAGCACCTGGAGAAGGACGCGGCCCTGGAGCGCCGCTTCCAGCCCATCCAGGTCGCGGAGCCGTCCCTGCCGCACACCATCGAGATCCTCAAGGGTCTGCGCGACCGTTACGAGGCGCACCACCGCGTCTCCATCACGGACGAGGCCCTGGTCCAGGCCGCCACCCTGGCCGACCGCTACATCTCGGACCGCTTCCTGCCGGACAAGGCGATCGACCTGATCGACGAGGCGGGTTCCCGGATGCGCATCCGCCGGATGACCGCGCCGCCGGACCTGCGCGAGTTCGACGAGAAGATCGCGGCCGTCCGCCGGGACAAGGAGTCCGCGATCGACTCCCAGGACTTCGAGAAGGCGGCGTCTCTCCGCGACAAGGAGAAGCAGCTGCTCGCCGCGAAGGCCAAGCGGGAGAAGGAGTGGAAGGCCGGCGACATGGACGTCGTCGCCGAGGTCGACGGCGAGCTGATCGCCGAGGTCCTGGCCACCGCCACGGGCATCCCGGTGTTCAAGCTCACCGAGGAGGAGTCCAGCCGCCTGCTCCGCATGGAGGACGAGCTCCACAAGCGGGTCATCGGCCAGGTGGACGCCGTCAAGGCGCTCTCGAAGGCGATCCGCCGTACGCGTGCGGGTCTGAAGGACCCGAAGCGTCCGGGTGGTTCGTTCATCTTCGCGGGCCCGTCCGGCGTCGGTAAGACCGAGCTGTCGAAGGCGCTCGCCGAGTTCCTGTTCGGCGACGAGGACGCGCTGATCTCCCTCGACATGTCGGAGTTCAGCGAGAAGCACACGGTGTCGCGTCTCTTCGGTTCGCCCCCCGGCTACGTGGGCTACGAGGAGGGCGGTCAGCTGACGGAGAAGGTGCGCCGCAAGCCGTTCTCGGTCGTCCTCTTCGACGAGGTCGAGAAGGCCCACCCGGACATCTTCAACTCGCTGCTGCAGATCCTGGAGGACGGTCGTCTGACCGACTCCCAGGGCCGGGTCGTGGACTTCAAGAACACGGTCATCATCATGACGACCAACCTCGGCACCCGGGACATCTCCAAGGGCTTCAACCTGGGCTTCGCCGCGGCCGGCGACACGAAGAGCAACTACGAGCGCATGAAGAACAAGGTCTCGGACGAGCTGAAGCAGCACTTCCGGCCCGAGTTCCTCAACCGCGTCGACGACGTGGTCGTCTTCCCGCAGCTGACCCAGGACGACATCCTCCGGATCGTCGACCTGATGATCAGCAAGGTCGACGAGCGGCTCAAGGACCGGGACATGGGCATCGAGCTGGCCCAGTCCGCCAAGGAGCTGCTGGCGAAGAAGGGCTACGACCCCGTGCTGGGCGCCCGACCGCTGCGCCGCACGATCCAGCGCGAGATCGAGGACACGCTCTCCGAGAAGATCCTCTTCGGCGAGCTGCGTCCGGGCCACATCGTGGTCGTCGACACGGAGGGCGAGGGCGACAGCCAGACCTTCACCTTCCGCGGTGAGGAGAAGTCGGCACTGCCGGACGTTCCGCCGATCGAGCAGGCGGCCGGTGGCGGTCCGAACCTGAGCAAGGAGGCGTGACCTCCGCGGTTTCGCCAGGGGCTGCCCCGGGACTTTCGGTCCCGGGGCAGCCCCTTTTTCGCCGCGAGCTTTCCATGAGGCCCGGCTTCCCGGCTTCCTCAGGAACCCGAAATGGCTTTTCCATCGCGGGGCACGGGCCACTGGGGCGGTGACATGGCACACAGGAGCGCGGGCCGTACTACGGGACCTAGCAGAAGAGCGTTATCGACAAAAAGGACATTTAGTACCCGGGTGTGAGAAGGGGGTGCCGTGCGAATGGCGCGCTATGCGGCCCTTTCGCCCCGACTTCCCCATTGGTGCCCCTTCTGTCAAGAGGGTGGAATTCCCGCTCGATCGGTACGAAGAATCGTCGTAGTGCAGGGGTTTTGAGGGTGTCGCGGGCAGCTTGTACCAAGGGATGGTCAAGTCCCCGACTTCGCGAGGTCCCCATGCCCCTGCGTGCCCACTCCCTGTCCCGTAGGTCTCGGCTCCGCCGCCGGATCGCCGTGCTGGCCGCCGGTGCGGGAGTCACGGCCCTGCTGGGGTCCGGGGTCGCCACCGCCGCCGACAGTGCCGCGTCGGGCACGGCCGCCTGGGTCGGCCCGGTCGAGCAGTACGGGCTGACGGCGGGCTTCGGCCGGGCCGGCGGGATGTGGCGGGCCGGGCACAGCGGCCAGGACTTCGCGGTGCCGAGCGGCACCCGGGTCGTCGCCGTGCACGCGGGAACCGTCGTCAAGGCGGGCGGCAACGGGGCCGGCGACGGGTTCGCGTACGGCAACGCCGTCGTCGTCAGGCACGCCGACGGCACGTACTCCCAGTACGCCCATCTCTCGCGGATCGATGTGCGGCCCGGCCAGAAAGTGACGACCGGGCAGCGCGTCGGGCTCTCCGGCTCCACCGGCAACTCCAGCGGGCCCCATCTGCACTTCGAGATCCGCAGGACCCCGCACTACGGGTCCGCCGTGAACCCCCTCGCCTTCCTGCGCGCCAAGGGCGTGGCGATCTGAGCAGGTGAGCGGCCGGGTGTCCCCACGGCGCCCCCGGGTCGCTACGACGCCTGAGGCTCGGCGTGCGCCTGGGTCACCAGGTCGATGGCGACCTCCAGGACCGCCTTGCGCTTCTCCTCCGCGTCGCCTTCGACCTCCTGGAGGACGAACATCCCGGCGTGCATGGTGAACAGCGCGCTGATGCAGCGGACCTGGTCGGTCAGCGAGGCGTCCGGGTCCCGGATGATGTCGCGCATCTGGAGCATCCGGTCCTTGAACTCGTTGCCGATGCTCAGCTCGCGGATCGTGGCCTGGTTCTCCTGCATGAAGCGGAACAGCGGGGCCGCCTCCACCAGCGCCTCGCTGTAGCGGCGCAGCACCTCCCGCTTGGTCTCCAGGGTGTGCGGCTGAGCCTTGCCCCACTCGATCAGCTCGTCCATGGGGCGGGTCAGATCCTCGAAGATGCTGACGAGGATCTCTTCCTTGGTCTTGAAGTGGTAGTAGAGAGCCGCCTTGGTGACCTCCAGGCGCTCCGCGATCTCTCGCAGCGAGGTCTTCTCATAACCCTGCTCGGCGAAGAGTTCGAGCGCCACGTCCTGGATCCGCTGGTGGGTGTCCCCCCGCCGCTGCCGCTTGGTGCCATCCATGGTCGTGCTGCCCATCCTCGTACTCCTCGGACCTCGAATACCTGCTTACCGCCCGACAGGCAGGCCCCAAACTTACTTGACGCCCGGCTAGTTCCGGGGCTACCTTCCCTCAGTGTAGTCAACTAGCCGGGCGGCAAGTAAGTGGCCGGGCGGCAGGCAAGACCTAGGGGAGTTGGGGAGCATGGCGGACAACACGGCACCGCCCGAGACCGAGAAGCAGCCACGGAGCGTGCGAGTCGTCCTGCTCGCACTGATGATCGCGATGATGCTCGCGATGCTCGACAACATGATCGTGGGCACCGCGATGCCGACGATCGTGGGCGAGCTCGGCGGGCTTCAGCACCTGTCCTGGGTGGTGACCGGGTACACGCTCGCGACCGCCGCCTCCACCCCGCTGTGGGGCAAGATCGGCGACATGTACGGGCGCAAGGGCGCCTTCATGAGCTCGATCGTGATCTTCCTGATCGGTTCGGCGCTCAGCGGCATGGCGCAGAACATGGGCCAGCTCATCGGCTTCCGCGCCGTGCAGGGCCTCGGTGCCGGCGGCCTCATGGTCGGGGTCATGGCCATCATCGGCGACCTGATCCCGCCGCGGGAGCGCGGCAAGTACCAGGGCATGATGGCCGGCGTCATGGCGCTCGCGATGATCGGCGGCCCGTTGGTCGGCGGCACGATCACCGACCACTGGGGCTGGCGCTGGGCCTTCTACATCAACCTGCCGCTCGGCATAGTCTCCCTGATCGCGATCAGCGCCGTACTCCATCTGCCCAGGAAGCGCGCCAAGACCCGGATCGACTACCTCGGGGCCGCCCTGCTCACGGTCGGCATCACCTCGATCGTGCTGGTCACCACCTGGGGCGGGAGCGAGTACGCCTGGACCTCCGCGCGGATCATGGAGCTGATCGGCATCGGTGTCGCCGCGCTCGTCGGGTTCGTGTTCTGGCAGACCAAGGCCGCCGAGCCGGTCGTGCCGCTGCACATCTTCCGCAGCCGCAACTTCACGCTGATGTCGGTGATCGGGTTCATCACCGGCTTCGTGATGTTCGGTGCGACGCTGTTCCTGCCGCTGTACCAGCAGGCGGTGCAGGGCGCCTCCGCGACCAACTCCGGACTGCTGCTCCTGCCGATGCTCGGCGCGATGCTCGTCGTGTCGATGATCGCGGGCCGCGTCACCACCAACAGCGGGCGCTACAAGGTCTTCCCGCTGGTCGGCAGCGTGCTGATGATCACCGGCCTGTACCTCCTGTCCCAGATGGACACCGGCACGACCCGCTTCACCTCGGGCGTGTACATGGCCGTCCTGGGCGCCGGAATGGGCTGCCTGATGCAGATCACCATGCTGGTGGCGCAGAACAGCGTCGAGATGAAGGACATGGGCGTCGCGTCCTCGTCCACCACCCTGTTCCGTACGCTCGGCTCCTCCTTCGGTGTCGCGATCATGGGCGCGCTGTTCAACAACCGGGTGCAGGACGAGATGGCCAAGCGGGCCGGCGCCCTCGGTTCGAAGATCACCGAGCAGTCCGCCCAGCTGGACGCGAAGAGCCTGGAGAAGCTGCCGGCGGCGGCCCGGGAGGCGTACCAGTACGCGGTGTCGGCGGGCACGCACTCGGCCTTCCTGCTGGGCGCGGTGGTGGCCGTGGCGGCGCTGGTGGCCGCGGTCTTCGTGAAGGAGGTCCCGCTGCGCGGCGCCGGACCGGACAAGCAGGCCGGGGACGCGGCTGGGGACGCCGCGGAGCTGCAGGCGACGGTGGCAGAGGCCGTCTGACGCACCTGCCCCGGCCCCCGAAGGCCCCTGGAGCCCCACCGCTCCGGGGGCCTTCGCCGTTTCCGCGCCGCCGTGCGCTGTCAGTGCCCCGTGGCAGCATCGACCTGTGGACAAGATGCGGCAGCTGAGGCTCGCCAAGGACGCGATGGACCGGGACTGGGCCGACCCCGGCCTCGATCTCGACGCCGTGGCCGCACACGCCGGGTACTCGCGGTATCACTTCATCCGTGCCTTCAAGGGGGCCTACGGGGAGACCCCCGGCCAGTATCTGACGCACCGCCGGATCGAGCGGGCCGAGGAGATGCTGCGCACGGCGAATCTCACTGTGACCGAGATCTGCCACCTCGTGGGCTTCAGCAGCGTCGGCACGTTCTCCGCCCGGTTCAAGACCTGGACCGGCCTCACCCCCAGCGAGTACCGCACCAAGCACGTGGGCCGCGGCGCCGCGCTCATACCTGGCTGCTACGCCATGCTCTGGGCCGGCGGCTTCCGCCCGGGAGCCGCGGACCGGGAGCGCAATTCCGGAGAAGCGGACTGACCGTCGCGCTGCCTACGGTGGCAACGCAACAGCACCTCGCATCCCCTGGGAGAACGCCATGATCAAGGGACTCGCCATCACCACCGTCTGGGTCCTCGACCAGGACCGGGCCAAGGAGTTCTACACACAGAAGCTCGGCCTGGAGGTCCGTACGGACATGACCATGGGCGACGGCGGTATGCGCTGGCTGACCGTCGGCGCGCCGGACCAGCCGGACGTGGAGCTGACGCTCATGGTGCCGGGCCCGCCCGCGATGGACCCCGAGTCCGCCGAGATGATGAGGAAGCTCATCGCCAAGGGCGCCCTCGGCGCCGGAGTGCTGGCCACCGACGACATCCACGGGGACTACAAGAAGCTCAAGGAGCGGGGCGTGGAGTTCCTCCAGGAGCCGCAGGAGCGTCCCTACGGCACCGAGGCGCTCTTCCGTGACGACTCCGGCAACTGGTTCTCCTTCACCCAGCGCCGGGAGGGCGGCCTGGACTTCGACAAGGAGTGGGCCAAGTAGAAGCGGCTAGGGCGTGTTTCGAAAGTAGCGTCGCCCGCCCGAAGGGCGGGGCCCGCGGCGTCTGGTGCGGTGCATCGCAAGGCGGAGGGTCGTCCGCGTACTGGGCGTACGCGGACGCCCCCGACAACGCGGCGAGGTGCCGTGCCTGGGGGCACCTCCCAGCCGCCAGGCTGGGGGAGTCGCGGGCCGGACGGGACTTTCGAAACACGTCCTAGTGCCACAGCACCAGGGAGGCGGTTCAGCCGCCGGACAGCGGCAGCATCGGGAAGCTTCCCGTGTTCGTCGGCGCGTGCTCCGGCAGCCACAGCACCGCCACCGCCCCCTCGGCCGGCATGTGCTCCGGCGTGCCGGCCGGCCGTACGTTGCGGAACGTCAGGCGCGCACCCAGCACCCGCGCCTGGCCCGCCGCGATCGTCAGGCCCAGGCCGTGGCCCTGCCCCGAGCGGTCCGAGCTGCCCGTACGGAAGCGGCTCGGCCCGTCGGCCAGCAGTTCCTCCGGGAAGCCGGGCCCGTGGTCCCGTACGCGGATCACCCGGCCCTCGACCGACACCTCGATCGGCGGCTTGCCGTGCCGGGCCGCGTTCGCCAGCAGATTGAACAGGACGCGCTCCAGACGGCGCGGATCCGTGGTGACCTCCGACTCATGGATCACCCGGACCTCGACATCGGCGTCCTTCGCGGCCACCCGCCGGGTGATGAACTCGCCGAGCATGATGTCCTGGAGTTCCGCCCGCTCGGAGGCGCCGTCCAGCCGGGCGACCTCCAGGACGTCCTCCACCAGTGTGCGCAGGGCCTGTGCGCGGTCCCGCACCAGTTCCGTGGGCCGCCCGGGCGGGAGCAGTTCCGCCGCCGTGAGCAGGCCGGTGACGGGCGTGCGCAGTTCGTGCGCGATGTCCGCGGTCACCCTGCGCTCGGCCTCCAGACGCTGCCGCAGCGCGTCCGCCATCGCGTCCACCGCGCGCGCCAGATCGTCGGTCTCGTCGCGCACCACACCGCCGATCGCCTTCCGCACACGGACGTCGGTCTCGCCCGCGGCGACCCGGTTCGCCGCGGCCGCCGCCTTGCGCAGCCGCCGCGACAGCTGCCCGCCGATCAGCACGCCGAGCGCCGAGCCGCCGAGGACCACGGCGATCGAACCGATGATCAGGGCCTGGTCGAGGTCCTTCATCACATCGGCGCTGCGGTCGGTGAAACGGGTGTGCAGGGACAGCACCCGGCCGTCCTTGAGCGGCACGGCCGCCCAGATGTCCGGCACGCCGTGCGCGCCCTCGGAGACAAAGGTGGCCCGCCGGCCCTCCAGGACCTTCTGCAGCAGATCCCGGGGGATGGTCGGGTCGTCGACCTTGACGCCGAAGGTCTGGGTGCGCCCGGACTCGTACATCCGCTGGGCCACCTGGATCCGCTCGATGGCGAGGTCGCGCGAGTTGTCGAGCATCGACACCCGCGCCGCGTTGTGCACGACCAGGCTCAGCGCGATCGCGACCAGCGCGCCGACCAGGGCGATCGCCGCGCTGAGTTTCCATCTGAGGCCCGTCCGTATGGCCGGGTCGTCCGTGATCAGACGTCCGAGAATCCCCCGCATGCTTCTGCTCAAGCCTTCAACTTGTAGCCGAAGCCGCGGACCGTCTCGATCCGGTCCTGGCCGATCTTCGTGCGCAGTCGCTGCACATGGACGTCGACGACCCGGGTGTCACCGCCCCAGCCGTAGTCCCACACCCGCTCCAGCAGCTTGTCGCGCGACAGCACCGTGCCCGGTGCCGACGAGAACTCCAGCAGCAGCCGCATCTCGGTCGGGGTGAGCGCCACCGGTTGCCCGGACCGCCGTACCTCCATGCCCTCGGTGTCGATCTCCAGTTCGCCGAAGGCGAGGGTGCCGCCGCTCATGGACGAGGAGTCCTCGGTGCCCCGGTCGGGGCCGCCCGCGTGCCCGAAGCGGCGCAGCACCGCGCGAATGCGCGCGACCAGCACGGCACCGTCGAACGGCTTGGTCACATAGTCGTCGGCGCCGGCCTCCAGGCCGAGCACCACGTCGATGGAGTCGGCGCGCGCCGACACCATGATCACCGGGACGGTCGACTCGTCACGGATACGGCGGCACAGACTGACGCCGTCCAGCCCGGGGAGCATCACGTCCAGCAGGGCGATGTCGGGGCGACGGGCGCGGAACGCCTCCAGGCCCGACAGACCGTCGGGCATGGCGGTGACCGCGAAACCGTCCCGCTCCAGGGCGAGCTGGGTGGCCTCGCGGATCACATCGTCGTCCTCGACGAACAGGACGTGGGTCTGCTCTGCCATCCGCTCTCTCAGTTCCCTGCCGGGGCGGACTTGCCGCCGTTGCCCACCGCGTTGCTGTACACGTTGCGCGTACTGGACACGACGGCGAAGTGGCTCGCCGTCCAGCGGTAGGTGATCACTTCCTCGCTGGAGGGATACGACACCGGGTCGCCCTTCTCGTACATCTGCTGGGTCACCACCAGATCACCGCGGTCTATCTCCGCGTAGACCGGAGGCTCCTCGGCCCGGAACACATTCTCGTACTTGTGATTCTCCATGCGGTACACGTACGAGCCGAGGCCGACGGCATCGCTGCATGTCATCACGTTCACGACGATGTCGTTCGCGGTGCCGCCGGTGACGTCGCCGTACGAGACGTCGACAGGGTACTCATCGGCCACGCACGGTTTCAGATCGTCCTTGACCGCCTTCGCGACCTTCGGATCGTCCTTGACCATGTTGACCACGTCCAGCCGCGTGGGCTCCTTCTTGGTCGGCGAGGCGGAGGGCGTCGCGGCGCCCGCGACCACCGGGTCATGGGCCGCCGGACCCTCGTCCCGTGCGCCCGTGCCACCGGTGGCACAGGCGGAGACGAAAAGCCCGAGGGCGGCGACCACGGCCACAGCCGCCATCGCCGCCTTGAGGACCTCCCTGGGCCGTATGGCCCCCGTGCCTAGGCCGCGCAACGCTCCCGCTCCTCACGCTCCAGCGCGCGTGCGTCCAGGTCGCGGGCCTCCAGCTCCTCCCGGAGCCGGGCGAGCGCCCGGTGCAGCGTGCTCTTGACCGTACCGGCCGACATGCCGAGGGCGGCGGCCGTCTCCTCCGTGGACATCTGCTCCCAGTGTCGCAGCACCACGACACTGCGCTGCTTCGGAGCGAGCACCTTCAGGACATCCATCAGCAGAGCACGGTCGGCGTGCTGCTCGGTGGAGTCCTCGACGCAGGCGTCCGGCAGCTGCTCGGTGGGGACCTCCTCCAGCTTGCGGGCCCGCCACCACTCGGTGCGCGTGTTGATCATCACGCGTCGCAGGTAAGCGTCCGCCAGCCGCTTGTCGGCGATGCCGTCCCAGCGACCGTACGTGCGCACCAGAGCGGTCTGCAGCAGGTCCTGGGCGTCGGTCGGGTCGGGCACCAGCCGACGGGCGCTGCGCAGCAGCGCGTCCTGCCGGGTGCGTACGTACTCTTCGAATTCGAGCACCTCGCCGTGCGCCATTCCAACCGCCTCCGTTCCCCGTTTTCGGACCCGTCCGCCGGCTGCGTTCCCCAGCCGGGTGCCGTTCCGCAAAAGTCCGTGTGAGCCGCTCTCGGCTCCGGTGCCGGGCGATCCCCGGCACGCATATGAAGTTACGGACGGGTTGTCACGGCGTTGTCCGAGCCAGCCTGCGGAGAGCGCTCGGCTGTCCGTCGGTTGTGTAACAGACGGAGGAACTGGGTAAAGGGAAGCGGTAGTTGGGGAGGATATGGGGTGATTTGTCCGGCTGGAGGGTCGCGAACTCTGTGACCTGACCAGGTAACAGCTGTGAGCGGACGATCTGTGGGCTGGCCTACGACTGTGCGAACGACGGGACGCGGGATGCGTTCGGGGGCGGGGACAGCCGATCGCGCGCCCGGGCGTGGCGATGTGGATCTCACGCCCGGGCGCGAGAGTGAGGAGCGCGCCCGGGCGCTGGAGTGAGGAGTGCGCGCCCGGGCGGGCGGGGTCAGGTGAGCGGAAGGCGGTAGAGGCCGCCGGGGAGCGGCTCCACCAGGCCGTCGGAGACCAGGCCGTCCAGGGCCCGGGAGCGCTGCACCGGCTCGTCCCACACCCGGTCGAGGGCCGACTGGGGGACCGGACCCACGGCTTCCCGCAGGACGGCCAGCAGCCGGCCGCGCACCTGACGGTCCGTCCCCGCGTACGTCTGGCCGCGGCGCGGCGGGCCGTCGTGCTTCGGCTTCCCGGCCAGCTGCCAGGCGCACTGCGCGGCGATCGGGCAGCGGTGACACGTCTCGTTCTTCGCGGTGCAGATCAGCGCGCCCAGCTCCATGGAGGCGGCGGCCCAGCGGGACGCCGTGTGCTCGTCCTCGGGCAGCACTGCGCGGGCGAGCTTGCGTTCCGCGGCGGTGGTGGCGTTGGGCGGGTACTGCACCCCGGTGACGGCGCGCGCCAGGACGCGCCGCACATTGGTGTCGAGGACCGGGTGCCGCTGGCCGTAGGCGAAGGACGCGACGGCCGCGGCCGTGTACTCGCCGATGCCGGGCAGGGCGAGCAGCTGGGCGTGATCGGTGGGTACATCGCCGCCGTGCCGTTCCGTTATGGCGACGGCGGCGCCGTGCAGACGCAGGGCGCGGCGCGGGTAGCCGAGGCGGCCCCAGGCGCGGACGGACTCGCCGGGGGGTTCCTTGGCGAGGTCGGCGGGGCGGGGCCAGCGGGCGAGCCACTGCTCGTAGACGGGCAGAACGCGGTTGACCGGCGTCTGCTGCAGCATGAACTCACTGACCATCACGCCCCACGGCCCCGCCTCCGGGCGCCGCCAGGGGAGATCGCGGGCGTGCTCGTTGAACCAGGCGATGACCGGGGCGTGCAGGGCCCTGCCCGTGAGGTCGTCGGTCTGGGCGGGTTCGAGGGCGGGAGTGGGCACGGGGGTGGGGGTGGTGGGTGCAGTCATGACGCTTTCGATCCTGCCACGTGAGGGGCGGTGGGGTGGGGGTTCGGCCTCGGTGGGGGTGTTGTGTCGGTGCGCCCGGGTCCCGGCGGGCGGACGGGGTGGGGAGGGGCGCGGAGCTCGGAGTGCGGCGGGCGGACGGGGTGAGGAGCGGCGCGGAGTGCGGTGGGTGGGGGCGCGAGGAGGAGGGCGGAGTGCGGTGGGGGCGCGGTGAGCGGAGCGCGGGCCGCGGGAGCGCTTCGGGGGACCGGCGCGTCGCCCGGTGCCGTGGCGTGTTCCGCGGCACCGTTCGACGGAGGGCGCCCGGGATGATGATCCGGAAAAGTTGATGCCGGGGCGGCGGGTGGGGCAAGGCGCGGCTCCGATCTCTCGTACAGTTTTCGCCGTGGGATCTCTGCGCAATCCGGTCGGGCCGCTTCCCTCCTCCATCTACTGGCGTCGGAGGGCCGTAATGCTGTCTGTGCTAGCCCTGTTGGCGCTGCTGATCGCCTGGGTGGTCACGGCCGGTGGCGGCGGTGGCAAGAACAAGGCGGACGGCTCGGACGGCAAGCACCCCACGTCGTCCATCACTCCGGGTCCGTCCGGAACCGGACCGGCGATCAGCCAACACCCGGGCGGGCGGGACGAGTCGAGCGGTGGAGGCGGTTCCGGGTCGGCGGGTTCGTCCGGATCGTCGGGGTCCGACGGCTCGGGTGGTTCGGATACGGGGTCCGGGGGATCGGGTACGGGATCCGACGGGTCGGACGGCAGCGGCAACGGCGGTTCCGCCGGGGGGCAACTGCCGGCCGGTTCCGGGTCCTCCCTGCCCAACTGCTCACCGGGGTCGGTCCAGTTGACCCTGCGGAGCGTCCACAACACCTACGAGCCCGGAGACACCCCCGCGTTCGAGCTGGACGCGAAGAACTCCTCCGGCACCGACTGCAAGATCGATCTCGGCCCCAAGGGTGCGGTGCTGACGGTCACTCAGACCGGGAGCGACAAGGACGTGTGGTCGTCGGCCGACTGCCCGAGCGGCTCGGGCAGCGTGCTGTTCCGTGTGCCCGCGAACGCTCATGTCGCCTACACGGTCAAGTGGGACCGCAAGCAGAGCGCGCCGAACTGCGCGACGCCGCCGGCGGGTTCGGTGCCCGCGGGCACCTATCTGGTCGAGGCGAAGGCCTCCGGTTTCCCGAAGGCCCAGACGTCGTTCGTGCTGTCCAAGGACTGATGCCGGCGGCGGGACGCTCGGGGGCCGGTCAGGAGGACGGGCGGGTGAGGGCCTGCCGTCGGCGCTTGCCGAGCGGGGCCTGCGAGAGGTCCTCGGCGCTGGAGCGGAGGTTCTTGTAGCCGTAGCCGTGCTCGGTGAGCCAGGCCCGGGCGGAGGCCTCGGCGCGCTCCGTCGCCTCCAGGATGTCCTCCTCGGCCTCGCCCGAGTCGAGGAAGCGGAAGGTGAAGGCGGCACGAGCCGCGAGGTCGTAGCTGAGATGGCCCTCGGGGGTGAACGCGGCGTGCAGCACGTCGTGCTCGGCGGCGTGGGCCAGGAGTTCGGTCCGTTGCCCGTCGTCGAGCCCGTCGAAGACGCCGCGGACGGTGATCCGGAACGTTCGGGTAGTCATCCTCCGAACGTAGAGGCGGCAGCGGTGCCGTTCCACCGGTTTTCCGGCGGGCCCCGCCCCGGCCTCAGGGACCCCGCCCCGGCCCCAGAGGGCGCCGAAGGCTAGACGTACCGTTCGAGGATCGACGACTCCGCCAGTCGCGACAGGCCCTCGCGGACGCTGCGCGCCCGGGCCTCGCCGACGCCGTCCACCGTCTGGAGGTCGTCGACGCTCGCCGCGAGCAGCTTCTGCAGGCCCCCGAAGTGGTCCACCAGGCGGTCGATGATCGCGCCGGGCAGCCGCGGGACCTTCGCGAGCAGCCGGAATCCGCGCGGGGACACCGCCGAGTCGAGCGCCTCGGGGGAGCCGGTGTAGCCCAAGGCGCGGGCCACCGTGGGCAGTTCGAGAAGCTCGGCGTGGGACAGCGCGTCCAGCTCGGACAGCGCCTCCTCGACGGTGCGGGAGCGCTTCGCGGTCGGCTCGGGCACGTAGTCGCGCACCACCAGCTCCCGCTCGGGTTCCACCCCGGCGATCAACTCGTCCAGCTGGAGGGCGAGCAGACGGCCGTCCGTGCCCAGCTCGACGACGTACTCCGCGATCTCGGTCGCGATACGACGGACCATCTCCAGCCGCTGCGACACCGCCGAGACGTCCCGGACCGTCACGAGGTCCTCGATCTCCAGCGCGGACAGCGTGCCGGCCACCTCGTCCAGGCGGAGCTTGTACCGCTCCAGGGTGGCGAGAGCCTGGTTGGCGCGGGACAGGATCGCCGCCGAGTCCTCCAGCACCCGGCGCTGCCCGTCGACGTACAGCGCGATCAGGCGCATCGACTGGGAGACCGAGACCACGGGGAAGCCGACCTGCTTGCTCACCCGGTCCGCCGTGCGGTGGCGCGTGCCCGTCTCCTCCGTCGGGATCGTCGGGTCGGGCACCAGCTGCACGCCCGCCCTGAGGATCTTCGAAAGATCCGAGGAGAGCACCAGGGCACCGTCCAGCTTGCACAGCTCCCGCAGCCGGGTGGCCGTGAACTCGACGTCCAGGACGAAGCCGCCCGTGCACATGGTCTCGACGGTCTTGTCGGAGCCGAGCACGATGAGGCCGCCGGTGTTGCCGCGGAGCACGCGTTCGAGTCCGTCGCGCAGGGCCGTGCCGGGAGCCACGGCGCTCAGAGAGGCGCGCATCAGGCCATCGGCACCGGAACTCCCGCCGTACTTTCCGGGAGCTGCCGCCCGGTCGTTGGCTGCCACTGCACTCCTCCGGTCGCAGGTTCTGGGGCGCTCCCGTGTCGCACTCTCGGTTCGTACGGACGGGCGAGACCAGGGCAAAGTCTACCGGCGGTCCTCCTCCTCCCGTGGGGCCTCTCGCCGACGGGAGCGCGGAAGGACCCGCAGGGCGTCCCCTATGTCCGCCACTTCCAGCACCTTCATCCCGTGCGGGATCTTGCCGGGATCGCTCGGAACGAGCGCGTGTGTGAAGCCCAGACGGTGGGCCTCGGACAGCCGGCGCTGGACCCCTGTGACGCGTCTTACCTCGCCCGCGAGGCCCACTTCGCCGATCGCCACCAGATTCTTGGGCAGCGGGGTGTCGCTCGCGGCGCTCGCCAGCGCCAGCGCGACCGCCAGGTCCGCGGCCGGCTCGGAGAGCTTCACCCCGCCGACCGTCGCGGAGTAGATGTCCCGCTTGCCGAGGGCGCTGATCCGGCCGCGCTGCTCCAGCACGGCCAGCATCATCGAGACGCGGGAGGTCTCCAGGCCCGACGTCGTACGCCGCGGGGAGGGGATCTGCGAGTCGACCGTCAGGGCCTGCACCTCGGCGACGAGGGGCCGGCGGCCCTCCAGGGTGACGGTCAGGCAGGTGCCGGGGACCGGCTCGTCGCGACGGGTCAGGAACAGACCGCTCGGGTCGGCCAGGCCGGTGATCCCCTCGTCGTGCAGCTCGAAGCAGCCGACCTCGTCGGTCGCGCCGTACCGGTTCTTGACGCCTCGTACGAGGCGCAGCCGGGCGTGCCGGTCGCCCTCGAAGTGCAGGACGACGTCCACCAGGTGTTCGAGCAGGCGCGGGCCCGCGATCGCGCCGTCCTTGGTGACGTGGCCGACGAGGAGGGTGGACATGCCGCGCTCCTTGGAGGCGCGGATGAGGGCCCCGGCGACCTCCCGGACCTGGGCCATGCCGCCGGGCGCGCCGTCGATCTCGGGCGACGCGACGGTCTGCACGGAGTCCAGGATGAGCAGGGACGGCTTCACCGCGTCCAAGTGGCCGAGCACGGCGGAGAGATCGGTCTCCGCCGCCAGGTAGAGGTGGTCGTCGATGGCCCCGATGCGGTCGGCGCGCAGCCGCACCTGGCTCGCCGACTCCTCGCCCGTCACATACAGCGTCCGGTGCTCGTCGCTCGCCGCCTTCGCCGCGACGTCCAGCAGCAGCGTGGACTTGCCGACGCCGGGTTCGCCGGCCAGCAGCACGACCGCGCCCGGCACGAGCCCGCCGCCGAGAACGCGGTCCAGCTCGGGCACGCCGGTGGACCGGGCGGCGGCCTGCCGTCCGTCGACCTGGCCGATGGGGACGGCGGAGGTGGTCACCCGGCCCGGTGTCGTCGTCCGCACCGCGGGCGCGCCGTACTCCTCGATCGTGCCCCAGGCCTGGCACTCGGGGCAGCGGCCGAGCCACTTGGCCGTCTGCCAGCCGCACTCGGTGCAGCGGTAGGACGGCCGGTCCTTGGTGGTCTTCGTACGGGCAGCCATGGACGAAACCGTAGCGGGACCCACTGACACCAGGGGCCGCGGCCCACGACACCGGAACCCTCGGCCGCGACATTGACATCGATACCGACATCGATACCGACATCGATACCGACATCGATACCGACACCGACTCCGCCCCTCGCCCGCGCCGACCCCGGCCTGCTCCCTGCCCCCTGTCCCCTACCCCCCGCGGGAACCCGCCCCGACTCCCCCGGCGCCCGGCGCCCGGCGCCCGGCGCCCGCGGCGCGCAGGCGGGGGGCGGAGCGCCCGGGACCTGCGCGCGGTCGGAGCGCCGGCGCGCGCTGGGCCCGCCGCACCCGCTTCTCGTGGCCCGTTTTGAGGGATCGTTTCACCCGTACGGAGTAAAAGTGCGCAAGGTGGAAGAAGGTGCAGCCTGTGGGCGCCTACGGTCGCACAGGTGATGAGCAGCAGGCCGGAGACTTCCACGCACGCCACCGGCGCACGCCCAGCGCGCAACGACGCTCGCAAGCGGGGGAGCGTGCCTCGCGGTGGCAGCGCCCGCAGCACGGCACAGCGCCCTCCCGCGCGATACGAGCCCTACCTCGACGGCCTGTTCACCTACTGCCTGTCCGTGTTGTGCGACCACGACACGGCGACGGCCGCCCTGGGGGACGCCCTCACGCTCGCCGACCGCCGCGGCACCCGCGCCCCGGACACCCCCGAAGACTGCCGTGCCTGGCTGTACGCGCTGGTCCGTTGGTCCTGTCTGCGCCGGCTCGCCGAGGCCCGGCGCCGCCGCCAGGCCGGTCACGCCGCGGGGCGCGACCGCGGTCCGCGCGGGTACCGGGAGGCCGACGACCGGCGCGCCGCCGAGGCGATCGCCGGTGCCTCCGCACCCGAGGGAGCCGTCCCCGAGGAGATCCGGCAGCAGCGCAGACAGGAACTCGCCCAGCTCGCCTGGCCCGAGGCGGCCGGTACGACGCCCGAGCAGCGGGAGGCGCTGGAACTCGCCGTGCGTCACCAGCTCACCGCCCAGGAGGTCGCCGCCGTCCTCGGCATGGACCTGGCAGCCGCACGGGAACTCCTCGCCTCCGCCGCCTGCGAGGTCGAGCGCACTCGCGCCGCGCTCGCGGTCGTCGAGACCGGCTCCTGCCCGAGCGTCGCCCGCCTGACCGACGACCACCAGTTCGTGCTGAGCGCCACCCTGCGCCGCGAACTCGTCCGGCACGTCGACGACTGTCCCCGCTGTCGTCGCACCGCCGAGCGGGCGGTCCCCGGTGCCTGGCCGGGCACCAGCGTCACCCCCGCCGCGCTCCCCGTCCTCGAGGCTCCGCGCGCGGCCCTGCACGCCGCGATGGCGCACGTCCCCCGCGCGCGTGGCGGTGCTCCCCGCTTCGACCGGCGCGGCTTCCCCATGGACCCCAAGGACCACGCGGCGCGCCGCGACCGTCTACGCGCGCGTGCCGTCACGACGACCGTCGTCGCCGCCGTGGTCGCGGCCCCCGTCATCGCCCTGTGGGCGGCCTACCGCGGTGCGCCCCTCACCGGCGAGGGCACCGACGGCCGCACGGTCACCGCGCGCGAGCTGCACGACTCCGCCGTGCTCGGCGGCACGGGCTCGGACGGCTACGAGAACGCGGGCAACGCGCGTACGAGACCCGGCGCCCGCTTCGGCAAGGACGGCCGCCAGCCCGATGTGTCCGTCGAGGTCATCGGGGTGCGGACGGGCGCCCGGGAAGCGGGGCACCTCACAGTGACGGCGGCGGGCGACGGCACCACGACCCTCGTCACGCTGACCGCGTCGGGCAGCGCGCCGGTCTCCTGGTCGGCGTCCACCGGAGCCTCCTGGCTCTCCCTCAGCCAGACGTCCGGAACGCTCGCCCCGGGGGCGTCGATCACGGTCCGGGTGTACGTCGATCCCCTGCGCGAACCGTCCGGCCCCTGGCACGCGCGCGTGACGGTGGCACCCGCGGGCGTCGTGGTCTCGATCGACGGCTACGGGACGGCGGTGCCGCCCGACCCGCGCCCCACCCCCGTGCACACCGGTCCGTCCGCCCCCGTACCGAGCGATCCGCCCACGTCCGACCCCGGACCCACGCCCGGCGACCCGACGCCCACGGACCCGCCGACCACGGACCCGCCGCCCTCCCAGGACCCCCCGGCCTCGACCCCGCCGCCCGCCGGGAGCGCCACCCCGAGCCCGTCCTCGTAGGCCCGGCCACCACAGACGTAGGACAACCCACCCCGCAGCGCACGGGGCACCCACCTCACGCGCACGGGCCCTCACGCGCACGGGCCCTCACGCGCACGGGCCCTCACGCGCACGGGCCCTCACGCGCACGGGCCCTCACGCGCACGGGCCCCCGTACACGCGGGGCCCTTGCACGCACGGGGCGAAACCCGCCGCTCAGTTCACTCCACCGGATCGGCAGGATGCGGCGCCACCAGCGGCAGCTGCGACGCCAGGCGCTGCTCGCACAGCCCGACCAGGCGGTCGTACCCCGCCTTGCCCATCAGCTCGGTCAGCTCGGCCCGGTACGAGACGTACACCGGATCGCCCGCGCCGTGCGCCGACGTCGCCGACGTGCACCACCAGTGCAGGTCATGGCCGCCCGGGCCCCAGCCCCGGCGGTCGTACTCACCGATGGACACCTGCAGTACCCGCGTGTCGTCCGGCCGGTCGATCCAGTCGTACGTCCGCCGGATCGGCAGCTGCCAGCACACGTCCGGCTTGGTCTCCAGCGGCTCGCGGCCCTCCCGCAGCGCCAGGATGTGCAGCGAGCAGCCCGCGCCGCCCGCGAACCCGGGCCGGTTCTGGAAGATGCACGAGCCCTGATAGGGGCGGGTCTGGCGGGAACCCTCGTCGTCCACCGAAACCCAGCCGGTCTCCATGCCCACGTCATGGTTCTGCCAGATCTCCGGCGTCAGCCGTGCGACGTGTTCGGCCACCCGCTTCTCGTCGTCCTCGTCCGAGAAGTGCGCGCCCAGCGTGCAGCAGCCGTCGTCCGCGCGGCCCGCCTGGATGCCCTGGCAGCCGCTTCCGAAGATGCAGCTCCAGCGCGAGGTCAGCCATGTCAGATCGCAGCGGAAGACCTGTTCGTCGTCGGCCGGATCCGGAAACTCCACCCACGCGCGCGCGAAATCGAGCCCCTTCTCGTCGCTCACGCTCGGGGCCTTCTTGGAGGGGGACGCCTTCGCCTGCGGAGAATCCTTCGATCCCTTGGAGGATTTGTCGGACTTCGCCTTTTTCGTCTTTGGCACGCATCCAGGGTAAGTGGCTCCGGGCCGCTTCAGGGCCTGAGGATCGTCGTACTGGCAGTAGCGTTCCGTACATGAGACTCGGTGTCCTCGACGTGGGTTCGAACACAGTGCATCTGCTGGTGGTGGACGCGCACCCCGGCGCGCGCCCGCTGCCCGCGCACTCGCACAAGGCGGAACTGCGGCTCGCCCAGCTGCTCGACGGCGACGGCGCCATCGGCCCCGAAGGGGTCGACAAGCTGATCGCCGTCGTCCGCGACGCCCTCCAGGCCGCCGAGGACAAGGGCGTCGAGGACCTGCTGCCGTTCGCCACCTCCGCGGTGCGCGAGGCGAGCAACGCGGACGACGTGCTGGCCCGGGTCAAGGAGGCCACAGGCGTCGAGCTCCAGGTGCTGACCGGCGCGGAGGAGGCGCGGCTGACCTTCCTCGCGGCCCGCCGCTGGTTCGGCTGGTCCGCGGGCAAGCTGCTCGTCCTCGACATCGGCGGCGGCTCGCTGGAGATCGCCTACGGCATGGACGAGGAACCCGACGCGGCGGTGTCGCTGCCGTTGGGCGCGGGCCGGCTCACCGCGTCCTGGCTCCCCGGCGATCCGCCGGATCCCGCGGACATCAGGGCGCTGCGCCGCCATGTGCGGACCGAGATCGCGCGTACGGTCGGCGAGTTCAGCCGCCTCGGGGTGCCCGACCACGTCGTCGCCACCTCCAAGACCTTCAAGCAGCTCGCCCGCCTCGCCGGCGCGGCGCGTTCGGCCGAGGGCGTGTATGTGCAGCGCGAGCTGAAGCGGGAGTCCCTGGAGGCCTGGGTGCCGCAGCTCGCCGGGATGACGGCCGAGCAGCGCGCGGACCTCCCGGGCGTCTCCGAGGGCCGGGCGGCCCAGCTCCTCGCGGGCGCGCTGGTCGCCGAGGGCGCGATGGACCTGTTCGGTGTGGAGGCCCTGGAGGTCTGTCCGTGGGCCCTGCGCGAGGGCGTGATCCTGCGCCGCCTCGACCACATGGCAGCGGGCTAGGCAATCCCTGGGGGCCCAAGGGGGTGCCGTGCGGCGCTGTGCGCCTTGCCACATCCCGCCCTGAGCGGCCGCCCCTCCATGCCAAGGCGACGCCCCGTACCCTGTCCCTCGTGGCAGAACCAGTGGTGCGCATCCCGGATGCGAAGGTCGCCCTGTCGACGGCCTCCGTCTATCCGGAGTCGACGGCGACGGCCTTCGAGATGGCCGCGCGCCTCGGGTACGACGGGGTCGAGGTCATGGTGTGGACCGATCCCGTCAGCCAGGACATCGAGGCGCTGCGCCGGCTCAGCGACTACCACCAGATCCCCGTTCTCGCTGTTCACGCACCCTGTCTGCTGATCACCCAGCGGGTGTGGTCCAGCGACCCCTGGGTCAAGCTCCAGCGCGCCCGCAGGGCCGCCGAGAAGCTCGGCGCGGGCACCGTCGTCGTTCACCCGCCCTTCCGGTGGCAGCGGCAGTACGCCCGCGACTTCGTCAACGGCATCTGGCGCATGGCGAACGAGACGGATGTGCGGTTCGCCGTGGAGAACATGTACCCCTGGCGCTACCGCGACCGCGAGATGCTCGCCTACGCCCCCGACTGGGACGTCACGAGGGACGACTACCGCCACTTCACGATCGACCTGAGCCACACCGCCACGGCCCGCTCCGACGCCCTGCAGATGCTCGAACGCATGGGCGACCGCCTCGGCCATGTCCACCTCGCCGACGGCAACGGCTCCAACAAGGACGAGCACCTCGTCCCCGGCCGCGGCGTCCAGCCCTGCGCAGAGGTCCTGGAGCGGCTCGCGCTCACCGGCTTCGACGGATACGTCGTCATCGAGGTCAACACCCGCCGCGCGATGTCCGCCGCCGAGCGCGAGGCCGATCTCGCGGAGGCGCTCGCCTTCACACGTCTGCACCTCGCGTCCGCCGCGAAGGTGTCCCGCGGGTGAGCGGGGTGGTCCGTCCGTGACCGGGACCACCGGACCGGCCGGGTCGACGGGCGCGGGTCCCGTCCGCCGCGGCAGGGGACGGCCCAGCCGCAGGGAGACGGAGGCGGCCCCCGCCACCCGGGACCGCATCCTGGAGGCGGCCCGCGAGGAGTTCTCCGAGCGCGGCTACGAGAAGACGTCCGTCCGCGGCATCGCCAAGGCCGCGGGGGTGGACTCCGCGCTCGTGCACCACTACTTCGGCACCAAGGAACAGGTCTTCGAGGCCGCCATCGAGCTCGCCGTCGCGCCCGCCCTGAGCGCGCCCGACGCGCTCGCCGAGGGCCCCCGCGACGCCGTCGGCGAGCGCCTGACCCGTTTCTTCTTCGGCGTCTGGGAGAACCCCGTGACCCGTACGCCCCTGCTCGCGATCGTCCGCTCCGCCGTGAACAACGACACCGCGGCCGCCGTCTTCCGCCGGCTGATCGTCGAGCAGCTGCTGCGCCGCATCTCGGGGCAGCTCGGCCTCCCCGACGCGGAGCTGCGTGCCGAACTGGCCGCCGCGCAGCTGGTCGGGGTCGCGATGCTGCGGTACGTGATCAAGGTGGAGCCGGTGGCGTCGGCCGACCTGGAACAGCTGGTGGCGCGCCTGGCGCCGGTGGTGCAGGGGCATATGGCCAACCCCTGAGACACCCCTGCCACCGCAACAGACGCCCCTGCCACCGCAACCCGGCCCGGAACACGCCCGCCCCAACACGCCCGCCCCGGACCCCACGCAGCGGCTCTTCCGAGTCGGATCCCCGCCCCCGCCGGGTTCCTGAAACACCCATCCCGCATTCCGGACGGTCGTGTCCGTCCCTTGGAGCACCGGCGTACGCTCGACATGAGCTGAGAACTCTCCGAAGGAGCGAGCCACGATGCCCGAGCTGAGGTCCCGCACAGTCACCCACGGCCGCAACATGGCGGGCGCCCGCGCCCTGATGCGTGCCTCCGGTGTACCCGGTGCGGACATCGGACGGAAGCCGATCATCGCGGTCGCCAACTCCTTCACGGAGTTCGTGCCGGGCCACACCCACCTCCAGCCGGTCGGCCGGATCGTCAGCGAGGCGATCCGGGAGGCGGGCGGCATCCCGCGCGAGTTCAACACGATCGCCGTCGACGACGGCATCGCGATGGGTCACGGCGGCATGCTCTACAGCCTCCCCTCCCGCGACCTGATCGCGGACAGCGTGGAGTACATGGTCGAGGCCCACTGCGCCGACGCCCTGGTCTGCATCTCCAACTGCGACAAGATCACCCCGGGCATGCTGATGGCGGCCCTGCGCCTGAACATCCCGACGGTCTTCGTCTCGGGCGGCCCGATGGAGTCCGGCCGCGCCACCCTGGTCGACGGCACGGTCCGTACGCTCGACCTGGTCGACGCGATCTCCGACGCCGTGAACGACAAGGTCTCCGACGAGGACATCCTCCGCATCGAGGAGAACGCCTGTCCGACCTGCGGGTCCTGTTCCGGCATGTTCACGGCCAACTCGATGAACTGCCTGACCGAGGCGATCGGCCTCTCCCTCCCCGGCAACGGCTCGGTCCTGGCCACCCACACGGCCCGCCGGGCGCTGTACGAGAACGCGGCCCGCACGGTCATGGACCTCACCCGCCGCTACTACGAGCAGGACGACGAGACCGTCCTGCCCAGCAGCATCGCCACCTTCTCGGCCTTCGAGAACGCGATGGCCCTCGACATCGCGATGGGCGGCTCGACCAACACGATCCTGCACCTGCTGGCCGCCGCCCAGGAGGCGGGCGTCCCGTTCGGCCTCGCGGAGATCGACGAGGTCTCGCGCCGGGTGCCGTGCCTGGCGAAGGTCGCCCCGAACGTCGCCAAGGACCGTACGTACTACATGGAGGACGTGCACCGCGCCGGCGGCATCCCGGCCCTCCTCGGCGAGCTGCACCGCGCGGGCCTGCTGAACGAGGACGTGCACGCCGTCCACAGCCCGTCCCTCGGGGACTGGCTCAAGACCTGGGACGTCCGCGGCGGCTCCCCCTCCCCCGAGGCGGTCGAGCTGTGGCACGCGGCCCCCGGCTGTGTCCGCTCCGCCGAGGCGTTCTCCCAGTCCGAGCGCTGGGAAGCGCTGGACGTGGACGCCGAGAGCGGCTGCATCCGGTCGGCCGAGCACGCGTACTCCCAGGACGGCGGCCTCGCGGTCCTCAAGGGCAATCTCGCGGTCGACGGCTGTGTGGTGAAGACGGCCGGCGTCGACGAGTCGATCTGGACCTTCGAGGGCCCCGCGGTCGTCTGCGAGTCGCAGGAGCAGGCCGTCGAGAAGATCCTCACCCAGCAGGTCAAGGAGGGCGACGTCGTCGTCATCCGGTACGAGGGTCCCAAGGGCGGCCCGGGCATGCAGGAGATGCTGTACCCGACCTCGTATCTGAAGGGCCGCGGCCTGGGCAAGGCGTGCGCACTGGTCACCGACGGCCGCTTCTCCGGCGGCACCTCGGGCCTGTCGATCGGTCACGCCTCTCCGGAGGCGGCCTCGGGCGGCACGATCGCCCTGGTCCGGGACGGCGACCGCATCCGCATCGACATCCCGAACCGCACGATCGACCTGCTGGTGTCCGACGACGAGCTGGACACCCGCCGCGCCGCCCTGAACGGCGTGTACGCCCCCGCGGACCGCGGCCGCAAGGTCTCGGCCGCCCTGCGTGCCTACGCCGCGATGGCGACGAGCGCGGACAAGGGCGCCGTGCGCGACGTGTCGAAGCTGGGCTGAACCGCCTGACGGAGCCGGGCTGACCGGCGACGTACGAGGGGGCCGCTCCTTCGGGAGCGGCCCCCTCGCATGTCACCAGAGCGACGGGTCACGTCCGTCCACACCGAAGACGGTGCCGTCGGGGGCGCCCGCGTAGACATGACCGTCGACGATCACGGGCTCCGGCAGCGCGGCCGTCACCCGGTCGGCATGGGGGCCGAGGCGCGGCCGGGTCTGGCCGAGAAGCCGGCCGTCGCCCGCGTCGAAGGCGAGCAGCCGTCCGTCGGCGGCGGTGAAGTAGACGTGCCCGCCGTCCTCGACCGGCGCCGAGCCGCGGCTCACGGACGTCTCGACACGCCAGAGCGGTCTGCGCCGGTCCATGTCGACGGCCTCCAGCGTGCCCCCGGCGGCCAGCAGATGGACGACGCTGCCGTGGACGGTGCCATGGGCGTCGTCCAGGGGGAAAGGCAGCGCGACGGCGCGCGTCGACCTCGACTCGGGGGTGTAGCGGACCACGGCTCGGGTGCGCCCGTAGACCGGGTCCTTGGAGAGGAGGAAGACGGACCCGTCCGCGCTGCCGAAGGGCGTGAGGTTTCCCTTCATACGGGCGTCCCAGCGCACGTCACCCGTCTCCGCGTCCACCGCGGTGATCCGCGTGTCCGACCCGTCGTCGGATGTGCTCACGGCGTACGCCAGCGGGTCCCCCGTGAACGAGGTGAAGTACGGCATGCTCTGGCCGGGGATCCGGTGGCTCCACTCGGTCTTTCCCGTGGCGTTGTCCACGCCGGTGACCGTCCCGTCGGTGCCGGTGAGCAGGAGCATGCCCCCTGCCTGCCGCATCCCGTTGTAGGCGGGCATCTCCCGGTGCCAGCGGGTCCGGCCCGACCCGGGGTCCAGCGCCTCCAGGGGCTGGATCCGGGCCGGCAACGGCTGGACGAGACCGCCCGAGAGGACCGGGGGTCCGCTGCGGAAGGCCGCGTCGTACCTGTGCCGCCACACCAGGGAGCCGTCGGACGGGTCGAGGGCGAAGACCAGACCGGACTGTCCGCACAGCAGCTTGTCCGCACCGTAGGAGCACTGCGGCACGGCACTGTCCCCGGACGCGGGCCTCGCCTCCCAGGTGCGGAACGCGGCCAGCGAGGTGCGGGGACCGGCCGGAGCGGAGCCGCCGTCGTCGAGCAGCCGGACGACGGTCCATGCGCCGCCCACCACGAGACTGAACGCTCCCGCCACCAGAGCCATCCGGCCGAGCAGGCCCCGGGGCCGCCGGCCCGGTCTCCCGGCACGGGACTCGGGCGGCGGCTCACCGCTCGGCATGTCAGCCGCGGTGTCACCAGGCGCGTCACCGGGAGCGTCGTGCGACAGGTCACCCGGAGTGCCGCTCTGCGTGTCATCGCTGCGCTGCGCCGGTATGAAGGCCTGGGTGTCGTACGACGCCGCCACCGACCGCAGTTCCCGCATCAGCTCGTCGGGCGTGGGCCGGTCCTCGGGCTCCTTGGCCAGACAGCCCATGACCAGCGGCGCGAGGCTCTCCGGCACACCGGTCAGATCCGGCTCGTCGTGCACGACCTGGTAGGCGACGACATACGGACTGTCGGAGTCGAACGGTCCACGGCCCGTCGCCGCGTGCACCAGGACGGACCCGAGCGCGAAGATGTCGGCGGCCGGACCGACCTCCCTCGGCCGACGGAACTGCTCGGGCGCCATGAACGGCGGCGTGCCGATCAACTTGCCGGTCTCCGTGCGCAGTTCGCTGTCCTTCGGCCGGGAGATACCGAAGTCGATGACCTTCGGGCCGTCCTCGGCGAGCAGCACGTTGCTCGGCTTCAGATCCCGGTGCACGACCCCGACCCGATGGATGTCGCGCAGCGCCTCGGCGAGCCCGGCCATCAGCCGGCGCAACTGGGCCGGCGCCATGGGCCCGTTCCGCTTCACATGGTCGGACAGGGTCGGACCGGGGATGAACAGCGTGGCCATCCAGGGCCGCGCGGCCTCGGGGTCGGCATCGACGACGGGCGCGGTGAAGGCACCGCTCACCCTCCGGGCGGCGGCCACCTCCTGCCGGAAACGCCCCCTGAACTCCGGGTCCTTGGCGAACTGGGCGTGTACGACCTTCACCGCGAGCTTCAGCCCCGAGGTGCTCCGGGCCAGATGCACCACACCCATGCCACCGGAGCCGAGACAGGACTCCAGAGGATAGTGACCGGCGTACTCGGGAAGTTCCGCTTCCGCGCCCGCTCCGGTGTTGTGCTGTGGCGCCATTGGACCACCCCCGTGACTGTTTCGTCCGCGCGCGCGACGCACGGAGCCTAGTCGATGACTCGTGCGAGTCAGAGGCGGCTTGCTAGCCTCCGCGGGCGTGTCACACCTGTGTTTCGCGACGTGACGCGGGGGAATGAACGGGACCCCATGACGATCATGGGGCTCAACGGGGGAGGTATTCCATGTCTGTCGACCAGGTCGGAGAAGCCCAGGACGGCGGCGTGACGGAGTCCGTCGCGGCCGCCGCGGCCGTGCGCTACTACTCGGTGGCCCCGGGCGCCCGGCTCAACGTCCGCAGCGGCCCCGGCACCGGCTACGGCGTCGTCCGGATCCTGCCCGAGGGCGCCAAGGTGCCGATCTACTGCCAGACGCCGGGCACGACGGTCACCGGTCCCTACGGCACGAGCAACATCTGGGACAGCATCGACGCCGGTGAGTACGTCGCGGACGCCTATGTGCACACGGGCAGCGACGGCTACGTCGCCTCCCGCTGCGGCTGAACCGGACCGGGGCGGGGTCCTGCCTGCCGCCGGGGTGATAATCGACGCGTGAACGACGAGAACGGCACTCCGGACACCCCGCGCGGACCCCGTCCCGAACCGATCCGCTTCTTCGGTACGACCTGGGTGGACCACGACGGCGGCTACGGCGCCCGCCGCGCCGCGGTGGCCGTCGGCTCCCTCCTGGTCGCCGCCGTCTCCGTCCTCGTGCTGCGCTTCGCCTACCAGGGCCTGCAGATCGCCGACGTCGGCACACCCGTGACCGTGCTGGTCGTGGTGATGTTCGCGGTCTGCAGCGTGCTGGCGTTCGGCCACACCTGGGAAGCCTTCGGCAAGCGCCCCGACCCGGAGCGCCGGTCCTCCCTCCGGGGCCTGCTCGCGATCGGTTTCCTCGGCTCGCTGCTCGCCTACTTCGTCCGTTCGCTGACCGAGGCCCCCGGCGAGAAGCTGCACCGCGAGGAGTACGACAAGGCCCACGCCGCCCACCAGAAGCGCGCGAAGCGCCGCACGGGGAACCCGGCCCGCAAGCGCCGCTCCTGACCGGCGGCCCACCGCCCCCTCCCGGGACCCGGTACAGGGGGACCCGGGACCCGGGAATCCCGCTGTGCCGGCACCCGAGGCGCGCCACCATGGACGCATGACCGCGCCCTCCAGCTCCCTGCGAGCCCACTCGTTCAATGCCGCCGCGGCCCAGTACGCCGCCAACCGCCCCTCCTATCCGCCCGCCCTCTTCGACGCGCTGGAGGAACTCGCCGACCGCTCCCTGACCGGCGCCCGGGTCGTGGACGTCGGCGCGGGCACCGGCATCGCCACCGCCCTCCTGCGGGCCAGGGGCGCACAGGTCCTCGGGATCGAGCCCGGCGACGGTATGGCGGCCCAGTTCCGCCGCACCCTCCCTGACGTCCCGCTGCTGCGCGGCGACGGAAACGCCCTCCCGCTCGCCGCAGCCTCCGTCGACTTCCTCACCTACGCCCAGTCCTGGCACTGGACCGACGCCGCCCGTTCGGTCCCGGAGGCCCTGCGCGTCCTGCGCCCGGGCGGCGCGCTCGCGCTGTGGTGGAACATGGACGCCCCGGACGTGCCCTGGATCACCGCGCAGGCGGAGCGCATCAAGCGGTACTTCGGCGCCGAGGACGCCACCAAGAACGGCGCCGGCGGCACACGTACCGAACTCGCCTTCAAGGGCGCGCCCGAGGTCCCGGCCCACACCCACCGCGTGGTGCGCTGGAGCCGTAGGGTGCCCGTCGACCTCCACCTCGCCAACATCGGCAGCCACTCGCTCTTCCTCGTCCACGGCGAGGAGGGCACCCGCGCCTTCCTCGCCGAGGAACGGGAGCGCCTCCTCGACGCCTTCCCGGACGGCTTCGTGGAGGAGGTCTACGACGTCGAACTGATCGTGGCCCGACGTCCGTAGCCCCAAGCCGTCCGCCCGAGCAGGACCCAAGCCGCCGCGCCCGTGCGCCCGCACCGGCCGGCGGCTTTGCCGCGTCGACTCCAGGGCCCCCGCCGGAACGTGCCGCCCCTTGACGACCGGACCCGTCCGCGCCATATTCATCGCATGATGAATAATCGCCGGGCGCACCCGCCCGGCCCCGAGACGCCGGCACCCGCTCCCACCGCTCCCGCCGCACTCACCGCACCCGCCGTCCACGCCGACCGGCTCACCGTCCGCCGTGGCACCCGCACGGTCCTCCGCCATCTCGGCTTCACCGTGCCCCGCGGCCGGATCACCGGTCTGCTCGGCCCGTCCGGCTGCGGCAAATCGACCCTCATGCGGGCGATCGTCGGCACCCAGGCCAAGGTCGCCGGCACCCTGGAGGTCCTCGGCCTGCCCGCCGGCTCCGCCCCCCTGCGCTCCCGGATCGGCTACGTCGCCCAGGCGCCCTCCGTCTACGCCGACCTGACGATCCGCCAGAACCTCGACTACTTCGCCGCGATCCTCGACCCGGGCCGCGCCGCCGCCGACCGCCGCCACCACAACGTCACCCGGGCCATCGCCGACGTGGACCTCACCTCGCACGCCGACTCCCTCGCCGGCAACCTCTCCGGCGGCCAGCGCAGCCGCGTCTCCCTCGCGGTCGCACTGCTGGGCACCCCGGAACTCCTGGTCCTCGACGAACCCACGGTCGGTCTCGACCCGGTCCTGCGCCGCGACCTCTGGGCCCTCTTCCACCGCCTCGCGGCCGACCGCGGCGCCACCCTCCTCGTCTCCTCGCACGTCATGGACGAGGCCGAGCGCTGCCATCGCCTCCTGCTGATGCGGGAGGGGGAGCTGCTCGCCGACGACACCCCGGAGGCCCTGCGCACCCGTACCGGCGCGGAGACGGTTGAAGAAGCGTTCCTGTGCCTGGTGGACGAGGCGGCGGAGCAGCGGACGGCAGGAAAGGAGACGGTCCGATGACCATCGCCACCGCCCACCCGGCCGGGAGGGCCCTCACCGTCTCCCGCGCGACGGCCACGGCCGCCCGCGTGCTGCGACAGCTCCGCCACGACCCGCGCACCATCGCGCTGATGCTGGTCGTCCCGTGCCTGATGCTGGTGCTGCTCCGCTATGTCTTCGACGGCAGCCCGCGCACCTTCGACTCGATCGGCGCCTCGCTCCTCGGGATCTTCCCGCTGATCACGATGTTCCTGGTGACGTCCATCGCGACCCTGCGCGAACGCACCTCCGGCACCCTGGAGCGCCTCCTCGCGATGCCCCTCGGCAAGGCGGATCTGATCGCGGGCTACGCCCTCGCCTTCGGCACGCTCGCGATCATCCAGTCCGCCCTGGCCACCGGACTGGCGGTCTGGTTCCTCGGCCTGGACGTCACCGGCTCGCCCTGGCTGCTTCTGCTGGTGGCGCTGCTCGACGCCCTGCTCGGCACGGCCCTCGGCCTCTTCGTCTCGGCGTTCGCGGCCTCGGAGTTCCAGGCGGTCCAGTTCATGCCGGCGGTGATCTTCCCGCAACTCCTGCTCTGCGGCCTCTTCACCCCCCGCTCGGACATGCACCCGGTGCTGACGGCGCTCTCCGACGTGCTGCCGATGTCCTACGCGGTGGACGGCATGAACGAGGTCCTCCGCCATACGGACATGACGACGACGTTCGTCAGGGACGCCCTGATCGTCGCGGGCTGCGCACTCCTGGTGCTCGGACTGGGAGCGGCGACCCTCAGGCGACGCACGGCATAGCGGCGGCGCGGGACGGGGCCGGTGTCCCGCCCACCGGACGACCCGCCTCGCACGCCCACCCCGGTGCGAGGATGAACCCGGACGACGCAACCCCCGGAGGGCACCGCACCATGACCCAGAAAGTCGCAGTCCTCGGCACCGGAAAGATCGGCGAGGCCCTGCTCAGCGGAATGATCCGAGCCGGCTGGGCCCCCGCCGACCTCCTGGTCACCGCCCGACGCCGGGAACGGGCCGAGGAGCTCCGCAGCCGCCACGGCGTCACCCCGGTCTCCAACGCCGAGGCCGCGAAGAGCGCCGAGACCCTCATCCTCACCGTCAAGCCCCAGGACATGGGCACGCTCCTCGACGAACTCGCGCCGCACATCCCCGCCGACCGCCTGGTCATCAGCGGCGCCGCCGGCATCCCCACCTCGTTCTTCGAGTCACGCCTCACCGCCGGCACCCCGGTGGTCCGCGTCATGACGAACACCCCCGCCCTCGTCGACGAGGCCATGTCCGTCATCTCGGCCGGCAGCCACGCCACCGAGGCCCACCTCTCCCACGCCGAGGAGATCTTCGGAGCCGTCGGCAAGACACTCCGCGTCCCCGAGTCCCAGCAGGACGCCTGCACCGCCCTGTCCGGCTCGGGCCCGGCGTACTTCTTCTACCTGGTCGAGGCCATGACCGACGCCGGCATCCTGCTCGGCCTGCCCCGCGACAAGGCCCACGAGCTGATCGTCCAGTCCGCGATCGGCGCGGCGGTCATGCTCCGCGACAGCGGCGAGCACCCGGTGAAGCTCCGCGAGAACGTGACCTCCCCGGCCGGCACGACGATCAACGCCATCCGCGAACTGGAGAACCACGGCGTACGAGCGGCCCTGATCGCCGCGCTGGAAGCGGCCCGCGACCGCAGCCGCGAGCTGGCGTCCGGCAACAGCTGACGGGCCTGCCCACCGCCGGGGGACCGGCGGTGGGCAGCGAACCCTCACCCGGCCGGCAGCAACCCGATCGCCCGGTACGCCGCGTCCACCTGAGGCCGGGCCATCCCTCTGGCCCGCTCCGCACCGGCCCGCAGCACCCCGTCCACATACCCGGGGTCCGCGCACAGCTCCTTGTGCCGCTCCTGCACCGGCCGCAGCAGCTCTACGACGGCCTCCGCGGTGTCCTTCTTCAGGGCGCCGTACGAGTCGTAGGCGCCGCTCAGCTTCTCGGGGCCGCCCCCCTCACAGGCGGCCAGGATCTCCAGCAGGTTCGTCACCCCGGGCCGGGTCTCCCGGTCGTACACGACGTCCGAACCGCTGTCCGTCACGGCCCGCATGATCTTCTTCCGCACCACGTCCGGCTCGTCGAGCAGATAGACGATCCCCGGCCCCGAGTCGTCGGACTTCCCCATCTTCGAGGTCGGGTCCTGCAGGTTCATGACCCTGGCCGCGACCGGGGGGCGGGTCGCCCGGGGCACCACGAATGTGTGCCCGTAACGCTGGTTGAACCGCACGGCCAGATCCCGGGTCAGCTCCACATGCTGGGTCTGGTCGTCTCCCACGGGTACCTCGTCGGCCCCGTACGCCAGGATGTCCGCCGCCATCAACGCGGGATACGTCAGCAGCGACAGCCGCACGCTCCCGCCCCGCTCCCGTTCCCGCGCGGACTTCTCCCGGTACTGGATCATGCGCCGCATCTCGCCGTCGGTGGCCACGCACTCCAGCACGTACGACAGCCGCGCGTGTTCGTCCACATGGCTCTGCACGAACACGGTGCACAGATCGGGGTCGAGTCCCGACGCCAGCAGCAGCGTCGCCCCCTGGCGACTGAGCCTGCGCACCCGCGCCGGATCGTGGTCCACGGTCAGTGCGTGCAGATCGACGATGCAGAAGAGGGCGTCGGACTGGTGCTGGTCCACGTCGGCCCACCGCCGCATGGCGCCCAGATAGTTGCCCAGCGTCAGGTGCCCGGTCGGCTTGACCCCGCTGAAGACCCGTGTCATCTCTCCACCTTCTGGTCGGGACCGCCGCTGCCGGCCGGCCGCCCCTGTGGAGGAGATACGAGAACGGCCGCCGAAGCGGCGGCCGTTGAGCGCATACGTGAGTCCGGCCGCCGTGTCAGGCGGCCCACCACTGCTGGGTGCACGTACGCGAAGTCATGGACACGAGACTACGCCTGCACGGGGCGGTACGGCACCGAGTTGACACACCCCAGGCCGATCCGTAAGGTTCTTCGGGTTGTCCGACGTGAGCGCCGATTCCGGTCGGTCCCCGGACAGCCATTCCGTAGGTACCTACCGATCATCGGCGTCATAGCGCTGTGTGCTTCGGTGCGCGTATTTTCGGAATGAGGAATCCGCGTTCGAAGCTTTTGCGAGGACGCAGCCCCCGATTAGCTCGGGAGCGAGGAATCCGCTAAAGTCTCACTCGTCGGAACGGCCCAAGGGCCGGGAGGACAACCCCGGTTGACCGGGGGTCAGGACCAGAGGAGCTCGGAAAGAGCCCGAGGGGATCTGATAAAGTCAACACCGCCGGAAAGGGAAACGCGGGAGCGGGAACCTGGAAAGCACCGAGGAAATCGGGTCGAGAAAAGATCTGATAGAGTCGGAAACACCGAAGGGAAGCGCCCGGAGGAAAGCCTGAGAGAGTCTCTCGGGTGAGTAC